>NZ_JBHSOW010000068.1:0-177096 GCF_042656405.1 Paenibacillus solisilvae | reverse complement strand
TTCTTTTTGGTTTAAAAATACCAAGGGGCAATCCCTCGGTCATCTTCGATGACTTTTGGGACAGCCCCTGGTTGCAATGCTTATTGAAAAATGGACAGGACGATTTTATTTGTGCTGCCGAATGATATGATCTGCCGTGCTTAATTACGCAAATCTGCTTTAGTGACAAAAGGACAGCTCAAAGGCTGTCCTTTTGTCACTAAACTATTCTTTCAAATAAAAGCTGACAAAGGTCTACTAACATGAATAATCAGCAGCTGTCGCGGTACTTGCCCGGTGTAATGCCCTCTACCTTCTTAAATACGCGGATTAATACGAGATCGTTCGCATAGCCGACTTTTTGCGCAATTTGGGCTATCGTTAAATCTTTACTGGAAATGAGTCTTTTCGCTTGATGGATACGGCATTTAGCAATGTAATCGGTGATGTTCTGGCCGCTCGTTTTCTTAAAAAAAGTCGAGACGTACTGTGGCGTCCGGCTGAAATTTTCTGCAATCATGTTAAGTCCCATATAGGGATCGGAGTAATGGTTATCGATAAAAGCGGTCATCTCCTGAAGCAGCTGATCGTTATGGTCGCCACGGTCGGCTTTGAGTGAAAGGGTAAGCGACAGGAACATTTGCTTCATCTGTACATGCATCTCTTCGGCCGTTGCACAGGCTAATATGGCCGTGATGGCTTCGAATTGACCGTCGACCTGCTCTCCGAGCCGTGCTCTTGTTAAGTTAATGAGCTTCAAGTGCGTGCTTGCCAAATCAAATAGTAAGCACCGGGCGAGTCCGGGTGTAATCGGATTAGAAGTAAAATTGACCGCGTACAAATGATTCAACAGCTTACCGACGCTTTCTGCATCTCCGCTTCGGACATAATTCATCAATTGTATTTCTGTCTCCATGGGATAAAAGTAGTTCTGATCTTTGCAGTTTATTTCGTGAAAATAAATAATCGCACTCCCTTTGATCATCTTATACTCAATAGCCGCAAGCGCCTCAACATAAGCGCTCCCGATCCGCTGCCACCCTTCGTGAACGTTGCTGACGGCAAGGGTAATAGCGATTTTGTATTGGTGCTCCACCACCTCCTTGAGTGTACAGACCAGCTTCTCCGTATCGGGCATCGCTTCGTTCAGGCGGGTTTCCTTGAAATTAAGCAGGATGACGAGACGATCGCGGTCGAGTTCAATACAGTATCCGGCATGATGCTCGTGAATCAAATCCGTGCAAATGTTGGAAATGACAAAACGGGTCAACGCCCATTGCCGTTCGGAATGCTCTCTGGAAAAATTCCCAGCCTGATCGACTTGGATCAAAATAACCGCGAATGAACCGGACACAAACTGGATGTTCATAAAATCGAGCGAATGGCTAAAATCTTCCGTGTGATCCACGAGACCCCGTATGAGCCGGGACAAAAAGTTCGCCCGCATGACGGGAGTCTGCTGTTTCAGCATCCCTTGCAAATTTTCCTGTTCAATGAGTACGCTTTCAAAAGATTCCTGGATGTATTCATATTCATTGGATATATGAGATTGCGCAACAGCACGGCCTTTTACGAAAGCCTTAAGCATTTGCTTCACCGGTCTGTAGTTGCGGTAAGCCATCAAATACGATGCCACCAGCCCCCCTGCCAAATAAAGCACGAACAGCCAAACGGCGGTTACCTTGACCGAATTGACCTTCTGCATATACAGGTCCCGCGGCATGACGGAAATGTATTTCCAGCCGATTTGTCTGGAGGATGTGTAGGAAACCATCAGATCCTGTCCATTTTTCTTATAGGGGAAAAACCCGGGTTTATCCTGCACTTGTCCAAAAACCTGCTTGCTGAGTGGAACCTGATCCGTTGTCCCGGTCAGCACCTTTTGGTTGGCGTCGATAATGTAAATGTTGCTTCGGTTCGCTGACTCGATTTGCCGGATCATTTCTTTAACCTGCTTTTCATTAATCAGCACTACAAGGCTTCCTTTGACATCTGACATGCCTCGTATTGGAATGAGAGACTGAACATACGTGAGTACTTGAATCGGCTGCCGTTCCAGACTTGCCGTGATAGGCAGTCCTCCGTCCCGGATTAGTGTTTTCGTGGACAAGTATTCCCTATTGTGATAACTCTCCAGCACCTCCTTGCGCCAGGACTCGTAATTCATGTCCTTATAGCTGTAGTAGCTGCTGTAGAATGTTCGGGAATCCGTGCGGACTCCCGGTTTCAGAATGGTATCGCTTCCTTTGAAATAGATGTAGTAATCCTCGATAAACCGCCCGCTGAAGCTTCTATAGCGGTTTAAATAATCCGAAATAAATTCGATGTACTTGTACGATGATTCCTCCGCTAAGTCGTTGTTCAACAACAGATCCATTTTGGGATTCAATGCGATTTGCTGCGACAATTGATCGACTTCTTTCACGCTGCTGTCCATGGACAGCCTGAGCTGCTCCAGCATGGCGAGGTTGGAACGGTTGGCCTGTTCGACCATCGCCTTTTCCACCCGTGAATACAAGACGCCTCCGATTACAACTGGGAACAAAAGAATGCAAATGTAAGAAACCAGCAAAGTAATGAATACGCTTCTCCGGCTGCGCTTCTTTAACCGGAGAAGTTGACTGACATAAGGAATCATAAGGGTCCCTTTCTCCACTTAATATGCTTTCCCCCCACATATTCGTGGAAAACCATCCCATTTCCTTCTATAACCGTGTTTTTACTCCTTAATCGCTCCGATCATGACCCCTTTGACAAAATATTTTTGTAAGAACGGATAGAGACATAAAATCGGCAAGGTGGATACAATGATGGTCGCATATTTGATGGTCTCCCCAATCGGCATTTTATCCCCGGCGGAGGCCCCCGTCATCATCGCGTCTGTGCTGTTTGTAATCAATATTTCCCGCAAAATGAGCTGCAGCGGATATAACTCGCGGTCACGCAAATAGATCAATGCGGAGAAATACGAATTCCAATGTCCGACCGCATACCATAATATCATGACGGCAATGACCGGCATGGACAGCGGAATAACGACTCGGAACAATATGGTCAAGTCGTTCGCCCCGTCGATTTTGGCGGATTCCTCCAGACTAACGGGTACGGCTTGAAAAGCCGTCCGCATGATGATCAAATTAAAGGTACTGATCGCCCCTGGAATAAGCAGCGCCCACGGCGTATTCAACATACCGAGATTGCCGATCAGCAGATAAGAAGGAATTAGGCCTCCGCTGAATACCATCGTGATGACAATCATGAACATGATATGATTTTTAAAATACAAATTTCGGCGCGAGAGCGCATATGCCCCCAGCGAGGTCATGAACAAGTTGATCGCGGTACCTGTCAGCACGTAAAATAGCGTGTTTTGATAGCCTTTGGCAATCATGGGATTATCGAATACCGCTGTGTATGCCGCCAAATTAAATCCGCGCGGTGCGAACAAGAGTCCACGGTGCTGCGCGACCTCTGCCGGATCGCTGAAGGAGGCAAAGAGGACATAAAGAAACGGATAAAGCGTTATAAAGCAAAGCAGCAGCATGAGTATCACGTTAAATATGTCAAAGCTCTTCTCGCCTAAACTCCTTTTAATCATTAGTTCCCTCCTTTACCAGAGCTTATTATCGCTCACACGTTTACTGACGGTATTCGAGATGATAATCAGTGCAAAGCTTATGATTGAATTAAAGAGACCTACAGCAGCGGTATACCCGTAATTGGCCTCCAGAATCCCTTTCCGGTAAACGAATGTCGAGATGACGTCCCCGGTTTCATAGGTCTGGGGGTTGTACATGAGCAGGACCTTCTCGCTGCCGACGCTCATCATGGACCCCACGTTCAAGATCAGTAAAATTACGATCGTCGGCATAATGCCGGGGATGGTTATGTGCATGACCTGCTTCAAACGGCCTGCCCCATCGATTTTGGCGGCTTCGTAGAGAGTTGGGTCGATATTGGAGATGGCGGCCAAATAAATGATGGATCCCCAGCCTACACCCTGCCAGATGCCCGATGAAACATATAAGAAACGAAACCATCCGGGCTCACGGAAAAAAGCGATTGAATCCAGGCCCAGTAACCCCAGTACCTGATTGATGAGCCCGTCACGGGCCAAAAAATCAACCATCATCCCGACCACGACAACGATCGATATGAAATGAGGCAAATAAGAGATCGTTTGTACGGAGCGCTTGAATAAGGTGCTGCGAATTTCATTGAGCAGAAGGGCCATCAAGACAGCGGCCGGAAAACCGAACAACAGCTCATAAATATTAATGAGGATCGTATTACAGACAAGACGCCCGAAATAATAACTGCTGAAAAACTCCTGAAAGTGACGGAACCCGATCCAGGAGCTGCCGGCAATCCCTTGTCCCGGACTGAAATCTTTGAAGGCGATTTGTAAGCCGTACATGGGACCATAATGGAAGATGATGTAATAAGCGACGACGGGCAATACCATCAGATAGATCAGTTTGTTAGCCTTTAGATCCTTCCGTATGGTGCGCCAGGCACTATCCTTTTTCTCTACAGCGGTTTTGCGTACCGCAAGCTCCGTTTGCGTGACGGACATGAACATTCACTTCCTCTCGATCGCTTCCGATGATTCCCCAAACTTCCACCTCCGGAGACTCGTACGGCCGATTATTTACGGTTGTTGTATCTTTCCAGGGCGGCCTGCTGGATTTTCAAAGCTTCATCGAGGCCCATACTCTGTATGGTTTGGACATAATTATCGAAGCTGTCGATCGGTTCGGCTCCCATGACGAATTTGTTGAACATTTCGTCCTTATATGTATTGATGTCCGCCATAATGGATGCGAACCGGCTGCTTTCATCTTTGGTCGGGGTTACGAGCGGCATCTTCTTCTCGTTGCTCGGTTCGGACCATACCTTAACCGCATCTTTCTGCTGTGGCAGCGCTAAATATTGTTCCAAATAACGCTTGTCCTGAACGAACGGACCGTCCCAGGACGCCCTGTTATGGCGGGCCATAGCTTGCTGAACCGGCAGCCCGTTAGCGTTTTTCGAGATGTCATCCGTCCATTTGGGATAGCCATCAACGAGATTGTAGCTTTTGCCTTCCGTTCCGAAGTTGAACAGCATGTGACCTTCTTCGGAATAGCCATAATCGAGCCATTTCACCGTTTCGATCGGGTTCTTGTTGCTGGTTGTAATTGCCGCTCCTCTGCCGTTGAACGCAAAATCGAGCTGCCCGAGCTCCGGCTTATCGCCCGGATTCAACACGGGATACGGTACGCCCGCCAGCTTGAAGTTCGGATCTTTATCCTTCATCAAGTTGGAATATTTTCCGATCCCGCCACCAACAAGGAGTACGGCAGATCCGACTTGATTTCCAGTAATTTTGGCATCGTACAGCTTGTCATCCGTTGCTGCATAATCACGGTCCAGCAGGCCTTCTTTGTACCATTTGTTCATCGTCATCAGGAATTCCTTGAATTCAGGCTGAACCGGACCGAACTTGACTGTCCCCTTGTCTTGGTAGAAGCCGTTGGTAATGCCATAAGCGCCAATGAATGCGTGTGTTCCGAGTTCTGCAACCCGCAGCAGCAGAGGAATTTCATCCGGCTTGCCATTGCCGTTCGGATCCTTTTCTTTAAACGCTTTCAAAACGTTGTACCATTCGTCGATCGTCGTTGGCGTTTTCAGTCCGAGCTTATCCATCCAATCCTGCCGGACTGCGGGTCCCATGAACACCTGCAGCTCTTTACCGTCCCGAATAAATGGGAATGATATGATGCTGCCGTCGTCTGTAGTGATTTGCTTGCGCCAATCCGGGTGCGAATCGAGCATTTGTTTAAATTTAGGGGCGTATTTATCAATATAATCATTCAATTTAATAATGGTGCCGTCTTTGACCGCCTTCTCCGGACCGCCGGGGAAGCTTGTCGTCCAATGATATTCAATGACATCAGGAAGCTTGCCCGAAGTAATCATTAAGTTAAACTGCTCTGCATCCTGTCCTTGAGGCGGATGCTGGAAGTCGACTTTGACTCCGGTTTTTTGTTCCAGTCCTTTATAGAGTTCCATTTCGTTATAGCTTTTCATAGTTGCGGACGCTTGACCGGCCATGCCTGTCCAATATGTCAGGCTGGTCAGCTTTGGAACCTCTGCCGGATCGGTATTTGCTTCTTGAGCAGGACTGGATGAGTTACAACCGGTTAAAACTGATGTTCCCAGGCACGTAATGAATAGAATACTCGAGACCTGCTTCTTTTTTGTCATTACTATATCTCCTCCTTTGTCTTATCACCCGGAATCAAATCTGGTGTCACATTATCGTAATCGCAAGACTTGGAATAGGCTACAAACGATATTTAATGTCGACCTTTATTTTTATAATTCTGAACATGCTTTTTTTCTTCCGGCCTGTTAAAACTAAAGGTTTAGAGCAAAAACGACCGTTATTTCAGAGCGGATAAGCGTCTTAAGGTCAGCAGCGCTCTGCTTGTGGGTTCTTAGTGAAGTTGAATAAACATCCGGCACGCATTACATCATTTCATAACGGTAACAACGTTTCCATTGCATGGATTTTTATTAGCTGCTTTTCAGCATGACTGTTTCGGCCTTCTTCGGCGCCGGTCCAGAAGGCATGTCTGTGGCTGCACTTTCACACCGGTGAGCGAGCCGATGTTTCGCCAAAAAGACAAGCTCCGCATTAAACCGATTTAGAAAACAAAAATCAGCCCGCCTCATGGTGAGCTGATTTCAATCTAACTTTGACCTTACAAAATTATGCGCTGTCGCTATTGGGATCAATTAGCTTTAAAGTGAGCCAGAAGCTTGGCTGACCAACGACATCAGCTGCCCCGAATCAAACGTATCCCCTACGCAGCTTCAGCGTTTTTCTTTCCGGGGGACCATCGAACATGCCTTCCGGGAGCTCCAGCGCGGCAGCATTGAAGATCGTAAAGCTGACCGCGTCTTTGGATGTCGAGATGACAGCGGCGTATTTGCCGTTTTTCAAAAAATGAGGCTTCTTATACTGAATACGTTCATGCACTTCCGGTATAGCCTGGTGGACAACCTCCCGCAGATTAGCGGACAATTCCCCCTGCCACGGTTCTTTTAACGCTTCAATAAAATCGGTTACGTCCTGATTCATTCTGAATACTCTCCTTTAGGTTCGTCGCGGTTATTTTTTGGATTAGGAGAAATCGACAGCAGATTAAGAAGAATTAGATTTTTTTTAACATGTTGAGTTGATCCTGCAAATCAGCTTCCAATGCCTGTAATCTAGGTTCCCGTAACGAATCCGAATTTTCCTCGAGCCTCCGCAGTTCGATCTCGCATTCGCCGCGGCCCGCCGGAACCGGCATCCGGAGAGCCCAATTCAGAGCCTCGTCCTCCGTCCCCACATCGATCAGGGTATATTCCGCAATGAGCTCTTGATCCGGCGGAAAAGGGCCGGCCTGTACCTCTGGATCTCCGCCATGCGATGGATACGATATCCTTATCCCGGTTGAGCTTGGCTGAAGCTCCTCTGCTGCAAGGAGTGCACCGGCCTTGGACAAAGACTTCTTGTACGCAATCCTAGCATCGCTATGTTCCCGGCTGTGATTGACTCCAGCTTCCGAGTATCCTGTCGCTTTGACAATTAACATAAATCGCATTTTTGTTTCCCTCCTAGTGGGAAGAAGACCTGAGGGCCGTATAGGCTGCCGCAATTCTTCCCTTACTATAACGACGAATGGGAAACGCAGTGATCGACAAAACGGTTGAAAAAAGAATTATTTCGATGTTTCAGACTCACATTCAGCTGCCCGATTCAGTAAAAACACCTGTTCCCGCTCGTTCCGGGTCATGGATGCGGCGCGTTCAAATTCTGTACGGGCTTCATCGAAGCGCCCCAGCTTCACCAAGAGATCGCCGCGAACGCTCGGCAGCAGATGGTATCCCTTTAAGGAAGGTTCAGCACCCAGCTCATCGACAATCTGGAGCCCGAAGGCCGGACCAAACGCCATGGAAATGGCGACCGCCCGGTTTAATTCAACGATCGGCGAAGGCGTTACTCTCGAGAGCGCTTCATAAAGAGCAGCTATTCGAATCCAATCGGTCTCAGCTGCAGTCGGTGCCTGCGCATGGCAAGCAGAAATCGCAGCCTGCAGCGAGTAAGGTCCGAGCGGACGTCCTAGCTTCTGGCTGCGCTCCAGTGCCGTCAAGCCGCGGCGGATCAGCAGTTGATCCCACTGCGCCCGGTTTTGATCCATGAGAAGAACCGGTTCTCCCTTGGCGTTAACTCTGGTTTTAAACCGCGAAGATTGAATCTCCATAAGGGCAACCAGACCGTGAACTTCCGGTTCTTGAGGAGCGATCTCGGCAAGTACGCGTCCCAGTCTCAGCGCCTCCTGACAAAGCAATGGACGGATCCAGTGTTCCCCGGAGGTTGCCGAATATCCTTCATTGAACATTAAATAAACGACCTCAAGCACGGCAGACAGGCGGTCTTTGAGTTCTTCCCCTTCAGGCATTTCGAAAGGTACCTTCTCCGCGTTAAGAGTTCTCTTGGCCCTGACAATTCGCTGGGCAATCGTTGATTCGGCGGCGAGAAAAGAGCGTGCGATTTCATCCGTGGTAAGCCCGCATAGCAGGCGGAGCGTCAGGGCAACCCTGGCATCCTGTGATAACACCGGATGGCAGGTCAAGAAGATCAGACGAAGGAGATCGTCGCCGATCTCCCCGTCCAAAGCATGATCTATATCTTCCTCGGTATACAAATCCGTATTGCGGGCAATCTCTACGTATTTCTGATCGCGCAGCTTGGTCCTGCGCATAAGATCGATCGCACGCCGCTTCGCCGTCGTCATCAGCCAGGCGCCAGGATTGTCCGGAATGCCGGCCTCAGGCCATCGATCCAGGGCAATCACCAGAGCATCCTGGGTAAGGTCCTCTGCTAGACCCACGTCCCGAACCATGCGCGTCAATCCCGCGATAATCTTGGCCGACTCCACTCTCCATATCGCATCAATGGTTCGGTGTGTATGGGACAAGCTCACGCTTTTTTCTGCTCTTCTACCTGTTTGCGGAGTGCGGCTTCTTTGGCCAGCGTTTCGGGATTGTCCATTAAATCCTCCATCTCGAACACCTGTCTGAGTTCGATTTCGCCTTGTCCAAATCCATGGGGATCCGGCATGCGCAAGGCCCATTCAATGGCTTCTTCCCTGGATCTAACCTCGATCAGCGTATAGCCAGCGATCATTTCTTTGGCCTCCGTAAACGGACCATCAATAACCTTCGGTTTGCCTCCGGGTTCCGGATAGGAAATCCGGATTCCGCTTGAGCTGGGCTGCAGTCCATCGGCAGCGAGCAAAACACCGGCTTTCACCAGCTCCTCGTTATACTTCTGCATGGCATCAATAAGCTCCCGGCTCGGCATAGCTCCCGCCTCTGAATCTGTTGTCGCTTTAACAATCATCATAAATCTCATAGTTGTACCCTCCTATTATTGGTGAAGCTTCGTATACCGGTGTAAGACCGTCCAAGTAAATCCGCTTCTATATACATGACGAATCAATCTTGACTGGATCGACAGCCCATATCAATTATTTTCGACTGCAGGAAGTAAGGCTCCTGCAGCTTAGCGATTTCCGTTAAAGAAAGCTGCAAGTTCCGATGAAATTATTTTTTTATGGAGCTTCTTGGTATGGCCGAGTCCCTTTTTACTCATCAGCTGCGCTTTGGGGAGTATGTTTGCAAGTGCTTGGGCACCATGACGCAGTACAGCCGGGCTCTCCGTGCCTTCGAGCACTAGAGTCGGCATCGTGACTGCCCTCCATAATTCGGCAGGCAGCGGCTTCCCGTCCATATATCCATCCAACAAAGCCGCATCGTAGGGTAGCGTGTGTGCAACGGCTAAGAGCTTGGACCACACGCCAGGTATAATGCGCATCAAGCTGACAACGAATGAAGGCGCACCCATGCCCTGGGTCATAAAGTACTTGATGGCCTCGGCCCGGCGATTAGCTGCTATAAGCTCAGTAACGTGCATGACGAAATGATTCGGCGGCCTGCGGTCTGCGGCATTAACCACGAATGGAGGTTCATGCAAGGCCAATTTCGTGATGTTTAACCCCCTCGCTGCTGCCTGCAGGGCAAGAACCGCCCCGGATGACAATCCCCAAACATATGCTGAGCCGCCAGCTTCATTAATCATTGCTTGAAGATCTTCAATCTCGCGCTCTATGGCATATGGCTGTGTGTCTCCGCTATCGCCGCGGCCGCGGCGGTCATAGTTGTAGACCGTGAAGTGCTGGACAACAGATTAGCCAGCTGCACCTGTCCCGGAAATTTCCGGTAGCTGAACGCTCCCGCTACCATTATGAGAGCCGGTCCTTGACCAGCTTTGTCATAGGCGATCTTGGTGCCATCTTTTGAAATTAATTTGTACATGTCTATGTCTCCTTTGCTGCTCAAACAGCTGGTTTAGATATGGCTTCGAGTGGATACATGCACCACTTTATTCCTGCTCGTCGGCTTTCAGGATATCCGGGCCTCTATGAAGACGACGAACCGCTGAAGGCAAAATCGACACATCCGCAAAAAAATGTAATGATTGATTAACTGAATTTGAGGTTTTTGTGGTTCTTGTTACCGTGTTGGTGGGACACCCTGAAAAGACTTTGCTATGCTTGATAGGCTGGTCACATATTCGCCGCATCCCCAGACATTTCCTGCATTAGCAAATTGCGTTCACCAGGATAACTCAGTACATTCCTATCCCTTTCTCCTGCCTCAAAAAAAAGAAACTCACGGCTCCGCCAGAGACCGGAGCAGTAAGCTTCTTGTTTGAATCCTATTAAACCGAATCCGGCCCAAACTTGTAAGGGTGCGCCGTATTGGGCAGCGGCTTCTCGACTACGTAAGAAGGATCGTGCTTTTGCTTTCTTAGTGCCGTAATGACCTCCTTCAATGCAGCCAATAGACCCTGGCGGGCGTCCGGGCAATCCCGTTTCATCTCTTCATGCAGTTTAGGAAGCGCATGATAGGGAACCATCGGGAACATATGATGCTCAATGTGGTAATTCATGTTCCAGTAAAGGAAACGCAGAATCGGATTCATATAGATCGTACGGGTATTAAGCCGGTGATCCAATACGTCCTCATAGAGGCCTAAATGCTGGGTAATACCGAACAGAATAACGACAATCCCGCCGTAAAAGGAAGGTAAAAAGATGTACATTGCAGGCAGGATCGTACCCATTGAAAGGCACGCGGCTGTGACTGCAAATATAATGAACAAATAGATGCGAGCCTCCCGGTATGTCTTACGCCGCTCTGTTGGAGGTATATACTCCTGCTCTATGGAATCGAGCCTGCCGAAACAGTGCAGTACGAACCGTTTGATTTCAATCGGACCTCCATAGAGGTGAAAAATCTGCATGAGTATGATTTTCCATACCGGTGGACGCTCCGTAATGATCTCGGGGTCGCGTCCGACGATAATGGTATCCGTGTGATGACGGGAATGGCTCCAACGCCAGGGTGTCGCTGATCTTAGCACCATGAATGAAGCGATCTGGTAGACAGCCTCGTTCATCCACATCGTCTTGAACGCAGTGCCATGACCGCATTCATGCCACCTGGAATCGCCCGGCGTGGCGTATAGAATACCGTAAGCCAGAAAAGCCGGAATCGCCCACCATGTTCCCCATGATAGATACGCCGTATACCCGACGAGGATAAGAAGAGCGAACCAAATCAGCGTATCCCGAATGGCCGGACCGTTCCTTCTTTTCATGAGCTCTTTCATCCGCTGCCGGGGAATCGGGCTCGCGTACCATTCCGCGGTTGCGAGCCCCCTCTCTTGCGCCCGTCGATTCTCAGGGCCGGTAATGCTGTAATCCCTTTTCTTCAGTGCTTCGGCCATGATGATCTTACCTCCTCCTGCTCATTAGCCGCCAATATTTTTCAATTTCCCATCGAGAAACTGTTTCGCCCGGGGGATGTCTGCTTCATCCAAATGCTCGATAATAATCGGAATATTCGGGTGAAGCTTAGACAAACGCTTTAAATACAAATCATAGTTTAAAATACCGAGGCCGGGAGCGGGCAGCTCGACGGCCCCGGCGCCGCGGAAGGTGTGCGACTCGGACGCGTCGATTGAAGCATGCTTCTCCGATATATCCAGTGCAGGTTTACAGTCCTTGGCATGGGCGATTTTGATTTTGTCGCCGAGAATATTAAAGATGCGGTCGAGTTCCTCGTCAACATGACAGATATTCATGTCTGTGAAATAATTAGTCGGATCCATCAGCAAGCCCAGACCGGGATGAGAGACATCGGAGAACAACCGGGCCAATTGATCCACGGAGCCAATGACGTTATTGACGTAATTCTCGACGAGAAACATGGAACCGTGTTCGTAGGCGAACTTGGCCAAGTCCTCTAATTGCCGGCACACCTCTTCGTATGCTTCCTCCGTGCCGTTCTTCGGATCCCATACCCAATCGCTCTCGGTGTTGTAGGTTCCGGTCTCGCTAATCACATAGGGGGATCCGAGATCTCGCGCGAATTCCAGCAGCTTCTTCAGATTGAAGATGTTCTCTGCGCGTTTGACCGGGTCCGGATGAATGATATTGGTGTATCCGGAGATACAGACGATCGGCAGATTCGCATCTCGGAACGCATCGCGTATCTGGCGGGCGCTGCTGCGGTTTAACGATGCCGGTGATACATCCATGTCTTTGAAGGACAGATCAAGTTGAACGCATGACATACCGTCTTTCTTAATACGTGCAATGCTTTCCGCCAGTGAATAAGGATAATACCCATTAAATATGCCTACTGATATCATGGACGATTCCTCCTTGAAATTGAGGTTTATATACAATTAATTAAGAAAACGCTTCCGAAAATGCGATCGTACGTTGTTCAGCAATCGATCTGTAGCAGGCTTCAACCAATGCCATCGTCACCAGATTGTCTCTGCCCCCTATTTCCGGCTCTGTATTGGTCTCAACGGCGCGCAGCAGCTGTGCCATCGTTCCCTGGAACGCATCTGGAAACCAAACCCCTTCCCATAGTGGGCGGAACCATTCGCTGGGCGATTGTTTGGTTGTGAACTCCAGTGTGCTCGGGGTTCGTTCGGGATAACCCGGCCAGCCGATAGTTCCTTGAGCGAAACCCTCCAGCCCTTCGACTCTCCATTTAATGTAGATATCCTTCTCGGCTCCTTCACCTGGCCAAGCCCATACGTCATCGAGGCTGGTAGCCATGAGCTCACTGCCATATTGAAAGGTGTACTGCGAAATGCCGTCAATATGTTTGAACTTCGTCCGCGGATCACGCCTTGTAACGGCCGTAATGTTCTCCGGGTCGCCGAATAGATAGCGAAAGGCATCAATATGGTGAATGCCCATGTTGAGAATGCCGATTGTCTCATAGTGTCGGAGGAAATCCTGCCAATGTGGAGTTGCCCGCATCTCAATTGTAGCCAGCACGGGTTCTCCAAGGTATCCCCGCTCTAATATCGTCTTCAAAGCACGAATTGACTGGTCGTACCGCATATTGGAATTGACCCCGAGCTTAATGCCGGCTTCCTCGCAGAGGCTGACGATCTCCCGTGCCTCCTGCATGTTCATCGCTAACGGCTTTTGGCATAAGATGCCTTTAATGTGACCGAATTTAACCGCATATCGTACGATTTCGAGCTGCCGGTCCGGCGGTACCGCGATATCCAGTATCTCCACGCGTTCGTCTTGAATCAATTCTTTCGAGGTCCGGTAAACATGGGGAATTCCTCTAAGCTTGGCAACAGCTTCAGCGTTCTCCGGCGTTCTGGAGCTGATGGCAAAAGGGTGAAACCCCGCATCGCGATATGCCACAAGGTGGCAATCCCGCATGATGAAGCCAGAGCCGATGCAGCCGATTCGAAAATCCTTTCGCATGGGCATTGCCGGTTCGACGTTCAGATTTAAATCGATCATTTCCACGAATCCTCCTCTGAATGACTTTAAACGGATTCAATCCAAATACGGGTCGATAGTTCGATGGCTTCTCCCGGTTCTATGCCCCTGGCTCCCGTCCGGTCTTCCCCATAAGGAAGGTTAAACGCGTCCGTCAAGCACGTATAGGGTTCAATGGAATAAGCCGATCCCCAGTCAGGCCGAAACAACACGGCATAAGGAAAGCCTTCTCCAATCTGATAAGCAATGGAGTATCCTTTGCTGCCAATCGTGATGCGGCATGTACGTTCCGCTTCGCTAAATGCAATTAATGAGCAAGCAAGCTGCGGAATATCTTCAAGCGAAGCACCTTCATTCAGAGCGCGGCTGAACGGAGTCGCGGAAGGTAATCCCGTCACGAATGACTGATTCGTGACCGGCCATTCTTCTGTAGCGGGAACGCTTAAGGTCAGTTGTTCTCCCCCAGCGAATGAAATGTGAAAGTAAGGATGAAGTCCGAACGCAAAGGGGGCTGCTTCCTTGCCCTCGTTCGTAATTGTGCTGTGAAAATAAAGCTGCCCCTCATATAGGAGGTACTTCACCGTAAAGACGAGCTCATGCGGGAAGTAAGCGAATACATCAGGATGGTCCGCATATCGGAAACGGCTGATCAAATAAGCCCCTTCCTCCATTGAAGCTCCGAATTCGACGACCTCCCAAGGCTTCGAGCAAAGTTCGCCATGCAGATGATGATCGGGCGGTTCGTTGATCGGCAGCCGGTAGGTTTTGCCTTGGAAGCTGAAGGTTCCTTTCTTAATCCGGTTGGGCGGAAACAGAATCGGCGTCCCGTATTTGAAAGCAGCCATTGGCTCGCTGTTCAAGGTAAGCAAGCTTTCCGGAGACATGAGGATTTGATGGCCCATCCAGTAGAAGCGGTACAGATTATTGCCTATTTCCGGGATGATCTCTACGGTTGACTGACTTTGAGAGTCGCTTAACTCATAGATCTGAAAACTCGTCTTCATTATAGGTTTCGCTGCATAAGGGTTCATGGCACTCCGCCTTTTTTGAGATTAGCTGCCTATCTGAATCCAAACCTTCCCGCCCTCGATCTTCACGGGATAAGTGCGTAAATCAATGCAGACGGGAGCGCGTTTAGCCTGGCCTGTAGGGATGTCGAATTTGCCGTTATGCTTGGGACATTCAATGATTTGGCCCATGACAAGACCGTTCGACAAATGAATTTTTTCATGGGTACAGAACCCGTCCGTCGCGTAATAATCGCCCTTATCCGTACGATAAATCGCATACGTCCCTTCTTCGTAGTCAAACCGAATAACGTCCTCGACCTCAACCTCGTTTTCAGCGCAGGCTTCAACCCAATTCTGCTGGTTCATAACATTCGCTCCTTCTTCTATGCTGAAAATACAATGCTTCGTTCATTTCGTGCCCGAGCACGAATTAGGATAAAAAATTTTACATACTCTCTGGGATCATAATATTCGTTTCTGTAAAATAGTATTCGATCTCCGGAGGCTTACCCAAAAATCGATGATCGAACAGAATACGAAGCGCCCGGTAACCCTGCATCGACGGATTCTGAACAATAGTGAAGTCGATAATGCCTTCCTTCATGCCACGCTCTGTTTCGGGCAGCAGATCGTTGCATACAACTTTCACCTTTCCCTCCTTTCCATGGCGTTTAATGGCATCTATGCATGCTCCGACATCGCCGGTCGCCATATATATCCCTTCTATGCCTGGTTCTTGGTGCAAAGCTTGATCGATCTGGGAAAAGGTTAACTCGTATTGATCGAAACCTTCGACGACATTCACAATCTCAATATCGCTTCTAGTCTGCTGCAGGTTGTCCTGAAAGCTTTTCACTCTGGAGCGGTGAGCGTGGAAATTCAAACTGCCTGTGACAACAAGCACTTTGGAATCCGCTTTCAAAATCCTGCTTAATAGTCCTGCTGCAATCCGTCCGCTTTTGGGGAGATCTTGGCCGATAAAGCAAACCCGGCTTGAATTCTCCACGTCCGAATTAAAAGTAACAACCGGAACTCCTTGTTTTACTGCCCGGTCGATGCTTGCCCTGGTCAGGTCGTTATCCATCGCTGAAAAAAGAATACCGTCCGCGCCCATCTCTACCAGCTTATCGATGGCAGCGGCGCTTTCCTCCTGCTTGCGGTTGTTCACATATTCGTATTCCAGGCGAATGCCCAAATCTTTCAATTCATCTGCTGCGTTCTGAATGCCGCGTCTGACCTCGTCAAAAAAGCTGATCTCCCGCGGCGGCATCACTACGCCAAATAGAATGGGCTTTTTGCTGTAAGCCAAAGCTTTTGCGGCAACGTTAGGAGAATAATCCATCTCTTTGGCAATCGCCAGAACCCGCTCTCTTACTTCCGGCTTAACGCCCGTTCGTCCGTTAAGTACTCTGTCTACCGTGCCTCTGGAGACTCCGGCCTTGTCGGCGATATGCTTAATCGTGATCGTCATTATTTCTCTCCTCAGTTGACACTTCGTGCCCGCGCACATTCCAATTATGAGGGAGATTAGCGATGATTTCAAGAGGTTTTTTTGTCGTTCGCGTTTTTCTTGGGCTGCTTGCAGATCGAGCCTCTGGATGATACGTGCAATGATGCAAACACAGGCTTCTAGTTGAAGTGTGCAAGCCAATAAGGCAGACTTATCGGCTGCGATTTGTCTGCCGAACCGGTCCATGTCAGTACGCAGTTTGTTCCATGCTTAGATCAGTTCTGTCCAACACTTGTTATACGGTCCCAATACATCACTAGACCCGCATGTACTTGGTAATCTCCTTGAATCGCTTGTTTAAAATGTCTGTTGGCCGCGTCCAAAGAACGGATCATTTGTAATCTTGGAATCCACCCAAGCTCTGTATCCGATAAGGTGATCATGGATTTATATCCTTTCAGGAACCAAGCTGACATAAATTCCTCATATCCCTCACCTTGCTGCAAGGCAAGTAAAAAGGTGGCCAAATCGTATACTCTCGGCGCCCAGCGGCAGCACTCAAAATCGATAATTCCGGCTACACTGTCTTGATGTGCTAATAGATTAGCAGGCGCATAATCTCCATGGCACGAAAGATGAGGCAGGGAAATATAAGGCTCCTCGGTCATTTGCTTACTGATCTTTTGCATCCGAGATAATAGGTTTTCTACAGCATCCCAAATACCGGGGTACTCGGATACCGTTTCTTCATTCAAGATGGTTCTTAGATCTTCAATATCTACCGCATGAAGACTGAAGGACCTGGATAACGGCTTCATAGGCAATTTACCCGTATACCCCTCGACAGCCAGATGAAATTCAGCTAGAGCCATGCCGGCACTGCGCATCAATTGTTCATTATGTAAATCAAAATTGAGATCAGCGTCAATGAATGGAAATATGCTCAGGTGCGTACCTTTCGGCAGTGTAAAGTGATGCAGCAGCGGAACAACAATATTACTTTTTTCTGATGCCCATTTCAAAACCATTTGTTCAGCCAAAAGTTGGTCTGCCTGAATAGAAAATTGCGGCACTCGGAGTCTATACCTGCCAAGACTGGTCGTAAGCAAGTAATTATCATTGCTAAATCCGCCAGACATTCTTGAAAGCGCTTGCGGAGTTCCAACGGGAATTTCTAATGATTCTAGATATGCAAAAGATATTTCCGTTAATGTCACCAGAAAATTCCTCCTAGGATTATAGTTTCGTTAACAAGCGGTCCTTGAAAGTCATTGTATACCAGCTTTATTTCCACCTTCTACAATAACGTCATTCTCATCATCCTACAGCGATCGCGTTTGCACAACTAAAAAAACGCACTTTGCACATGTATATAGCGAGCTGCTACTCGTTCGTTGGTGCTAAAACATACCAACATTAGTTGATTAATCAACTTCAACAATAATAATCTACAGCATGCCAACATTGGAAGTCTTGCCTGTGCAGGATCATAGATTACATAAATTATAATATGTAAACTAATTCTTTAGTTTAACTAAGCGTTTATTAATACGCGCTCCATATTTGTTCCTTCCAATACAAAAGAACCGCCCGATGAATGGGCGGTTCGCTATGAGTTCCTATCTGTAAGCACGAGATTCAACTTAATCAGTTGGCCTCGACTATGGCCTTGAGTGCAGATAGAACCGACTGACTCTCATCTTCATTAGATTCCTGGGTACCGGTTTCTGGTCTGTTATCCTGCTGTTCAATCGTTAATAACGTACGATTCTCTTCTTCGTTCAGCACATAGCTCATGATGAAATAATTCTCGGGCTTGTCCTCCAGGCCCGGCCGCGGTGCAAAAAGGGAGTATCTAAGCAGCGAAAACGGGACGACTTCCAGTACCTTCCCCCATTGCTCATAGACGACACCCTCCCATTCGCTGCTGAAACGAATGTCACTGCCGACTTGCCAATCCGTAATAAGATCGCTTCCGTACTGCCACTGCTTAACTAATTCGGGTTTCGTAAGTGCATCCCAGACTCTATTCGCAGATGCTTGAATCATAATTCGGGAAGTGTTCGTGGACATCATAAGCCTCCTAGTTAAATCTTAAATCCTGTCAGATGGAGCCTTCATTCTAGTTAAAATTTTAGAACAAATGTTCGTCACTGTCAATATTTAGAATAACCTGCCGATCAACGAATAAGGAATTCATTAACAGAAACTTTCAGCTTCCTATCCAATAATGTTCAAGTGCTTTCACGCTGCAGCTGCTAAGTGATGATAAAAGTGCATCCATCCCCATCAACAATTGCCGCAGTAATTGATGCAATAAAAAAACCCTTGATTATCAAGGGTTTTCGCTGTACTCATGATCAAGTCTATTCTTAAGTTCTTCGGGCAGGAGCTTCTTATAATGAGGCCGCAGATGGTTGTAGCAGTAGGTCATTTTGTCACGGTTCAACCCCTTGACCATCCCTAGAATATCCCACTCCTCACGGGTCAGCCGTTTACCGCAATTGGTAAAGATACAGGTACGCTCGGAGATGAAATGGCTGCGCACGGAAATCTCTGTGCCGGGTGCAGGAGGGGCATCCGACTCGAGCAGATGCCGCAGAGCAGGATTTCCTGCCCAATCCTCTTTCTTATATGGCGCCAGATCTCTCCATCCCATCTCATAGCTGTCGAAGGCTTCTAGAAGGGCTTCATTCACCGCTTTATCCACGGCATTAGCAATCTTCTTCGGATGATTAGCTGAATCTTCCTCTATACTGCAGAACCCGTACCCATCCCGATAATAAGCTCCAATATGGATCCGGACGATCGCTTTGACGAACCGGCCTGCTGTATTAATTTCAAGCTCTTTAATTTCCCTGCTCCACCGGCTGTTGGTGGCTGCTTCAACGCGGTCGGTATACACTTGATTCGGAATATACGGCCGGCCATTATCACTGCGGAATTGCACGGTACCTTTGACAAAGGCCTTCTTCAGATCAGCAACAACTTCGGCATAATTAAAATCCACCTGGTTATCGTCCTCTCTCATTAATCATATTTGTTCATAAATTTATTGAACATCCGATAGACCTTTTGCGCAAGCTCAACCCGTTCAGGCAGTTCACGAAGCAGCTGGTTGAAATATTCGATGCCTGAATCCGTAATTTCATAGAAACGATTATACCGGTTATCACTGTCCCATTTCCCGATGACATGCCCTTTCTCCGCAAGTGTCTTTAAGCGCTGCGCAAGATACGAATCATTGACACCGACTCCGTTCAATACTTCGACGATATAATCATCAATTTGTTTACCGTAGCGTCTGCCTTTTTGCAATTCAGCGAGCACAATAAAGTCCATGACCTGCTGTACCTTCACCACATGGCCTAATGTTTCTTCCTTCACAACGGGATTCTCATTACGCGGCAAAGAGGGGCACCTGCCTTTCATCGAACTAATGATTTATTCCTAATCTACCACAATTTAGGCGTGCCAACAATATACGTGTTGGCATGCTTATCTAAACTTTTGCAGCCACTTTTCTCCCCCCCGCCTATCTCCCATTGCTACCTCTTCTACTCTTCTGTACCTAGACTCGAACTTTGCAGCAGCTATCGAATGCTGCATCTACAGAGGTGTTTAGCATATTGTTGTTTCCGTACTCATCTAAATACAGAAATTGAAACTTCTATACGGATTTAGCAGCTGAATCCGTTTGCCTGGGGGAGAGATTGAATCGAAGGGCGGTAAAAAGGGAGCCTCAAATCAGCTCTAGAAGGGAAACTAATTTCTTCATACATAGAGTTAGATACGCCGATCATGAATGAACGCAGGCAAGTGCTAAACAAATTCAATCGAACGAAAGATAAAAGTATGGAATAAAAATGGAAAGCAGAAGATAGGTTCGAACATGCTCCAAACTAACTTCGAGCAAGAATAAAGGCGTGTCAACACGTATAGTGATTTCACGCGTTTTTGCCGGTAGAACCAGAACTGTCCAAATCAAGGCGGCTGTCGTTTACAACGTCCTTCATGCAGCAATCATTGACTCGAACGGTTCCCCCGATCTTTATTGTACAACGTTGGTAAAGCATTATTTCATGCTACCGCATGCCCAGAACGGATTGGACAAGTTTTGAATATAGTAAACTAAAAGGAGGTGAATTAACTTATGACTATTCAATTTTTAGACTTACGCATATCGTCACAAGATAATTCTGATGCAGCTCCCGTAGCAATCCCCTTAGCAGCTGCACCGCTGGTTTTCGGGGATATCGGGCTTCAAACCAGTGGGGTATTAGCAGCAAACCAAGGACTGGTTCGGGTCCTATTGACAGGCTACGCGAAAGTAGTCGTTAGTCCTCAATTTGGACTATTAACTCTTCAAATTATTAGAAATGACGAGGCCACTCCTATTTTCTCAACAACTTTTGGCGCTGCTGATAACTTGGACAATGAAGGTTGGGGCTTCAGTGCCGTTGATTTCCCATCCGCAGCACTTGTCACAACCGGACAAATCCGCTATAGAGTTCAGATTTTTGCGGCAGCAGCCGGTTCGACAATCGGGGCAAGAAACTTTAGTGGGACGGCCGCTGCGGGCAACTTCACAGGGTAAGGACTTCATATGCCATTTGATAACTGAGTAGGAACCACTAAGGTACTATGTATCTTACACCCTTTATTTTGCAGAAACGCATTAATCACATTTCACAAGTTTTGAGAGACCGAGTAATTTGGACTAGCATATACACACAAAGCTGCCCTTTCGCAATGCGAACAGCGGCCGTTTTGTGTTGTTGCTGGCAATATACAGTTATGCTTCAGGCACAAAGTAAGGCGTGGTTATGTCAATAGTCTGAGTCGCTTGAGTCAGGCAAATGAATTAAGCCTGACGGATGACTTGAGTTGGAATTTCAGGATTACTTTCCAATGTCTGTATGTATGCATCATGGAACGCCTCAGAGCCCGGAACGGGATCAACGCCTATTGCCATTTTCCTCAGCTAAAGATTTAACGAAAAAAAGCAGCAGCCTGGAACACTATATGTTCCAAGCTGCTGCAAATGTTGCCCTGGAATAAATAATGTGACTTGAAGCATATCTTTTTGCCGTTTTGACACAGATATGCTTCAAATCACTTTTGGCAAGAATATGCTTCATCATAAAGGATCAAAAAGGAGTCGAATTTTCTATACTTGAGTTTGACAGTTACCGCCTCTTCCAGCGCTCCCGAGCAAACACCTCACGATACAACCCCAGATGGACGCTCTGCAGAATCAAGTAAATAGGGATCGAGTAGAATAAGCGGTAGCTGTCCTTGTAGTGAAATACTCCGACCTGTACGCTCAGCCACTCCATTCCGATACTAAGTCCCGTCCAAACGAGTATATACGCTATCGTTAATATCCCGCAGATTCGCAGTCTTTCATACCAATAAATAAACCAGTACCCAAATGGTGCATACATCACATAAGAGAACATATCAAATAACTGGTACTTCGATTGGTCTCCAACATCGTAAAGGTCAAATGGCGGCACCGCGATCGTATGGTCGAATATGAGTCCGAGCACAATCCCGATTAGCAGATTAAAAGTGGTTTGTGTCGGTGAAAATCGACGGGGAAACAACCAAATTGCTGCCAAGAAGATTACAGTCACCCCGATGACGAACCACTCATTCCCGTTAAAATGATTGTCATACACGATATTGTCCGTCACCGTATCCACCCTTCTTTAGAGGACATTCGTTTAAAGAGCGCTCCCATGAGCAAGGTATATGCCATTACCAAAACAATCATCACCGACTCCATTACGATATTCCAGCCATTATCTGTGAGTACCCCGTTCCAACGCAGCGCAAGTCCTGTTACTTGCTGTAAGAAGAACGTGTACGCCGTTATTCCCAAGCGTACGCTGGCTTTGGAGGTAGTAAGAAATACGTTGGCAAATGTAAGCAGGATGAAAGTAACAGTAAAATCATTGTGTAGGATCAAGGATAGAAATTGGGGTACTCTCATATTAATCTCGAATAACCGCAGATTGAAGCCGATAATGGTCAGTTTGTTAATGAGTACAATTTCTATTGTCATAATTAAGAGGACGTTCGTAACAAACGGCAGCTTGCACGGCAAACTAATCAGTACATGAATGCAAAACCACGCGAACAGCAGGAATATGACGATGACCATCTTAGAAGCACCTCTCCTCCACCGTGGACACTTGTGTGTTTTTTCAATTTAAGTATGTTTGTACAAGGGGAAATATATGCTATATGCAGATTTTAATATGTACTCCTATAACTTTTCCCATTTTTTTCAAATACATTCAAGGAAAAGTCGAAGGAAGTGTGGGTGTTATAAGTACGTTGGGACTTCCACTCAACTTTACTGGAAATCCTAATTTGTAGCTCCTGTACCTTAAAAGGAGGTAAACCTTTATTAATAGGTTTCTTCTTTGAGTTTTAAAAAAACTCCATTCGGACTAATGTCGGAAAACCACGAGACAAATAGCCGTCCAGCAGGAAAAAAAACGCACATGAATGACCTCGATTAATGGTGTAAAAATTGGACCAGACTACGAGCAGTGTGATGTAAAAAAAACAGCGGCAGCCTCGGACTCGAAAAAAGTCCTAAGCTGCCGCTGCTGTTATTGAATGATGGATACCATAATTTTTAAGCTGCCGTTTGTTCGTGCGCGCACGCTCCATCGCTTCGGGTACCTGAGGGTGCCCTATGTTTTGGAAACCAATCTTTCACCTTTTCACGCGCAGTTCATTATGCTTCAAAACGGAGGTGAATAGATAAAGTCTTTACTTATTTCATCGAGCGATTTCAGAACGTCTTCGGTAAGGTTGAGGTTAACCGCCTTCAGATTCTCATCGATTTGCGATTCACGAGTCGCTCCGGCGATGACGGTGCTTACTGCAGGTTGGTGCATCAACCAAGCCAGCGAGAGGGCCGTGGCGGAAGTACCGATCTCCGCAGCAATTTTTGCCACCTGTTCACCCAACTCCACTCGGGCGGAGTTCACACGTTGCGCAAAGTTAGGGTTCTTGTCCAACTGCGATCCGCTTGGTACCGAACCTCCAGAATATTTGCCTGTAAGAATTCCTCCTGCCAGAGGGAAATAAGGTATGAGTCCGATCCCCTGATCTACACAGAACGGAAGCAGTTCCCTTTCAACACCGCGATCAGCCAGTGAATAACCGGGTTGAACCGAAACATACTTGATCAGATGTTGACTTTGGCTAATGGCCAGGGATTTCATCATTTGCCAAGCTGCATAATTCGAGGCCCCCACGTATCTCACTTTTCCGGATGTCACTAGATCATCCAAAGCACGGAGAGTCTCGTCAAGCGGAGTCTTCGGATCAAAAACATGGATCTGATACAGGTCAATGTAGTCCGTTTGTAAGCGACGCAAACTCCCTTCGAGTTCCTTTAGAATATGCTGACGTGAGGAGCCTCTGGTGTTCGGACCTTCTCCTAGCTTTATGCCCACTTTTGTCGCAAGGAGCACCTCATGACGCCGTCCTTCAAACGCTTCTCCGATTATCTCTTCCGACTTCGTACCTGTATAAATATTGGCGGTGTCAATGAATGTGATCCCATTGTCAACAGCGTGATGCAGTACTCGAATCGAAGTATGTTTGTCTGCGCGTCCACCGAATGCATTCGTACCCAAACCTAGCACCGAAACTTCCAATCCGCTTGTCCCCAAATTCCGATATCGCATGCCAAATTCCTCCAGTTTTAATTTTACCAACTATTATAGCATGGAAAGATTATTGATGCTGTTGAATTATAATTAAGAGATTGCTCCAGAGACCCTCTGCAACTCGTTTAACGTTATCCGAGGAGAGGCATTCACCGAATTCATCTCAAGTCTTCATAAGGACGTCGGTTAAAGCCGCCGCTTTTACTAAACAACATCATCGTAGGTCTGTTGAAGAATATGCAAGTAATCCTGGGCGCCAATCGAACGGATATTGCTGGGCGTTGAATTATTTTGGACAGCTAACTCGGCGATTCGAGGAAAATCCTCTATCTGTACTCCTGGCAAGTCCTTCAGCTTCGGAATTTCGAGCTTGTTCGTAAACTCCCTAATTCCCTCGATCATCTTATCAATCGCAATCTCATCTTTATCCGACTCTGCAGCAAAATTCATTATTCGCGCCAGTGTCGCATGGATCGCCTTCTCTTCTTGCGTGTTAAATCGCAACACATAGGGCAAAAATACCGCATTCGCAACCCCATGAGGTGTATCGTACAGCCCGCCAAGCGCCTCAGCTAAACAGTGGACAGCCGCAACATCGCTTGAGCCAAAGCACAATCCCGCCAACAGACTGCCTTCCATCATGTGATAACGAGCCTGTTCATGTTCCGGATCTCTAAATGCGATCGGCAAAGCAGAAACAATCGACTGCATTGCCCTTGCACCCAGCGCTTGCGAGATTGGATTAGCGACTTTGCACGTATAGCCTTCAATCGCATGAACCAATGCATCAACACCTGTTGCCGCTGTGACGGACTTCGGCACTGTGAACGTCAATTTCGGATCAAGAAGAGCAAGCAGCGGCCGTAACGAGGCATGCTTAAGCGTGAATTTCCGATGCGTGAAAGACTCTGTAATAACTGCGGAACGCGTCACTTCTGATCCGGTGCCCGCCGTGGTCGGAATACAAATAATGGGTGAGATGTTGGTGTAAGCCCTTCTTCCTTCACAATAATCAATCGGCGCACCTCCATTAGGACCAAGCAGTGCGATCGCTTTCCCCACATCCATCGCGCTTCCGCCGCCAACGGCAACCACAGCATCCATGCCCTGCTCAGTAAACAGCTTGGCCCCGGCAATACATTCCGTATCCCTTGGATTTTGCGAGAGTGAATCAAATAGAACTACCCGGTAACCTGACGCCTCCAACGCAGTTTGAATCGGTGCTGCTAATCCTGCCTTCACGATGCCTGGATCACTGACTAGCAGAATGGATGAACCGATGTCTAAGGAATTCAATAGTTCGGGCAGTTGCTCGGATTTCCCCATCCCCATCTCGATTCTCGTATTACAGAAGTAGCTATAAGTTTGCATCTAGATTTCCCTTATCTACAATAGATTTTTTCATCGTACTCCTCATATTCGATCCTCTCTCCCGGTACAACACCATTCCGATTATAAGTAATGATAGCGCAACAAGAGCGCTCGGTATGAAGAATATGTTCGGCGTTATCCCCTGAATGAACAGAGGTAAGAAATATCCGATTAAAGAAGCCGTCTGCGATATGAACACGTATAAGCTTGCCCCAAAGCCTGTTCGGCTTAAGAACATCCGCTGCACATATCCCATGGCAACTCCGTACAGAATCGAAACAAAGAATGAATACAACGGCTGTATGGCAAAGAAGACAGGAAGCGAGGAACTGCTCGTATAAGTCAAATAAGTGACGAGCGCGAAACAACTGCCAAGAAAAATAATCTTCTTACTACCGTACCGTGCCGCCCAATATCCGCCCAGTGTCATGAAAAACAGCTCAAATACCGCCTGGGCGCTCCATATGTAGGACATAATCTCCGGCTTACCGAACAGCTTTAATACGACAAGCTGCAAATATAATCCTCGAATGGCATCGGCACAAGAGAGCATCAGCAGTGCAACCAGCATTACAAGGGAGAACGGTTCTCCTTTCAACGCTTGCTTCGCTCCCGGTCCTCCCGTCGTTTCTTTATACAACAGCAACAAAACCACCAAACACACATAACCTGCCATATTCCCCCACAATACGCCTTTAAACGTTGCAATAAGGAAGATGTTCGCTCCAAGCAGCAGCCCCGTGAAAAATCCAACACTATAGGATGCCCGAAGCCAAAGTTGGGCCATCTCCACAATGTCACCGGCTCTGCGGGAAAAATGATTTCTAGCCATGCCAAACAACTGCCCCATGATCAAACCGGACGGTGCGACTGTGATCGTCATTCCAATGAGCGCACTCCGAAAACCAGAAGCATTCATGTAGATGGACAACCCGATAATGCAAAGGAAAGCCGCTAATACCGGGAGCTTCTTCTTGTTGTTCAGACGGTCGCTGATCCAACCGACTGTAATCGTAATGGCTATATTGCAGAACAGGGATACCGCGAAGACGGCAACGATCTGAACTTTCGAAAGCCCTACGCTCTCGTCGAGATATACTGCGTTCATAGGTGCTAAAATGCCGGTTCCTATGCCGTAGAGAAATAACATGGTGAGCAGTGTTCTCGCTCCGGGGATCGAAATAAACTTGCGAACGTCACGAATGATTTGCATTGCATGAATACCTCTCGTTACCAAATAATTTCGAGCTATTATAACAATAACATAATTTAGTGCACCTGCATCCTTTCATTTTTAACAAGAACATACGTATATAAAAATAATAAGGAAGCGCGTTTACCGCCCCGAATCCGACGACAACTACCGGATCATGCGGCCCGGGCGTCTTCAGACACATTCTATTCTTTTCAGGGGGCCCCTGACTTCACCCCAAAAAAGCACGTCACTCTTGTGGGAATGGATGGAGCCAGTCCGCCAGCTGCTTTTGCACAAAATCGTCATCGTTCAAATACGGATACTCCCGATATACCCGGTCGATTTCTTCCTGTTGACCTTCGGACAGCTGCTCGTGAGGATTCAAGCACCATGTCCCTTGCATGAGACCTTGTCTCCTCAGCACTTCATGTATGCCCGGAATACAACCAGCGAATCCATGAGCGGGATCAAAAAATGCGGCATTCGCATCGGTTATTTCAATATTGCGTGTGAGCCATTCCGGCGATATATTTTGTTGTGTCCTTATACGCTTTATTTCTTCAAGCAGCTCCACCGCTTTTTTCGTCCAAACCGCCCAATGGCCCAGCAGTCCGCCGACAATTCTTTTTTCCACAATACGGTCTTCTATCCGGAATCGGTATGCCGTCAACAAATCAGCAACAATGTTATCGTCGTTGCCTGTGTACAAGGCGATTTCGTCACGACGCTCGGAGTAACAGACAGCGCGAACCACATCTATCGTCTGATATCGGTTAAACGGCGCCATTTTAATCGCTATGACACCCTGTATATCGGCGAACGCCCGCCAAAAGTCGAAGCTGAACGCTTTTCCGCCTACAGACGGCTGCAAATAAAAGCCGATGACGGGGATGATCTCGGCCACCTTTTCCGTCCGTTTCAATATGTCCGATTCTGACGAGCCCTGAAGCCCGCCCATGCTGAGCAGTCCGGCATCAAACCCAAGCCCCGCGGATATTTCCGCTTCATGAAGCGCTTGCTCTATCGGTCCACAGATACCTGCTACTTGGATGAAAGGTCGCTGCAATTGTGCACGTTTGACCTCTTCGGCCGCCAGAGAAAGCACCTTCTCGTACAAACCGAATTTCGGATCGCGGATTTCGAACTGCGTGGAATGGACGCCGACTGCGACGCCTCCCGCTCCAGCAGCCATATAGTAGCGTGTCAGCGCTCGCTGGTGTGCTTCATCCAACCGGCGGTCCTTGTCAAGAGCGAGAGGATGGGCCGGAATGACTAGCCCGTCGTGCAGAGCCCGAGTCTGCTCTTGAGACATCTCATTTCGATGGATCATGGTTCAAAATTTCCCCTTTCTCTCCTGAAAATGAGTCGGCTTGTTCAATGTCGCACCGCCAGCCTTCACCCATTCAGCTGTCCAATCAATCATTTGCAGGAGCGGCACGCGTGGATAACTGAATCGCTGATGGCATTTGGACGCATTGCTCAACAAAGCAGTATCGGCTTCAACGCCTTCGAATAAAGGTTCGACGCCGAACCGTTTGCCGAATTCCTCCGCAGCCCAGCGAATCGACATCGTTTCCGGTCCCGTAACGTTCAGAAAATTAACCGGAGCTTCGCAAGCGAGCAAGGAACGGATCGCGATTTCATTCGCGTCTCCCTGCCAAATGACATTCGCATGGCCCATTGTTAGATTGACCGCTTTACCGTTTATTACGGACTTGGCGATTTCAAGAAGAACCCCGTAACGCATATCGATGGCGTAATTTAGACGGTAAATGACCATCGGTATTTCATACTTTTTGGAAAAGTGCTCAAAGATGCGTTCCCGCCCCAAGCAGGATTGCGCGTATTCGCCGATCGGAGAAGGAGACACCGCTTCGCTTGCGCCTCCATTCCCGACCGGGGTAAAAGGATACACGTTGCCGGAGGAAAATACGACGATGTTAGAATTCCGATACTTCTCGGCAACCCTACCGGGCAGGTAGGCGTTCATCGCCCACGTGAACGATTCATTGCCGGTCGTACCGAATTTGTTACCGGCCATATAGATAACATTTTTGACGTCCGGCAGGCTTTGAAGCTTCTCATCCTCCAATAGATCGCAAGCAATCGTCTGTATGCCTTCGGCTTGCAGTTGATCCTGCAGCCCGCGCTCCGAAAACCGCGAAACAGCGATCACTTTTTTGTCGACTCCCGCTTGTTGGATAGCGTTCCTTAATTGTCTGGCCAAACTCGGCCCCATCTTCCCACCGACGCCGAACAACACAATATCGCCTTCAATTTCCTTGATGTCTTGTATTAGCGCTGCCGAGGGCTCGGCCAGCTTGGTTTCCAATTGTTCGATCGTTTTCAAAATTCACAGTTCTCCTTCCATGCATGAGATATGTACGCGTCACTAATCTCATCTTAATCGCCGATTTAATAAAAGACAAATCTTTATGTTGTCTTTTAATAAAGAGGAAAGTCCGCGGAGGGCGGTTCTTTCCTCTTATACGCCAGCTTTATCCTCCAGGAAAGAGAGTCGGAAAATTTGACGCGGTCTTCCTTTGGGTACCTTCTCCACGCCGGCGACCTTTACCAGCTCATGATCGATCCACTGCAGCAGCAGCCTGTGCGTACTCCTGACCGTAATATCCAAAATGGCGGCAAGCTCGTGCACTTTATAATCCGTTTTGCCCGTTCGGGCCGTTTGCGCCATCAGCTTGCTCAAATAATCGGAGGTCATCCCCGCCTTCTCTGCTTTCTTCAATAATCCCTCATCTGTCAAGGACAGGTCGAGAGTAAGCGGGTCGGACATGGAAAGCGGTCCGATCAGCGTGCGGTCTTCCCGTACGATAAAGCATGCGTCTCCGCCCGCCTCCTTCGATTTGCGCAGTGCGGTTCTGGCGTGCGTCCCCGCTTCATTGGCCGATCGGCCAAAACCGATTCCAATGCTCAAGGAAAGGCCGAGTTTATGATAAGCATGTTTGCCCAAAGGGATCGTTTTGTAGCCGCCGGTTTCCCTCTCGAAGATTCCCCTAGTCGTAAAAAACAAATATTCGTCCCCGCCGAGATGCGTCAAACAACCGTCAAGCGATTCCACATAGTCGAGCAATATCCGGTGTATTTCCAGCTTAAACTTTTGAACCTCATGTTCGGAGGAATGATAATGAATGTGCTTCTCGAATTGATCGACGTTCAATAAACCTACGACGATTTGTGCTTCCTTACTCTGCCTCGTTTCCGTCGACAGCAGTGCCCTCTCCAGCGCTACGACGATATTCTGATCAGTCGGAACGATCCATTCGCATGGGATGCCCAGCTCAGACAGCGCGTGGGCTACCGATCCTTCGGCCGTCATGACTGCATCGCAAGCTCCGGACTCGAATTGGTGTTTATGGAAAGCGGTCAATGTTTCTCTGGATGGATAGGCCAGACCGACATAATGAACCGCATCGACTCGGGTTTCATTGATTTCCTTTAATGACTTGTCCACCATCTGCATCCCAACCGTGTCGATGGAAACCCGCAGTCGTCTTTCCGGACCGAGTGCGTTTTTCAACCTGGACAGCGCCCTGAAGAAGCTGGTATCGGTTAACGGAATATGATGCAGGGCCACCTTCAAATTCGTCTCTTCACGGATTTTGCGGTACGGGACCGGCCCGGATACGAGAAGCACTTCGACTTCATCGGCGATTTCCTCAGCAAGCCCGGGAGCCTCGTCTTCTTTCCTGTATGCGATCGGTATTGGCTGGAATGAGGGAAACGACTTCAACACCTTCAATATCTGCTTCACCAAAGCTTCCGGGCCGATTACGCCGATCGAGATGCCTTTATCCGAGTTTGTGGCCTTGGTTGCGTTTGATTCGGTTATGTTATACATCTAAAACCCTCCGTCACGATTAGGACAACGTCTACAAAACGTCTTTATATAAATATAGCACATTGTAGAGCAGAGATCTGATATTCCATTGGAGGAGTTGCGTTAGAAATAAGCTCAGAACATACAGCGTTATGCTTGCTTTCATGATCGACGCAGCGGTGTTTTAAAGCCGGTTTGGGCAAATAACAGGGGGGATAAGACCCTGAGTTTACGTTTCGGAGTAGTGGCTCCAGGTGAAACCGTTTATTGGCGAGTAATATTCGCAGGCGGACCGACACAGAAAACAATTTGGACTTGGTTTAATTCACCCCGCTAGCCTAATGGCATACGCGCCGGTAGGTTTTTACGTAATCGAATCTCTTCCTGAACACGCCCCTCGGTCGTGCTGGCTTATCTCGCTGACGTTCGCGAGCTCCTTCGAATCGCCAATCCTCACTTCTTCATTCGACGATATCCAAGCTGACTTCCAGCTTGTATTTAACTGCTTGTCCCGGCTCTAGCGAGTACGAGGCGACATCTGTCCCCGGTCCGTTGAACGGTCCGTTCGCAGGCTCCAAACCGAGTACATGCTCGCAAGCCCCGGGCATCTTCCATTGCACGAGCATTGGAAGCGTGTCAGCCGACCATCGCAGCCGCACCGTTAATGCTCCCGCCGGAAAATCGATATTACGGATCGATGCTTCCGCCATCTTTCTGATATCGGAAGCCTCATCCAGCAGGCGGTGGTAGTACACTTTCTCGCCGACCCATGCATCAGGCGCGCACCAACTGTCGAAGCCCTCAAGAGGCGTACCGGGGACGACAGCAGAACGCTCCGCTGCGGGCAGCTGAATGTCGGCTGTTTCCGACAACAGAGGAAATCCAAAGTTGAAATGGTACAGAATCCGATGAAGCGCGGGGCGGAAACCCGCATTCTCCACCCGGTCATCAATAACGATTCGGCTGTCCCCAAGCCGCCCGGATATCGTCCGATGCAACCGCAGCTTGTCACCGAAAATCGAAGTCTCTTCCATGACACCGGCAATTCGATAGCAGTACTCGTCTTCGATCCATTCGGTGACAGCGCATATCTGTGAGGCAGGCGTATGATGAATTCGGCCGTGCAGCCCCTGGACGCTGGGCGTGGATTCAGGCGCACCGATATGAGTCAAGCCGCAAGTCATGAGCAGCCCGCCGGATGCGGTTCGAAGCCATTCCTTTCCATTCGATTCGTAATACGCCGGATTGACGTCTCCGTTCGGCGACTGCCACGAGATCGGAATACCCTTCCATTCCGCAAGTCCAATATCAAGACCCTTGGAAGGCGAGATGAGATACCGCAGCCCTGTGCCGGTGCGTACTTCGACGATTTCCGTTCCGGCTTCCAGTCCTTCGGACAGCTTATAGCGGCGCAATCCGCCGATTTGCTCCATTCTCCCGACTCGCGCCTCGATCTCCCGCCGTGTCCAATCTTTGCCGTATAATCGCATATTCTCTTGCCTCCTCCTTGACCGAATGAAACTTTAGAAGAAATCCATATGATACGTCTGCCTATTGGATAATCTCTGATTCAGACGATTAGCCAAGCTTTCACTGCACTTTAATCTGCCGGTTACTTATACACACCCTGGGTATTGACGACCCCGCACGAGCAGATGCGGGTTGTGTGAGTTGGTTAGGTTAGGCTGTTTCGATCGTGCACTCACATAATGCAGGACGTACGCACGCCTCTGACGATCCGCGGTTTCGTTATCTCCCGAACGATGCAGCATCGTCCCCGGAAAAAAGACGGCTGATCCTTTCGGCAGGCGGCAGGGGACTTCATCTTCCTTCTTTGCTGCATATACTTCCTGAAAATACTTCCGTTGGCGTTCGTCGATCGGCACCTCATGAGGGAGAATTGGCCCTCGATGGCTCCCTGGGATGACATGCAGGCAGCCATTTTGTTCATCAACATCGTCAAGAGCGATCCAAACTCCGATTAACGTATTAGGTTCGGATTTCAGATAATAGGAATCTTGATGGTAGGGTTGACCGACACCAAAATTTTGCGGTTTATCAATATACATGCTTTGTACGCACTTGATATCGGGTCCGATCAGATCTGCCAGGGCATCTGCTAATTTGTCATGCATAGCATAATAGCGGAAGATTTCATCTGTCATATGCATGCGATGACCAAGTTTAAACAGATAGGCCGGATCAGGCTTATCATTCGATACAAGCCCTTGCGCGACTGCCTCTGGTTCCATATATATACCATTAGGTGCACCAAGCGGAATTTTTCCGGTAATCATGTCATTGGCATTCTGGATAATTTCATCACATTCGGCCAACGTAAACAATTTCTTAATCATTAAATATCCATTTTCTCTGTAATTTTCAATCTGTGCATCCGTCAATGAAATTGTGGTATGATTTTCCAATGAAATAACCTCCAAATTAGTCTATAAGAATAAACAGGTGGAAGAATTTTATTTTTTCCCTTTCAAGTAATCTTCTACGCGAGCTTCACGTTAACCTGCCCTTTTCCTTCAATATTTAAGATTCTCATCATCAACAGGACGAGATCCAACACCTCTCACCATGGTCAAAGAGCTTGTTTGGACTTCCTATAGTCTAAGGTTGCATAAAAAAACAGGCATCTGCTATCGACAGAAGCCTGTTCCTCTAACTTTTCGGTATTGTTGACTAATGATTCTTAGAAAGGGTTATTACCAGTTTATACGTCGTAATTCACGACGTATTGATGAAGTTCGGTATGATAATAGCCTTCGCTGTATTCGATCAATTCGCCGCTCTCGTCATAAGAATGACGGGTGCGTTTCAGAAGCGGCGTTCCTTCCTTGATCCGCAGCGCTGCAAGGATAGAAGCAGGAGCCGCAGCGGATACAGAAAATTCGTCCCGGTATCTCTCCAACGACACCTCTTGCTCCTCCAGCAGGCCGTAGAGCGATTGCGCGTTCAGATCGGACAGCTCAATGTTAGCAGCCCGGCTCGACAGATAATGCGTGTAATGAATATAGGGCTGCTCATTCAGATGGTACAGCCTTTCGATTCGCAGACAACGTTCCCCGAACAATTGGTGTGCGAGCGAACCCGCTTCATTCGAAACGCTCTTTGCATGAAGAAGTTGTTTGCGGATCTGGTGGCCTTCTTCGACCAGTACCTCTGTAAACCGCTTTAACTTAGACAGCTTGGACGAGGAGGTGTTGCGGATGACCTTCGTTCCTTTGCCGCTGCCCGATTCCACGTAGCCGTCCTGTGCCAGCTCCTTGATCGCATTTCGAACTGTGATTTTACTAACCTGGAATTCTTCCTCAAGCTGCGGCTCCGATGGAACATTCGTCCCCACCGGATAAACGCCATGCAGAATTCGGTCCTTCAATATGTTGGCAATCTGCGCGTATAACGGCTTTTTACTGCGGGATCGTTTCATTACCTGATCACATCTCCGTTCGTATCCGTCATCGCGCGCAGAATTTCGCTTTCATTAGACATCGGCGTGTCTCCAGCCACCGTATGCGCAAGCATCGCGGCAGCTGCAGCGAAACGAACCGTCCGCTCCGGGCCGAAGGATGAAAGCTCCCCGTGGATGATTCCGCTAGCGAAGGCGTCTCCCGCTCCGATTCTGTCGTAGACGGCAAACGTAAGCCGCTCGGAGAATGCGAAAGCATGGTCTTTGTACAGAAAACCGAGCAACGAGTGCGTATGATCACCGTTGATCGTCCGATGCGTGCCGGCAATGACGGAAATACCATAAACGCTTGCAACCGCTGGAATTAATGCCTGCAGCTGATCCAGCCGGTCTTCCTTGTCCGTAGTCATGCCCAGAATGAACATCGCGTCCTTCTCGTTCATCATGACGATATCTGCAAGCTGAAGCATTTTCTCGTAAAAGGGCTTCGCTAAGGCGTAACCTCCTTCGCCCCAGTGGCCTGCTCGGTAATTGCAATCGAAGATGACCGTACCGCCTTTTCCTTTGACCGCCTTGGCCAGTTCAAGCATATGGTGCCTGACGGCATCGTTCATCGCCAGCGTAATACCGCAGAAATGAACGGCATCGATGCTGCCTGCGATCGCTTCATAGTCATATGCATCGGCTGGAGCCGTATTAAAGCTGCTTTCTTGCCGGTTGGAATATGTGACACGGCTTGGCCTTGGTCCAAAGCCGTTTTCCAGGAAATACATGCCCAAGTAGGTGCCGCCACGGCGGATGAAGTCTGTCGAAAGCCCCAGCTTCCTGAGGCTCGCTGCCGCCGCGTCTCCAATTGCGTTGTCCGGCAGCCTCGATACGAGAAAGCTGTCATGACCAAAACGTGCCAGCACCGAGCCTACATTCACGCCCGTACCGGAAAACGAATAGTTCAAGCAGCTTGCCTGGGACAGCAAGTCGTATCCCGGCACTTGCAAGCGCATCATGACTTCTCCGAATGAGGCGACGCGCACTCGGTTAGCCATGGCGATCGACCAGCCTTTTCATGACCTCGAGTAATACGCGCACGTCCTGCACGTTCGTCCTGCCGGTCGTCTTGTCGATAATCGAAGAGTATACATGCGGAATCACCTGCGGAACACCCGCTTCAAGCGCGATGCGCAAGATCGGCTCGAAATTGTCCATATCGATGCCGCCTGTCGGCTCAAGGGCGAATCCTTCTTCTGCGCAAGCCTTTGCTACGGCACGAAGCTCATCCTCGCGGCTAAGGCCGTTCATTGGGAAATACTTCAAAGCGTTGCCGCCCATATCGCGTACGAGCGCGATCGCCGTCTTCACGGGCACGATCGCATGTACAGGCTGTGCAGCGCTGACAGGGCCTGTCGAAATATTCACGAAACCGGCTTGACCTGCCGGGGATACGAGGCTATTGATCCAGCTGTCCTGATCGCCAAGGTTCGCACGAGTAGCTCCGACAGCCGGGAACACTTGGTTGATATGCGTGCCCGGATAATACTTCGCGATCTGCGCGACGACAGCCGCCTGCCGATTGTCTCCGGCGCCCAATCCGATCGATACCGCATCGTCGATCGCTTCCCCGTATTGCTTCATCGCGGCAACGGCAGCTTCGACGGTCGGATAGTCCTTCGAGAGGACACCGACAAGCACGAAGCCTTCAGCAGCTTCGAATACTTCTTTTGCATTATCTACACTGTTAGCCAGAACATTCAGAGCCGCACGGCCTTTGTACAATCGCTTTGTCATATTCGACATGTTAGTTGCCTCCCGTTAGCGTACGAATTCTAGCTGCGATCACATCGATGTCATCGCCCAGCAGCGGACGTGGATCGATGTCAAAATAGCCCTGCTTCACGCCGTAATCTCGCGTATAGATGGCGATGTCGCCACCCTGCAGCCCATCGACGACTTTCTTGGCGTTCGTGCCCGATTGCTGCGGATCGATATGAATGCGCGCGCGGAATATCGCGCGTCCCGCTTCGTCCTGCACGATAGTTACCTTGACGCCAGCTTGCTCGTTAAGAGGCATAAGCGTCTGCAGGGCAGCTTTCTCCTGCTCGCTGTTATCCTTTTTCACCATATATTCATCGAGCGCTTGAAGCAGCCCGAATGTCGTTTCCTTGCCAACCTTCATGCTGCGGCCGATGCCGTGCAGCTGCACTTTGACCATCTCGATGAAAGCTCGCTTGCCTCCGACGATACCTGAGGTCGGCCCTTCGATTGCCTTGGAGCCGCTGTAAATTGCGAGATCCGAGCACTTTACATATTTCTGAACGTCCTCTTCCGCCGCCGCATCCACGATAAGAGGCACGCCATTTCGCTGCGCAACCTCCCAAGCTTCCTCTACGCTGATCATGTTTTTTTGCACGCAGTGATGAGACTTGACGTATAGAATCGCGGCCGTGCGATCACTGATTGCGTCCTCCATATGCTCGGCTTTGCCTTCATTCGCATAACCGACTTCAACGAGTTTGCCTCCTCCTAAGAACACCATCGTCTCTACCGGAGCGCCATATTGGACGTTATGTCCTTTCAGGATAATGATTTCATTCTTGGCGATCGGCTCCTGATGAAGACGTTCGCTGAGACGCTTATTCCCCCCCGTTACAATACCCGCAACGGAAAGCGCGATGCCGCTCGATGCTGAATTGACGACCACAGCCGCCTCGGAGTCCAGCACGCCCGCGATATGATCTCCGGCCTTATCGACGAGATCGGCGATTTCTACGTAGCTTTGTCCGCCTTGCTTCATCGCATCCATAACCGTGTCGGTAGGAGCCGACACCCCGAGAATGCTCATTCGCCCGCTGGCGTTAATGACGCGTTTCAATCCGTATTTAGCATTCAATGAACCGACCATTGACAAAAACCCCTTTTGCTTGAATTTGATGATCGCCTAAGCGCTTGTCCCCTTCGGAATCGACGAATTCCGTTTGCTCATGATGGACGGAGAACAATGTCAGATTGGCTTGATCTCCAACTTGAATGCGGCCCAGCTCCGGTTTCTTCAACCATTCTGCCGCCTGTACCGTCACAGCGTCGATCACTTCGCTTAATGAGTAACCCAAGTACATAAACTTCGACATGACATGCGATAAACTGCGCACAGGACCATTCTGCCGATTCCCGCGATAGATGTCCGAGCTGATCGTATCGAACCGAATGCCGCTTCGTTTCGCCGCCTCCGCGATCTTAAAGGAAAAGCTTGCTGTTCCGTGCCCGACATCCAGTCGAACGCCTCGCGCCATGGCTTCAGTCAGCTCATTCAGCGGCTGACCGTCGTCGAATAAATTGTTGCTCTTACCGTTCAAATAGTGCGTCACGACATCATTCTTCGCCAATAGAGGAAGAATATCCTGAATGCGCGGCGGAGCGGAGCCAATATGGACCATCAACGGCAGGTCGGTTTCTTCCGCAAGCTCCCTTGCGATATACAAAGGCTTGATGCCGTTGTTCCGAACGACGCTGCCGCTCATTCTCGCCTTCCATCCGACGATGAAGCCGGGATAAGCTCGAATGGCCTGCAAAGCGCTCTCCCTATCGAGCCAACCTATGTCAGATAGTTCATCGATTCGGAGCAAGCCGATTTTGGAGACATTCAACAACGCGAATACATTCGTCATAGCCTTCGAGCGGCTAGCTGCCAGATCGCCGATTCGATCCGCGCCGCAGCTGCCCGCGTCGACGATTGTCGTGACGCCTTGCTTCACGCCAATCTCGTCGATGTCGTCGCCGTAGGGATCAAATTCCGGGAAAGCGTGGACATGAAGATCGACCCATCCACTCGAAATGTAAAGCCCGGAGCAGTCTATCATGCTGCCGTCAGTGGCACTGGCATTGCCCGCTGCAGTCACTTCTGCAATGACGCCGTCCTCGATCACGATATCGACCGTTGTCTTGCCGTCTGCGAGCGTCGCCCTGCGCAGCACTAACCTTTCTAGCATCGTAAGCTCACCTCCGGTGTTGTCGTTCTCGGTTTACTAGGCACGCTTTATTAAGTTATAACGTTATAATGTTAAGATACATGGAATAGAGTTTGGCGTCAACAAACATTATAATGTTTAACTCAATCCTATTAACATACTGTCGAACATGGCGAAACAAATGGATTGCAAAGCAAAACCCCAACCACATTAAACCTCCCATTCTGCGCAGAGGCGATACAGTGGGAATTGTGACATTGGGCAGTCCATGCTGCTGTAATTAACGATCGAGTACGATTTCTGGAGAATATTGGTTTTAATGTCGTGCTCGGTGATTATGTATATGCAAACAACAGTTTTCTTGCGGGAACAGATCAGGAGCGGGCTTCGGATTTAATGAAGATGTTCGGCGATAGCCGGGTTAATTTGATTACATTTCAGAGCCTTTTGCTTATCGACTTCCGGCAAAATACACCCTCCTATAACTTTTAAATCATACAATGATTTGATTGACGAATTCGTTGTGCCGCTTGGAAAACCACTCATGACGAATCTTACGACCGCCCATGGCGTTTACAAAGCAGCAATACCCATCGGAGCCACAGTGAATATGAATACATACTCCAACAGCTTGACAGTCCTGGAACCTGTGGTCAGCGTTGACTAGACAACTGTCTTTTCCGCTTCAACAACAACACCACCCCATTTTTTTCATCCTCTATCCTATTCAATTCCGTCTTCAATAGAAAAGAGGAGCTGCGCATAGCAGACTCCTCTATTATCGTGTTCCATTAGTGTAATCAATTGTTCAATTACCGTAGTTCATGATAGCCGAGGTGATCATTCGGTGTAGACGGCGAGATTCTCCAGAGTGGACCTCAAACCAACGTCGTGATCTTCCTTCCGTATTCCTTCGGGTACGTTCTCACAAACGATGGTAACCATGGTGCCTTCCGGAACGGCTGCTACGGTCCATGTCATGATCATCTCTCCCGCGAACACGGGGTCCTCGGACTCGAATTCTACTACCTGCACAATTCGCTCGTTTGGGGCGAACTCCAAGAATCTCCCTTTGACGACATCAGCATGCTCCGAGGTCTTGTTAGAGACATTCGATAGGCTCCGCCGACCCGAGTGTCGAACTCGTAGATATGGCCTTTCATACCCTTCGGTGGAAGCCACGAAACCAGAGCCCCCGGATCCACGAATGCCTTATAGATCGTTTGCGGTGATGCCTTGATGACTCCCGAAGCTGAGTCAGTTCTATTCTTGCCCGATGCATTTGTCATGACTTCAACCTCCTCTTTCGGTTTTACGGGGTTTGCGTGGGTTGACCGAATGAAGCTTTAGAAGAAATCCATATTATACGTCTGCCTAATGGCTAATCTCTGATTCAGACGATTAGCCAAGCTTTCACTGCACTTTAATCTGCCGATTTGTTGCAGGAAAGCTGCACTCTGATAACCGAGCATTAGAGTCGTTAGTGTCTGCACGTCCATGGTGATGTCCACCACATCACTCGTACTTCGACTAATTTGAGTCTGACCGTCTGCACCCATTGTCCACTCATACTTCCCCTGATTCCATGGAGCAAAAGTGTCTACCACTTCCAACAAAAAGGTATCCTTCTCCCCCGTGTCATGAATAGGATATTCTTTCAAAAAGGCTTCCACATCTACAATTCTGGCCATAAAATAAGGAATAACTTCTTGTTTAATACGAGGGTTAGATAATTTGAAAGGGAGTTGGTCATTGCTAGGAGCCTTCAAAACTGCTCTTAAAATCATCGAATCATGATTCGCAATAAAGGTCCAAAGTGCATCCGACGCCAATTCATTTACATACACCATCTCATGAACCGTCATCTCTTGATCCTTCACATTGTAGATTAAATAGCCTTGAGCTTGCTTCGTTTCATCGTAATACACGACTACTTGTGATTCTTTCTTTTGAAGGACGTTGTAGTTCCACCAGTCTTGATTTCGGACAAGTGTACCGTTGTAGTTGCTCGCATAAGCCTGATACAATTCATCTAATATTCCCCACTCATTACCAATGCGCAAAATTGTACCTGAGTAAGATTTACGTTCTGGAAAATGACTAGTCTCAATCGTATATTTCTTATAATCCGTATACGTTTCCCAGCCATATTTACGGTAAAAGTTAAAGGCAAAAGGATAGAGAAATGATATCGACTGTCCATTTGTTTTCATCAACCGCAAACCATGTTCTAATAGCTTAGCCACGAGGCCCTGTCTTCGGTACTCTGGCCAAGTAGCAACGCCAGCAATGCCGCCCATAGCAAATACCTTTCCCCCGATATACGTATCAAAAGGAATGATAGACATTTTTGCAATTAAGCTGTTTTCCTCAAAGAAACCCCAAGTCTGCTCTGGTTTAAAGCGCTTCTCCAATTCTTTCAGTCGCTGCTCTTCTACTTCATATTGAAAAGCAAATGATGAAAGCTTTATACTAGACTTAAATTCCTCTTGTATCAGTTGTCTTAATTCCATGATCCAATCCTCCCTAATATCTTAATATTCATTCAATAAGTTTGTGTCAAAATCATCACTGTACCTAAAAGATTCGTAGTGAATTTCACGGTATCATTGGTGCATTTATGACTTGATACCACCACCATAATAAAAGAAATGGAATACAACAAGCAATCACTATTAATATAACTATAGCCTTGTTTTTTAGTTTTTTCACCATATGTATCTCCTCATTTCAGCAACTCCATCATTACATCGAGTTTTATAACAACGAGCGTTTTCAGAAAAAACTAAACAACCTTAGTCCGGTTGAATACCGAACAAGGCTGCTTAAGGCTGCCAAGAGGAATGATCGTCAGGTGGAGCAGATTTATTCAGTTTCTATAAAATTTTAATACAGCTGACCCTCAACAACGGTAATATCATTATCGTACTGTATGCTTATGCATGCGGCAATTTCGATTGCTTTCACCATAACGTCCAAACTCATGCTTGGCAATTGCGGTCTTACGACAGTTTGTATTGGCAAATAAGGTATATGAATGAAGCCGCCTCTAATATTAGAAAACTCCGTTGCGATCACATGCTGAAGTCCATAAAAAAGATGATTGCACACAAAAGTACCCGCGGTATGAGATACAGAGACCGGTATACCTGCCCTGCGTATATGTGCTGCAATCGCCTTAACCGGCAAGGATGACCAATATGCTGCTGGGCCGTCTACGACAATTTGCTCATCAATAGGCTGATTTCCCTCGTTGTCTGGGATGCGGGCATCGTCAATATTGATCGCCACTCGTTCGACCGCGATATCGCTTCGACCGCCGGCTTGTCCGATACAGATGACAACATCAGGTTTTACATCCAGTAGCACCTGCCTAAGTGCATAAATTGATTTTTTGAACACCGTCGGGATTTGTCTGACCTCCACCTCAAATCCTTCGTAGTTCCTATGGTGAAAATGGCTGACCGCTTCCCATGCGGGGTTAATCGCTTCCCCCCAAACGGATCAAAGCCGGTTAGCAGCACTCTATTCATCTCATACCCTCCACAGTCTGGCTTCAATGTATACTTACTTCACGGCATTGTAATCGGAAATCCTTTGTGAATTTAGCAAAACACGCTACCGCCCCTCCCTTAGCAACAACACCCGTGCTACAGCCATTTTCTCCAAAACTGAATGATTTCCTGCCGCATATCTGCCGTCTCCATATGCCCAACATCGTATCGCAGCAATTTCCATGCATCCTCGGCCGAGAAAGCCCGGTAAGCGGCTTCAAGCTCTTCATTGATTTTTTGCAAACCACCAACGGGTGTTAATTTGTCATGATTGCCGGCCAGGCTCAGGTGGGGACGCGGTGCAATCAATGCGTTGATCTCTGCAGCTGTGAAGTGGTTCAAGAGATCGGGAACAAAATAATAAATGCCGTGCAGATCCAATCCATTTTCTTCGATCAGTGACTGAAAGTCGGTTAAGCAGCAAATATCGATGACCGCCTTTATTCGTCTGTCCAATGCGGCATGCCAATAAGACATCGTGCTGCCCATGGAAATTCCCATCGTACCAATGCGCTCCGAATCTACATCCGGCCGGAGGCAAAGGTAATCCAACGCACGAATATTGTCGTACACCATCATTCCCCACATCACTTGTCCCCGCCACAGCATTTCTTTGAAAATAGCGCTTTCGGTACGCGTAGCGCGTTCTCCGAATGCCCAAGTGTCGATGCACATTACCGAGAATCCCATATCAGTAAGCACGTTTCCATAGGCGGGATCTTGAAGCCCTTGATGACCACTCAATATCTCTTCCTTTCCAATCTCATACTGGCCTCCATGCCAATGGTTGTATAAAATGACAGGCGCTTTCCCTACCGCCTTCTTTGTACGCAGAAAATAAGCAGGTACCCTTTCAATTCCGTTCAAATCCAGCATGAGTTTCTCAAGCGTATACGATTCTCGCTCTTCTTCATATACTAGCGTAGCGTTAACACCGTTTGGCAAAGACGGCAGTCTGCCCAGCAAGCGATACAATTGATTCCTTTTCTCCTCCTGCTGGCTCATTAGTTCTGAATGTGTCATTCTATTGCTCCTCCTTGGATAGTCTCTTTGGGTTACCCTTCCGTCTATGATCTTTAGAACCTACAATATGAAACTTTCCTTCTTTACTAAAAATACGTGATCGCTGTTGCGATATCCTCCCACTATGGGGCAGCCTTAAGTGTGAAAAATTTATTTTCGCATGTAACAGCTGAAAATCACGCCTCATATAAAAAAATACACCCCAGAAATTCATCGTACTGTACCGGGGTCAGCTTGTTTAACTTTCTTTGTGGCCGACATTAGAATATTGCTTAGCTTCTTTTATCAGAACCCCCTTGTAAGCCTAAAAATAATGCATCAATATTCCAACGCATCATCCTTGGCGAATGTTTCATTTCAATCCAGATCCGCCTCAAATAATGGTTAAAGGCTCGTTAACAGATTAAAGGAGTCTGGAAGCCGTTGACGAAATAGTTCAAGCAGAGAATCGGCAGCGATTGAAATGGAGGGTAATTGCTATGGACAAAAAGAGTAGGGATTTTCTCGTTTCAATGAATGATCAAGACAAAGAAGTCGTAGAACAAGTAACACAAGCTATTAACAATGACAATGTAGAGACTGCAGCGCGTCTGTTTAAAACTCATTCATGGCTGGTATCTCTGATAAATGTACCATGCTTTACTTTTGATAGTCCGGCTATTGTTATAGCAGCTTCAAAAGGAAATCGCGAGATGGTCGATGTATTGCTTGAGTATGGAGCGGACATCAATGCTAAAAGTCAGTGGTGGGCTGGAGGATTTGGAGTATTGCATCATGACCATTATGATCTTTCACGTTATCTTATTGACCGCGGTGCTCATGTCGATCCCCACGCAGCCGCTGCATTAGGAATGATGGAGATGCTGTCAAAGATGGTGGAAGAGGACCCTTCTGTCGTTAATCAACGCGGTCCTGACGGACAAGTCCCCCTGCACTTTGCCAAAGAACTCAAGATCATCGATTTTCTACTTGCTCATGGTGCGGAGATCGATCTGCGCGATATTGATCACGGTAGCACACCCGCCCAATGGGCTGTGGATGATCCGGAAAAATGCAGGTACCTCATAGAGCGAGGCGCTGAACCGGATATCTTTATGGCATGTATGCTGGACGATATTAAAATAGTTAACCGAATTCTAGAGACTGATCCGAATGCTCTGAATGCTCAAGTTGGTAAAGGAAACTTTACATCAGGCGATTCAGACGGCGGACATATTTACCTGTATAAAATCGGCGGAATGGGTCGTCCGTTATTTCTCGCTCAAAGCTTGAATCGTCGTGAAATCATGGAATTGATGCTGAGCTATAGTTCGGCCGAACAAAAATTTTTGCTTGCTTGTTTACAAGCGGATACGGAAACCGTCCAATCTATAATAGTTGAACATCCGAAAATTGTTACCTCCCTGCAGCCGATGGATGAAAGTTTAATTGTTGATGCGGCGGGAGATAATCGACTTGATGCGGTCCGCACGATGTTGGAGGTTGGATTCAATGTCGATGCAAGGCGCAGCCCCCAATCATTTACAGCACTTCATTCATCCGCCATTCGAGGGCATCACGAAATCGTTAAATTGCTGCTTGCACAAGGTGCATCTGTAGATGCAATAAATGAATTTGGCGGAACGCCATTGAATAGCTGTATCTGGGGGTCTTTGCATATCCAAGATCCTTCTGGAGATTACGCGGCGGTAACAGAAAGCCTCATCAAGGCCGGAGTGAAACTGCCTGATCAAGTGACGGGCAGCGATGTCGTTAAGAAGATACTTATCGATTACGGAGTAACGGACTGATCCTTCAATCAGGGCGGGAGTAATAACAAAAAGCAGGCCAAGACTGGAACTAAGCGGTCTTGGCCTGCTATTTCTGTGAATTCTAGATCAACATTCGACTTTATGCACTATAAGGAAATATCACTAATAACGACGGGTATTCGCAGAAAAGACGAGCGCACCAGATGAAGAATAAATACCTGCTTTGGCCAAAGCATTATACGGATCTTTATCCCATAATTGAGCGGTATAACAAGAGGTCTGACCTTTCATTATCCATCCGTTACCACCGGAACTAGCACAACTTACATATTTTCTTTTAGTAGTACCGTTATAGCTGTCAACCCAAACATTCGCATAATAATTATACGGAGCAGCTGAATAAAATTTTAAGTAGCCCCAAGCCGTATGACAATAAGCACTTCCTTTTAGCTGTACATATCCAATTTTGACACCGGCTACATAAATATATTCTGTTTCATAGGTGATTGGACTTTTGTACGCACAGCCTGTTGAATAAGGATTTGTACCATCATAAGATAGAGCATATACTTTTTCTGTTGGTGCAAAGGTAAGAAACAGACTTAGAAAAACAGTAAATAATACACCTACTGATACTACCTTGGAAATCTTTTTGCCCATTACTCCATTCCTCCTAATCGTTGAATCGCCTTGACTGTTCGATATCATGCCTTTAACTTCCTATACCTCCTTTCAGAGTAAACGATCCATATTTTTCTTTTACAGGATATTACTTTACCACATGAAGTAGCCCAATTTATGTCGATTAGAAATTTCTAATTAATATGGTGCGATCAGGATTTTGTTCAGCTACTAGGGTTACTATAAAAAAACGCAAAAAACGCCGACTGTACATCGTGTACAATCGGCGTCGTATACGGCAAACGAGGAGTTTGCAGGCATCTTCACCTTCATGGTCTTCCCTGCCGCCTTCTCGGGCACCGTATACCACTTGGCAAGACCGCTCTCCGGGATGGTTGTCGACGATTTTTTGCCGGAATAGATCGGCTTTACTGCATCTTCACACACATATAGGCTGCTAAAGCGATTTCCGATTTCCTTTATCTACTCATACATCTCATACATCTTTATCCAAACTACCCCAAATTGGATAACACCGAAATTGAATCACGATTACACCAGCTTGGTCCATCCTTGAATAGCAATGCGTATTCCAATGCGGTAACATTTTCAAAAACCTTGTCCGCGAGTTCATCCCATCCTCCTTCTGGATGACGGATTGTTGCCCGCACTGTGGGGTCGGCTCCGTGGACTAACAGGAATCTCGTCCGTTTGTCTGTCGGTGATACGATGGAAACAACAGCGTGGAATAACGGTGTATGTCCCCCACATCCATTGGAGTCAATATCAGCACGGGCGTTTACATCAGCACCATGGTCGATAAGCCACTTAGCAATTTCAAACTCGTCATATTCCAACGCCAAGTGAAGCAGGGTCGTTCCTTCAATCGGCGTTAGGGCCATTGCCTTACTAAATCCCATCTCAGGACGATAGATGTCCTCCGATTGAAAACGCTGGTGAACAAGATTTGGATCGTTGTGCAGGTGTTTTTCCAGTAAATCGATGCGCCCACGATGAAAAGCCATTAATGGCGTATCCTCGAACGGTACTCCAGAGTTAAAGAGAACTTCGAGACATTCATGTTTATTGTGTGGATTTCGAGCATAGGCTCCCAATATGAACCCAATCGGGGAGTTAATGTATCCATGGCTTGTTCGATACTTCACATTCGGATCCGCACCTAGATCAATCATCAATCGGATTCCATCAGGATTCAAAGCTTCACAAGCTGCTAGGATAACGGGTCCATAATGTATCGCTGTATCTGAATACAACCCGTTCGGGTCAGCACCCTTCTGGACGAGGTATTCGGATACCTCTCGATGAGCACGCATCGAAGCACGGGATAGTGCCTGTTGCAAATCTTTAGGTCCTAATTGAACAAGGACTTTGACCATTTCCAAGTTATTACATTGGGCTGCCAAGCTGAGTGCTGCCCCTCCATCTACTCGAGGCAAAGGTTCATTCAACAATTCTGGGTGCTGCGTAATGATTGACTCTACGGCTCCAATGTCATTCTTGTGAATCGCTTCGATCAATCGATCCTTCGGCTTCAATGAGTTGATCTCCATGATTTCGCTCCTCAATGATTAAGTGTCTTTTTCAGTCCGAACTTCGCTGGAAAGAACGCGAGGCAATCAAAACTTCGAAGTGATCCGATATCCCCATTCGTTCAAGCTTCTGTCTTTGTTGATTTAGATCGCCATTCGTAATAATACCTAGCCGACCTCCGGCAAAATTTATTTATGTAATCTAATAAAAACTCTTTATCATCGGGGAAGGAGAATTGAAGTTCAATCTCTCGGCAGCCTTTTTTGTACAGGCTAAATCTCAGCATAATGAGCCAGGTTCTCCTGACTGTCGCTGTCCCACAGAACGACCCAGCATTCCGTGAAATTCAGACGCCGCATAGCTTCGTGACGATGATTGCCATCACGAATCGACAGTTGTCCGCCCACGAGCTGAACGATCAACGGCGGGTATGACCAGTCTTTGCGATAAAGCTCCATCAGCTCTGCTACGTGCAGGTCCCAGCTGTCCTGCGAAACGCAATATTCCATCTCCGCTTCCGGTCCGCAGCAGCGAATAAGCTCCTGAAGCGTTAAACGCACAGGCCCCGCCCAAAATCTCGGCTGTAGCTTAAGCCCTTCAGAAAACGGCTCGTTGCCCCCCGCCGTCTTCAGAAAAAGGTGTACCCACTCTTCGATGCAACCGTGCTTGGCAAATTCGATCGCTTCTTCGGTTGTAAATGATAAAGGCAGCATACGGCAATCCCCCTCTGTCTTAATTGTGCTATCGTGTCCGTTAGTTGAATGGCAGTTTACTCAGCTTCGACTTAATCCAGTAATTCGAGTTGCCGAACGACCTCGTCTAACGGTGCAGAGGCGTCGACTACAGTAGTTGCTGTGGCCCTTAATCGGGGTTCGACTTCAGCGAGATGACGCAGGATAAGGTCTCGCTCTTCGGGGTTTTTCCCGTAGTTGTTGTTCTCCCGGACGGCTATCCGCGCGAGTATTACATCGGCAGGCGCGCTAAGCAAAACCACATGATCGAAGTATGGGTAGAACTTTCCCTGATTTGACTTGCAACCAGCAACGAAGAGTTTGCCTTCCTGATGTCTGGTCAGAAGCTCCATAATCGCATCTTCGCGCCAGACCCAGTCGGTTGAACCATCTGCCAAATGGACCCAATGGCTCCACATGTCGCTGTCGGTATCCACAACGCAGTGGCCTCGTTCACCAAGCTTCTCCAAGGCTGTCGACTTTCCAGTTCCGGACATTCCGGTGACCAGTATTCTCAGCATTTTCCCTCCTCATTCACCTGCGAGCATAACAAGAATGCTGCTCGTAATCATGAACAAACTTCCGGATTTAAGCTATCGTATCCGTTAGCAGAATAGGATATATCAACGTTAACTATCGAACAACTAAGAAGGTCTATTTTGTTATTCCAATTCTAGGATGTATCGTTTTTACTATTTTCGCAATAATTAATCTTTAAAGTATTCGGTAAATCATTGAGCTATCCTGCACCTGATAATCTTCGCCGCTCTTGCCTTTTTCGCCACCTTACAGGGTCCTAGCAAGACGAAACCCGAGATCATCAATTCGAAACGTAGGGTGACTGCGGCGGCGGCACGTCGCCCCACAGCCTCTAGCCTCTTCCGCCCAGCTGCCACCTCGAAAAATTCTGTAGGTATCGTATACTTTCACATCGTATAAATCCCAACACCACTCCCAAACATTTCCTAACATATCATAGAGCACCCACGCATTCGGCAGCTTTCTGCCTACCTCATGTACCATGCCCTCAGAGTTTCCATGATACCAAGCTATTTCATCAAGCTCGCCGTACTGATAACCACTCACTCCTGCTTTACACGCATACTGCCATTCCGCTTCTGTAGGAAGACGATAACCATCCGCCTCCCAGTTACAGACGACGCTCTCACCATCATCGCTTACCGAGTAACATTCCTTTAGTCCCGAGTGCTGAGAAAGCAAATTACAAAAGAGAATAGCATCATTCCATGAGACATCCACTACCGGAACCTGAGGTTCGTCACTCGTTCCAACTGTCTTTTGCACGATCGAGAAATATAATTCATTCGTAACTGGAACCGGTGCAAGTAAAAAAGAATTCACCTGGGCCGTCCATATAGTCTTTATTCGATCGTCTCTTAATTCAATTTCACCTGCAGGAATTTGCACCATTGGATACTCATTATGACTACGCCGAGTGTTTGACAACTATCTTCCTCCCGTTCCATCTTCTACTTCAAGATGCTTAACTTTTCAATCGCTTGTTGTTCGGTCGGCAAGAAATAGATATCGCTCCCTCTGTTGCATTCATAAATGAAATCTTGAAAGCTTTTACTTGAAAACGCGGAAAAATCCCCAATAATTGCTACCTTCACGCGATAATTGATGAACTTCTGAAGGATTTCGCCTGCAAGGCGTGTTTTCAGATCGAAAAAACTTTCGCTTAGCAGGGATTTATTTATCACGATACGATCGCAGCCAGCTTCGTAATGTACGGTTGCCATAAGATCCAATGCTGACTGGACATCCACTATTAATTTCTCGCTGCTGCTCACGACGGCAATATTTCCCCCAGCTGCTTCTACCTTCGTTATATGCATAATCATCCTCCTAAAAGTTTTGTGAGACAGAAAGCGCTAGTTTTCCGAGCAAACTGGCTTCGGTAGCATGTGCTTAGCTTATTCTCATCAATTGGTAAACATATTCACATAATCCTCGCAAATGTATCGATTATCTTCGTCATTTATTGGCGGAATGTTCGCTACTCTAAAGAAGCTTAGACCTACAACCATCGCTAGCAGCCCATATGCAGCACTTTGGGAATCTTTTACCGACATTTGCCCCCTGAGGTTACCGTAATCGAAAATCTTTGCTATGCCATGGAGATCAGCCGTATAACTCTTGGATACGACTTCCTGCAAATTGCGATCCAACGCGGCTTTTGAGAAAAACTGTAAAAAGGGCCTTGCTTGATCTTCATGAGGGATAAACATCTTTTCAATTCCTTCAAGCTGCGCATCTGCTCGGTGCTTTGGTTCCATTCCTAATTTGGGCATTATTTCACCTTATCCCATATTTTTAAATAACTGTTCATATACCGATTCAGCCATTTCTAGTAATTCAAGTCGGAACCCGTCCCCTTCAATTTTTGATATGATTTGACGAGCAGTTTCAAAATTCATGGTCACTCTTCCCGTTGTTTCAAAACCTTCCGGCATGATTGCATAATCCTGTACTCTTGCCATAACAAAAACAGTGTATGTATCCGTACTCTCCCAGTACCAAGCGGCAATCGGTACTCTCTTAGACTCTAAAATAAGACCCGCTTCTTCAATTGTCTCACGATTTAAAGCAGTATCCATATCCTCATTAACTTCTATCCTCCCACCAACTGTAGTGAGTGCCTTCTCATTCTTATCCCAGACCATAACAATTGAGCCATCTTCGGTAATTGGTATGCTGTTTACGCCAGCGATTTTTTTGTCAACAGGAAAAGTTCCATTTAAAGGACTCAGCATTCTATCCCTCCAATTTCATTATTTCTATAAGCATTGGATAATTGGTAAACCCTTCTTTAACACTTTTCCTGTCCAATTGACCGAATGCCTCTGTTATTTACTAGACCTTAACTTCGATCGGCGTTATGGAACCTGCTTTCAAAGCTGCTCTGTACTCATAGGGCGACAGATCATAAATGCTTTTATGTATGCGCTTACGGTTGTACTCTTGAATAAATTCACTCAGTAGGGGAAAGCATTTAAAAAGTCCCAGTATTTAAATCCCATTTGAGCACCAGTTGAACTCCTTTAATCTGGACAATGCTCCGAATTTCTCGTATTTCCTGTTATTTTCTAAACCCTACATTTCAATAATCGCGCTGTCAAATACATCAATCATGCACATCAGGAAGAAGAAGCGTTGTTCACCAGCAATCCGGCTCTCATCTTATTTCCTTTTTTCCAACCAAGATATTGGCAGGAGCAGAAGTCATGCTTCCTCATCCGGTTATCTCCCACTCTATCGTTAAGCGCCCCTGCGCCCGATCACCCGTGACGACGATTCGCACCGTGGACGTTGCCTTCACCCGATACGCGATCCACGCTTCGCCGCCCCGCAAATCGTTCGTGTACGTCCCGCCCTCGGCGTCCAAGTAAGTACCGTAGCCGCCGCCGTTGGTGACCTGCCAGTCGATGTGATATGACAATGTCTGACCCGCTCCGAGCTCGACCGGAATCTCTTTCTGCCCGTGAAAATAAGCGAATTCTGCGCGATAGCCATCGGCGGTTCTTGTTTCCGTCCACTGCTTTGCCACCGTGAAATCAGCCACGGAGACGTAGAATGCCCCGGCAAACAGCAGCATTGCCGTGGCTGCGCTGTAGGGCCACCGCCAGCGAAACAGATGAGTAGCTGCGAGAAATGCCAGCGCGCAGGCCACACCGTAGGCGCCAGCAAACAGACTCAAGATCCATTGGCCAGGAAACCAGACCAAAAAAGGGACATACCCTCCGAGCATATAAAGCAAGACGGTAAGCGCCATTTTAGCAGGGCCAGCCTTGCGCTTGCAGAGCACCGCGTCCACCCCGGCAGAGAATAGAACGGCATAGCCGTAAATAAACCCCCACAGCGGGAACTGCCGGGTTAGCTCCGACATCTCATAGCGTTCAAATCCTCCCACTATAACGAGAAAGCCGAGAAATACAAGCCCTGCAGCCGCTAGTTTTGAAGCCGCATAGGCGGCAACCTGAGCCCAACTTGGCATCGCCATGATGTCTCCCTCCTCAATTCTTCTTGCTTCAAGCGTAACAGCAAGTTCATCTGCCGGGCAGTTCTAAGTTTTGTAGAACCAGCCGCTTGCAAGGACAGCGAGCCTTTCCCGCAAAAAAGGACACTTCATAAGAAGCGTCCTTTTTGTGAATCGTTTATATTACGGCAGAAACCACGACAGACGTTTGCCTACTGGGTTTTAATTAATGCCTTCTCAATGCAAAAGAACTACTTAATAAAAGGCCTAAAATAGAGATTACTGCAGCAAAGTATGCCAACGCTCCATAATGATGTTCGTCAACATTGTGATTTAATACCAACCACAATAGTAACATAAATATGCCTGTGATACTTAGCTGAACACCTAACAAAACAATATGGAGTGGTTTAAACCATAGTGCAAACCAATTTGCCAAAAAAACGATCAGTAAAACAATAGGCAAAGTAAAAACAAGGCTGGGAATTATACTCACAGCTAGTTATTATACTCCTTTAAGGGATTCATTTGATGCACCTCTTTATATAGATGACTATAGAAGTATTCAGGCACGTTATTAAGATGGGAACCTGACTTCCTGCCTCACTTCTTCAATAATCTTCCGCACCCCTTCCTCGATTTGCTCCGGCTGCGCCCGTGAGATGCTGATCCGTAAAAACTTCTCCCGTTCCATATAATCCGATAAATAAAATCGCTTGCCGGAGACGACAACGATATCCTTTGCCGCAAGCCGCTCTACTAAGCGTTCAAGATTGACCGTCTGCGGCATCTTGAACTGAACGAACACACCGGAATGGACTTTTGGTTCAATATTAACTACTCCTTAGTAACTGAGCTATCGTTTCCCGTTAACTTAATCGGAAACAATAGGCAACGAATATCGAGAGAAACCTTCAGCGTTATAACGGTACCGTTCGCAGATCGTGTAATTGCGCCCATGTTTATCGACTGTTAAGCTGTTCTCAGCGATAAAAGCGTCGATCAATTTTCCAGCCCCGTCAAAATCACCTTCTTTGCTGGCCGCTACGACACAGCGTTGCGCTGGAATGGTCATGCGTGTAAACCACTCTGGCACTCCATCAAATGTGGTAACCTCTACGCATAAAATATAGGCATGCGTATTTGGGATATCCTGCCCGGGAACCTGCGGCCACATGCCATACTGAACAGCGGCGTCTACAATTTGGGGCATGTGAGCGGAGAGCCCAAGCAAGCTGTCCTTCGCATGATGGTACTTGCTCCCCATGTCATTTAGGCCGATGCACGGAATGCCGACCAACTTCAACTCCCCGTGCTCAATAACCTGAGCTTCCATCTCCGGCAAAAAAGAAACCATGATTTCGTTCATCTAATTCCTCCTATACGAATATCTACAAGTTACTATTCATCAGACAACCGCGACACTCCTTTTCCATGATTTTATATTACAAATAAAAATTTACAAACTATTAGCTGGAATAGTTGAGCAAAGTCATTCCATAAAGTAATACCATCGGGGAATGAGATAAAGTTCTTGTACTCCGACAAAAAACATATTAAATTACAAGAAGAAGACGTTAAGAACAAAATTAACCCGTTAGCCATAGTTATGTCTTTTTGTGCCTAATCTATGTGCTCATATTGCAGAAAGGACGTGGTCGAATGAAATTGCGTATTGCAGGAGCCCAAATCTGTGTAAATGATGACAATATGAACGAAAACTTGAAAACGATCCACCGTGCAATCGATTATGCGGCCAGTGAGAATGCGGACATATTGCTAACTCCAGAAGGAGCTTTAAGCGGATACACGAATCGTTTCAATCCGAAAGAGATCAAAGAGGCTCTAAAGGATGTAACTAACAGAGCGAAAGTAATGAAGATTGGACTAGCACTGGGCACCTGTTATTACGAAGATGATGGACTCTGCTATAACCAGATCCGATTTTACGATAAGCAGGGACAATTTTTGGGTTTTCATTCCAAAACGTTAAATTGTGGCACTATGGACGATACGCCTAAAGGGGAAATCGAATATTTTACCGTCGCGCCATTGAAAGTTTTTTCGTTCGAGGGATTGGAAATTGGTGGGCTAATATGCAATGACATGTGGGCCAATCCTGAATGCAGTCCGATGCCGGATCCTCATTTATCCCAGCAGTTGGCGAAAATGGGAGCAAAGATTATATTTCATGCAGTTAACGGAGGACGGAATAACGACGAATTCTCTCAGTTCGTCATCAGAAACTACCATGAAAGTAATCTTAGAATGAGAGCTCGGGCGGGAAAAGTATGGATTGTCACAGTTGATAACGCTTTCCCTGTAACAATGCCGAATTCTTGCAGCGGCGGTGTCATTTCACCAGATGGTAATTGGACGATTCGTTTACCGGAGCAAGGTGAACATTTCTTTGCTCACACGATAGAGTTTTAATGCGAAGGGCAATAAACCCCTTCCCCAAATAGTAGGGCTTAGAACAAAGAAGACATGGCCATTGGTATTATCCCCTTTTGGCAGACAAGACAAAAAGAACATCTGGAAGATGAACTTAGCCTTGTTGACCGCCGGGAGGAGATAATACCATATTTTTTTTAAAAATATGAACTTAGTCCCATTTTCTTATAACCGTTTGCTGCAGCGCTTTCCTTCTTTTGCCCGTTGTTGAATTCACCTTACTAGGGGAATGACCATACAATAACGGAGTATCAAAATCCTGAGGAGTGAATGAGTTGTTCAAACTAACCTTAGAAATTGCAAAACAATTGCTTGAAGTCGCGGCACAGAAAGCCCGGCAAATGGGGCTATCCAGTGATATCGCAATCGTTGATGAAGGCGCGAACCTAATTGCCTTCCATCGCATGGACAATGCCCGAATTGCTGGTATCGACATCTCCCAGAACAAGGCTTGGACTAGCGTAGCCATGCAGATGCCGACAGCCAACCTTGCGCAATCGGCGCTTCCTGGCGGTCCCTCGTTCGGTATCAATACTACCAACCAAGGTAGACTTGTTATCTTGGGCGGAGGTATCCCCTTCGTCAGTAAAGACAAAATCATCGGTGGCATCGGTGTAAGTGGGGGCACGAGCGCTCAAGACATCGAAGTGGCCAATGCAGCCGTTCAAGCCTTCAAGAACTTACTTGGAGTTGGAGACGCGGCGTTTACTAGTGCTCGTATCGGTTCTATCCATTTTGACAATTAGACCGGCACAATAGACATAACTGCCAGTTAACCAAACGAAGTTAAATTTAAGAAGTTTTGTTAATAGGGTACAAAATGCTTCAAATCAGCTTCATTAATCCCTTTTTGTTTTCCCTCATCTGAAAGTCTGTATTCAAATTGATGTACAGCATTGTGTGCAAAATAGATATATTCAACAAAGGGTTCATCTTTAAAAACAACTACAGCATAAAAAGCAGGTAGTTTAATTCCCCACACTCCCTTAACAGACTGTATTTCCTCCGCTGTGTAACCTTTTTCTTCAATAAGGTAATTCGTTACAGTTCCGCAACCACCTCGCAGATACATATTAATATAAAGTTCCATTAAACTGATCTTTAGTTGAGAGAAGTCAATCGACCACTCTGCCTTCATGTTAGGGAAATCTGGTCGTAAGTTGATCAGTTTCTTCAGGGTACATATACCTCTATTGGTTGTTATTGCTTCAATTTCGGTGTATTAGTACGCTATTCTTTACTTTAACGCAGCAACAGACTGCCCTGGCAGTTCAATGTATCGTTGCGAAGGCGCAATATTAGAACACAAATTTGGGAGCCCTGCGTTTGTTTTTCGCTTCTTTTCCGCTTTAGGCATCATGTCTTTTTTAATTACTCGACAGATATCCCTTACGGATTCTTGATTTGTACATATACTTAAGAAAACCGGATGGGGAGGATACGCGTGGTTATGAAATCAGACCGACTCACGATTATTATAGAAAAAGGTAATAAACGCATGATCGCAAGAACGCCGATCACTGGAATTGACAAGCTGGTGTTCGTCGTAAACCATCAATTTACCAACGCCCCCAACACGACGCAAATTGCAAGCGGTGCAGGCCGAAGCAGCGCTGCTGGCAGCAACGCCGCTATTAAATCCCCGAATACGCAGCAGCAACAGAGCGTCGGGGCAGGAGGAACAGCCAAGAACAAATGGTTAAAGGGCGCCAATGGCGGACTTTATCATGGCCATACCCGGCCCGGAACACGTCTTCGCGGCAAAGAAATTGTCATTGTCCTTAATGATCAGATCGTCAAGCTTCCAAGAAATGCCGCTAACGCCTCGGCTACCCAGGTGGCAAGCGGAGGCGGAAGATACAGTACGAGCGGGACTAACTCCGCAATTGAAAGTGCAGGAACCAAACAGCAGCATGCTGTCGGCGGAGGCGGAACTGCTTTGAATAAATGGATTAGCAAGCGCCGGAAGAAATCGAGGTAGTATTTGTGAAAGGCCATTCTTTGCGGGATGGCCTTTCTAGTGCAATTAACTAGTTATTCAAGACAGTGAACATGCCTGTCAACTATTATTTCAATAACAAAAGAGCACCCGCGTAGTAAGCTCCTCTACTCTCGATGAAGCGGCTTCTTCATTAATGTTCTTGAGTTTCCTCCGAATCTCTTTTAGAGAGCTCATATATTGCCTCGAGCCTTAAGCCTGAACGGGCCAGATTATTCAGAAAAACCGAATTTATGGGCTTATAAGAATCCGGGATTCCTAAGTAAAATAAGGATTTTTAAAGAAAATAGTTTACATTTCGTGTTATATCTATATACTCTTAATTATGTCGTTTTTATCAATGCTTCCGGTGTAGTTATGAATAGAAACGTATTCACCAGATCGTATCAGAAACAGCTGTCGTCTTAATCGGGCTGAATGAGCAGAGCCGGACAAAAACTTTTAGGGGGACAAAAACATGGCAATTAAAATTGGTATTGTTGGTTATGGGAACTTGGGCAAGGGTGTCCATCAAGCAATTGGACAGAATCCAGACTTGGAACTTGTCGCTATTTTCACGCGAAGAGAACCGGGGCAGTTGGAGGCTGGACAAGCTGGCGTTCGTTTCGAGCATATTTCTTCTGTAGAGCAATATAAATGTCAAATTGATGTCATGATTTTGTGTGGAGGTTCAGCTACGGACCTTCCAGAGCAGACGCCTGCGATTGCCAGCTTGTTCAACACAGTCGACAGTTTTGATACGCATGCCAAAATTCCAGCTTTTTTTGATCAAGTTCAGACGGCAGCAAAACAAGGAGGCACGCTAAGCGTGATCTCGACAGGATGGGACCCGGGCTTGTTCTCCCTGAACCGGCTGCTTGCCGAAGCGATTCTTCCTGAAGGCAAAGATTATACATTCTGGGGCAAAGGGGTCAGCCAAGGCCATTCTGATGCGATTCGTCGCGTACCAGGGGTAAAAGCCGGCGTACAATACACGGTCCCGGTTCAAGCAGTCATAGATCAAATTCGTACGGGCGAAACGCCGGAGTTGTCGACACGCGAGAAGCATTTGCGCGAATGTTTTGTCGTAGCTGAAGAAGGTGCAGATCAGGAGCAAATTCGGGAAACGATCGTCTCGATGCCAAATTACTTTGCTGATTACAATACAAAGGTGAATTTTATTTCGGAGGAAGAGTTAAAATCCGAGCATGCGGGAATGCCTCATGGCGGGTTTGTTATTCGGAGCGGCGTTACCGGCGCGGGCACGAAGCAGATCATTGAGTTCGGTTTGAAGCTGGAGAGCAATCCGGAATTTACGGCAAGTGTGCTGGTTGCCTACGCTAGAGCCGCATTCCGTTTAAGTAAGGAAGGACAGATCGGTGCGAAGACCGTATTCGATATTCCGCTGGGGCACTTGTCTCCTAAGTCCGCGGAGGAGCTTCGCCGCGAGCTGCTATAGTGAAATTTAGGTGAACGCAAACAGCCGATCACTAACGATGAGTCGATATATCTCGACGTTCATCCAAGCGATCGACCTTTTTTAATTACCCCACCAATTTATTTTTATTGGCTTATTAATCTATCGTTAGTTAGTATTTATATACATAAAGTGCAAGCTATTATGCAAATAACACAAGTGTAGTCGTTTAAAAGGAGTGGTATGATCAAATGTTAACCTATACTTCGGAGCAGAGGGGCAGCACGGCCAAAGAGTATGTCCAGTCGGTGTATAAGAAAGTCATCCAGCGCAACCCTAACGAGTATGAATTTCATCAAGCGATTAAAGAAATATTGGATTCCCTTGTCCCTGTGTTTGCCAAGCACCCCCATTACGTAAAACAAGGGATTTTAGAGCGGTTGGTTGAGCCGGAAAGAATGGTCACCTTCCGTATTCCTTGGGTGGATGATATGGGCGTGATTCATGTCAATCGTGGATTCCGCGTACAATTCAACAGTGCGCTTGGTCCATATAAAGGCGGCCTGCGCTTTCATCCTTCCGTTAACGCAAGCATTATCAAGTTTCTGGGCTTTGAACAAATTTTCAAAAATGCTCTCACAGGTCAACCGATCGGCGGCGGGAAAGGTGGAGCTGACTTTGATCCGAAGGGCAAATCGGATAATGAAATTATGCGATTTACTCAGAGCTTCATGACGGAGCTCTACAAATATATTGGTCCCGATACGGATGTTCCCGCCGGCGATATCGGCGTGGGAGCTAGAGAAATCGGATATATGTTCGGGCAGTACAAACGTATTCGCGGGGGCTATGAGGCAGGCGTGCTAACCGGTAAAGGCATTGTCTATGGAGGCAGTCTGGCAAGGAAGGAAGCCACGGGGTACGGTTGCGTGTATTTTGCCAATGAGATGCTCAAGTCAAAAGGGTTAAACTTTCGAAACGCCAAAGTCGTCGTGTCCGGTTCAGGCAATGTTTCGATCTATGCGATTGAGAAGGCTCAGCAGTTAGGAGCCAGGGTTGTGGCCTGCAGCGACTCCAATGGCTATATCTATGATCCTTGCGGAATTGACTTGAATACCCTCAAAAGGTTGAAAGAAGTGGAGCGCAAACGAATTAGCGAGTATGCTTCTGAGCATTTGCAAGCGGTATATGTCGAAGGTTGTTCGGGCATTTGGTCCATTCCATGCGATATTGCGCTTCCATGTGCGACGCAGAATGAGATTGATGAGGCTTCCGCACAGTTATTGGTAGCAAATGGCGTCACAGCGATAAGCGAGGGCGCTAATATGCCTTCAACATTGAAGGCTATCGAGGTCTTCTTAAGCAATGGGATTTTATTCGGACCTGCCAAAGCGGCAAATGCCGGCGGAGTGGCTGTATCTGCTCTGGAGATGGCTCAGAACAACATGAGACTTTCTTGGAGCTTTGAAGAGGTAGATGCTAAACTACATGTCATTATGCAAAATATATATGATCATAGCGTTGATGCAGCGAAGGAATATGGTGCTGAAGGAAATTTGGTCACGGGTGCCAACATTGCAGGCTTCCTCCGAGTGGCTGATGCTATGATGGCCCAAGGGATCGTGTAACGGAGACATTCGACTAGCTAGAGATATAAATCATGCATAAAGGCTGGAATCCTTCTATTAAGAGGGGGTCCAGCCTTTTTCCATCCTAGATCTAATATGGAAGGATGAGTTAGATGATAGCATCGGTCTTATTGTTATTTCAGATATTTTATCCTGTCGTACTCTTCAATCGTTATGACGAGTACCGTTCCATGCTTGAATCCATAAGGAAAGCTAAAGCTTTCGTCCGAGCGAATAAATCTTCCCGTGTCGATGTCATCCGCGATAAAAGGAACGTAACCTTGTCCATCGCCTTCAACGCCGAAAAAGTCCAGCATCAAGCACCATTTGCCATTGTTCAGCTTAAACGCCGTCGGCGCTTCGTAAGCACCGTGCCCGAGCTTCGCCATTTCCTCGTCGAAGGCCTCGATTCTCGTGTATTCACCCGTTAAGGTTTTGCCCTTTTGCATAATAATGCCTAAGGGGTTGGCTTCGCTCTTTAAGAAACGATAGAACAAGCCGTTCTCCTTATAAATGGCAGAATCAATAATTCCGCTTCCATCCTTCCTGCAGAGCAATTGGGGCTTCGTAAAGCTCTTAAAATCCTTTGTCCGCGAATAATAGATGGCTTTATTCCCGAAATTATTGGATGCGTGAGACGATGTCCAGTGAACCGCATAATCTTCATTCTGGTCATCATAAAATACTTCCGGCGCCCAAAGGCAGCCGAAATCCTCATCGCCTAATTCGATTAATCGCTGCTCCGACCAATTTACAAGATCGTCCGATTCCCATATTGACAGGCACTTGCTTCCCTCAAGGTTGATGTTGCTCCAATCACCTCTATACTTGGTATGGAAACAATTGGCCAGGCTCAAGTCCGTAGACAGAATATAAAACTTCCCGTATTTCGTTCTTACGACAGTATGGTCCCGAACGCCCTTCTCGCCAAGTTCGCTCCAAAGAACGGGCTTGCCGCCGTTTACCGCTTTCCAATTAAACCCATCTTTACTGAGCGCAAAATAAACCTGCTCGCCATCCGGTGTTCTTTTCTCCCTGAAATGAACAAACAAATAGGCTTCCATTCCATCATTCCTCCTCTTTAGTACCCGGCAAAATTTGCTCTTGCTTTATATTTCTCCACTGCTTATTTCACTCTCAAAACGGTAATCGAATGCTTCGGGAACAGATAATCATTCTCCGAATCTTTCGTATGCATGCGTTTTGTCTCCGGTTTAATACGATCAGGCGTTTCAAAACTATTTTCATCATGTAGAGCATAACCGGACACTCCGAATGCCTCAACTTCCAGCTGTCTCTTCTCCATGTCAGCAAACACGATTCCAGCCGATACTTCTCTGCCTTGTACAAGAATATCCTCGGTTTCCGAGATCAATTCCCCGTCGATGAAAACGCGAATGCGCCTCCCCTCGACTTCCAGCGCCAATTCATATTCCACGCCGATTTCTACCGTAAATAATCGCTGTGTGAGAACAGAGTTTCGTCCATTAACATGGGCATGAATCATGGAGTCCTGATTTTTCCATCCGCCTGCTTCCCAAAGCAGTTGATTGCCATCATCCTTGCGTCCGAAGAAGATAAAGCCCTTCGAGCCACTGTGTTTCTTCGCCTTCATAGAAATCTAATCAGCCGGCGTTCGTGTGGAAAAATCTTCTTAAGTAGAATATAGCGGCTACTTATGTATGTTTTGTAAATGTCTGTGAAAGAAAGCGGTCATATTTTTTCCGCATTTTATAGTCCTTCTATGTCATTTGAACTATTCTCCCCTCGCTCGAAAAGTTGTCGATTAGATACATAGACTATATTTTTTGAGTATTACTCGTTATATGCATCCATTTTATCCCATTTTACATCCAAATAACACCAAAAATATCTGATGTTTATTTTTATATAACTTCATTATAGTTTAACACTGAGTTGATATTAGTTTAATATAAAAACGTTTTAATAGAGTGAACCCCAATGAAATGGAGACGATGAAATGGACAAGGAACAACTATTCAATGATCTGGAACAACGCTTTCGGGAAGGCAAGATGGATCGCCGCGGTTTTCTACAGGCAACAGGAAAGGTCGCACTCGCATCGCTCGGTTTGACGATCGCCGCTTCGCTTAAAGGTGGTCCTGTCGACGCAGCGCCGAAATTTACGGCTTATCCATTTACTTTAGGAGTGGCGTCCGGTGACCCTTGGCCGGACAGCGTTGTGCTGTGGACCCGGCTTGCACCCGACCCGATGAATGGCGGAGGCATGTCAGGCAGCGACGTTCCGGTCAAATGGGAAGTGGCTACCGACGAAAAATTCCACAAAATCGTGCGTCAAGGGGTAGGCTATGCTAGAGCCCAGCTCGGACATTCTGTGCATGTCGAGGTGGATGGACTGAAAGCTAACCAAGTCTACTACTACCGCTTTCAAACCGGAAAGGAAATGAGCCCTACAGGCCGGACGAAAACGCTGCCTGCAGTCGGATCGAAAGTATCAAAAATGACTTTTGCGTTTGCTTCCTGTCAACACTACGAACAAGGCTATTATTCTGCTTACCGTCATATGGCAGAAGAAGAACTGGATCTGGTCTTTCATCTCGGCGATTACATCTATGAAGGCGGAGCCACTACCGGTAAACCCCGCTTACATAACAGTCCCGAAATTATGACGCTTACGGATTACCGCAACCGCTACGCGCAGTACAAAAGCGACGGCGATTTGCAAGCCGCACACGCCAAGTTTCCGTGGGTGGTTACACCGGACGATCATGAGGTCGAGAACAACTATGCAGGTCTGATCCCTGAGGCGAATCAGCCTGTCGAACCATTCTTGGCCCGCCGTGCGGCGGCTTATCAGGCCTACTATGAGCATATGCCTTTAAGAAGCTCTTCATTGCCGAACGGATTTACCATTCAGTTGTACAGACATTTTAATTATGGTGACTTGGCTAATATTAATGTACTCGATACCCGCCAGTTCCGCGACGATCAGGCTAGCGGAGACGGAAGCAAGCCGCCGACCCCCGAATCCACAAGCGTTGACCGGTCAATTATGGGCGAAGAGCAGGAGCAGTGGCTGCTGTCAGGCCTCAACCAATCGCAGGCGCAGTGGAATATCATCGCACAGCAGGTGTTTTTCTGTAAGAGAGACTCCAGGATTGGAGAGGGAGAACAATACAGCATGGATGCATGGGACGGTTATTCCGCCAACCGTGACCGAATTCTTAACTTTGCCAAACAGAAAGGACTTTCCAACCTTGTGGTCCTTACTGGTGATGTTCACGCAAACTGGGCAAGCGATATCAAAGCGGATTTCAACAATCCGGATTCCGAGACGCTTGGAGCTGAGTTTGTCGGAACCTCCATTGCGACAACAGGAGACGGTGTTGACATCACCGATGTACAAAAAGCTATCATTACGGAAAATCCGCATATCAAGTTCTACAACGGTCAACGCGGTTATGTGCGCTGCACAGCCACTCATGACAGCATGCAAGCGGACTACCGGGTGGTTCCGTATGTTACCCGTCCTGGAGCACCGATCACAACACGTGCTTCCTTCCTGATGGAAAAGGGCAAACCGGGATTACAGAAAATTTACGACGGTGCGGTAACAGTGTAAGGAACGTACCGGATTAAGCTAGAACGATAAAAAACTTTCAGCCATGGCATTCGATAGCCGTGGCTGATCCTATACAAATCTGAGGAGATGAATGGTCATGCCGTTTGGAAATATTGGAATTGGCGGTCTTGTCTTGATACTGATTATTGCGCTTATTATATTTGGTCCTGCCAAGCTTCCTGAGCTTGGACGAGCATTCGGCAGAACGTTAAACGAGTTTAAGGGCGCTACGCGAGAACTTGTTAACGGTGATGCAGAGGATGAGAAAAAAAGTGATTCTTCAAAGACATCTGTAGAGGTTAACAAGTAGCATGGGTACGGGCAGCAATAAACAGATGAATATAATGGAACACCTTGAGGAGATGCGGAAGCGTCTCATTCAAACCTTGCTCGCATTTCTTGTTGCAATGGTCGCCTCTTTCATCTATGTGCGGGATATCTATCAATGGCTCATTCGCGGAATGGATAAGAAGCTCGTTATTCTTGGACCGTCTGATGTGATGTGGGTATACTTTATGATCGCAGGTGTATTTGCGCTTGCGGTCACCATCCCGGTAGCCGCTTATCATATTTGGAAGTTTGTGCAGCCTGCTCTTTCCGAGCAAGCTCGGCGAGCTACTCTCTTGTTCATTCCAGGATTGGCGATATTGTTCCTGATCGGCATCAGCTTCGGTTATCTTATTCTATTTCCGATGGTGCTCTCCTTCATGAATCAAATGGCTGCGGCCGATTTTAATGCGATGTATACAGCGGATAAGTATTTTACGTTCATGATTCACATGACCGTGCCGTTCGGTTTGCTGTTTGAAATGCCTGCGGTCGTTATGTTTCTGACCCGTCTTGGCATTCTGAATCCGCACCGCCTTGCTAAAGCGCGCAAGCTCGCTTATTTCGTGCTCCTTATCGTCGCTGTCGCGATTACGCCTCCGGATATTTTATCCGATCTGGTTGTAACCGTACCTCTGTTTTTGCTGTACGAAATCAGCATTGGGATTTCCAAGGCCGTATACCGGAAACAGCTGAAGCTTCAGAGCGAGTAAGGGTAATACCCGCGTAGCTGTTACAGACCGCAAACGTATGGAAAACAAAGCAGCCTCGGTTCCTCTAAACAAAAAAACACTGCGACACCAACGCCGGCAACCGCGGACACATCGCCGCGAGTTGGTGTAAGGACAAACATTGATTACTGCAGTAACTGCTTACCAGATCATCGCCGGAGAAAAACAAGAGCCAGATCGAGTTTCCTCTCGATCTGGCTCTCTTTTATTATCATCTTAATATGTTCCCCATTTAATTACATCTACTTTGCGGGTGGTGTCAGCTTGCCGGTAGTAGAGCGGACTCTTTATCCAAGAAATACCCGCTGCACGAGCCAGATTCCACCCAACATGAACGCAAGCGACGAGCCTGCAATAACGGTCCGCCTTGAAAATTTCCAGCGGTGCAGCAGCATGAGCAGCGGCAGCAGAATTGCCACCATCGTAACCTGAACGGCTTCGATGCCGAGATTGAAGCTGATCAAATCCACAGCCAGTTGGCTTCGTGGAAGATCCATTACCTTCAAAATATCGGCAAAGCCCATTCCGTGGATTAAGCCGAAGAAGAACGTTATTACCCAGCGATGACTGACCTGTTTGCGGATAATATTATCCACGGCGACAAAACAGATGCTGAGCGCAATCGCAGGCTCGACAATACTCGAGGATACATTAATAATTCCTAAAACTGTCAATGTCAACGTAATGCTGTGAGCAATTGTAAAGGCGGTGATCATGGCGGCATATTGTTTGAACTTCTGCCTTGCAATGAGAAGTGAAAACAGGAACAGGAGATGATCGTACCCGGATAAAATATGGTTGATGCCAAGTGTAAAGAAAGAATACCAGCCTGACGTGACTTCCGGTGCGTTAGATGATTCATCCTGCGGCTCGTCCGTTTGCCCATTGCTGCTATTTTGCGGGGACAACGCGTCCTGCTGCAGACCGGCATAGTCATTCTCGGTCAGCTGAATGCTCCAATCCCGGTATTTGCCCGATAAAGCGGATGTGCTTTTTTGACTGCCGTAGTTAATCGTAACTAAGTTGACGTAGTTGGTGACGGTATCGTTTAAGTACAGATTATCTGTCAAGGAGATTGGCTGTGATGCGGATGCGGGCGGAAAGATGACCTTCAGGATCACATTGGTGACATCCCCTTTTCGATCCATATCAAAGCTTTCTATTTGGGTCCAATCTTTGATTTCATTGTTAATGTTCAAGCTCAAGTTTTTCTCAAACAGCGCTGTAAGCTCATCTTTCATTACGGCGAATTCTTCTGGTTCCAGCATGCCGTTCTTATTCGTATCCCCGCCGGCCAGCTCGATCACAGACAGCTCATCCAGCGCATAGATCATTTCGATATTCGATTTGGTCAAATTCAACGTCGTATAGCCGGCGCTGTACGCGTGAGCATCCACTTTACGTTCAATGGGTATCAGAAGAAGGGCCAATACGGCCACTATGCAAATGCAACATCGCACTGTTATACGGAACATTGTATTTCCTCCCTATAAAGATAACAGGACGCCGTTCATAAGAACGGCATCCTTATTACCCATGGTATTACTGGTATTACGATGAGACTGTTATTTGCTCAAAAGATTAAAGATGACTTGAGCGGCTTCACCACGTGTAGTGATTCCAGCAGGCTGGAATACGCCTTCTTCGCGTCCGCCAACCAGGCCAAGTGCTGCGGCTTCTTTAATATAAGCTGCTGCCCATGACGAGAATTTAGCTTCATCTTTAAAAGTAATGCTTCCGTTAACCGATACTTTGCCATTCAACATCTCGTATCCGCGCATAAGCATCGTTACCATTGCCTCACGCGTAATTTTCTCATTAGCTCCGAATAGCGTCGCGCTCGTTCCTTGAACGATTCCCGCTTTCAAAGCTGCGGCAACCGCATCAGCATACCAATCTCCGCTTTTCACGTCTGTGAATTTCACTGTGCTTTGCTCTGTAAGCTTCAATGCTCTTACCAGCATCGCTGTGAACTCAGCACGAGTTGCACTGCGTTGAGGTTCAAACGTCGTGTCACTCGTACCGTTGAGGATTTGCTTCGATACCAGATCGTTTATTGCCGCTGCTGCCCAATATCCGGAAGGAATGTCATTAAATTGCTTAGTAGTGCCCCCAGTTGAAGGCGTTCCTGGTGTTGGTGTTCCTGGTGTTGGTGTTCCTGGTGTTGGTGTTCCTGGTGTTGGTGTTCCTGGTGTTGGTGTTCCTGGTGTTGGTGTGGTCGGAACTTCGACCGTTACATCAGCCGTATTCGCTTCTACATTGGATACAGTCTCTGCATGCTTATTCTGGGTAGTCAGAGCAGATTTTGTAAGCTCCACGCTTGCTTTTCCAGCGTTCAGCTTATCAATGGTCTCGAAAGTGAGCTTGATGACATCCTGGTATTGTCCATACACTGCGGAGCGGATTGGCGTTGTAAGATCCGCCTTGATGTTTACCACTCCTGCGCTAGCGGTATCGACGTCAAAGGTGCCAGCATCCGTAGTAACCAGTTCAGCACTCACAAAATTGATTTTCGCGCTGTCATACTTAAATGAAGTATCCAGCTTTTGAACTGCGTTGGCATTGTTGATTGCATAATAATAATCTAACTGCGAGTTCGTATCTTGTTGTGCTGTTTTTGCATAAACTTTTACTTGTTCCGGTTCTTTAACCAAACCGTAAGTATCGAGCTTTTCCAGCGTATCCGAACGGAATGTATCAACCGAAATGCTGTTGGGGGTTACACTGATCGTAGAGAAAGTCGGCGTATGAAGCTGGCTTCGGGATGCCGAATATCTCTCTGGAGTTGTATTCAATTCATAATACTTGCTTCCGCTCGCCGAGTTTGCCGTAACGTACGTGTTGCCGTTCGGATTAACATCTCTTCCTTGGCTGTCCACAAGCTGTCTTCCTTGAACGTTGTCGCCATTCATAACATACGTTCTGACATAAGAGTGATCATGACCCATGAAGATCATATCAACATCGAGGGCGTCAAGCGTTGGGAAAAGCGCTGCTCTTAAGTTAAGAACGACCTGCTCAGTAGAGTGGGCTTGACCGCCGCCATAAATATCATGATGGAAAGTGACGATTCTCCATTTTGTGTCCGGTTCTTTCGCAACCGTTTCTTGCATGAATTGCACATGTTCGGCACCATTCGTATTGTTGGTATCTAATACCATGAACAGCGTGTCGCCGTAAGTGTAATAATAATCACCGCCGTATGTAGGGTCGGCAACAACGGCTTGATTTCGGGTATCTATCTTGATACCCAAGTTTGACTCATTAGGTACATTAAAATGATATTTGTAATTAATGTTGACATCATGATTACCCACAACCGATGCCATAGGTAAACTTTTCAGGATGTCAGGACTCTGAAACCCGTCATATTCCGTTTCCAGGGCTGCAGCCGATTTATTTTCGATTTGGTCACCAGCGGACATAATAAAGCTATAGTTGGGGAATTTGCTGACCGCTTGCTTCAGCGTATTTGCCCAGCCGTATGTATCGTTGACCACGCTGCCCGAGGAGCCGATTTGCGGATCGCCAACAAACATGATGGTATAGTTTGTCGGATCTTGAGTGGTAAAATCGTAAGCCGGACTCCAGTTGGCGGCATTGCCGTCGCCTACACGGTATACATATTTCGTTTTAGGAGTAAGGCCTGTTACTGTTGCTTTGTTGGAATAATAGACTGAATCTGTAACTGTCGTTGCTGGAACCGCCGTTCCAGTAACGGTTACAGTCTGAGCACTATCAGGGAAAACCCCGCCTGTCATATCTGCCTTCTTCGCCATCTGAACGATGCTGGCAGCCGGCAAGCCTGGTGAAAGCCACGTGAAGTTAAGCTCGGTCTCATTTCTTCCGGGATTGAGCGCGATGTTCTCGACCGAGTAAGGAACGGCATCGGCATGAACAACTTTTACCGGACTTATCTCCTTAAAGCCCGGAATTGCCGAAGGCAGCAGAGAGACTACAACTAGTAATGATAAAGCAATTATACTAATCTTGTAAAAACGCTGCTCCTTCTGACTGAATTTCTTCAACATGAAAAAAACCACCTCTTAAATAGATTTGTCTGCTCTTAAAGCCTATGTCCAAGCCAAGAGCGCGGCTTAACCAATATAAACTAGAATTGTTAAATGAATCGCACTGTTATATGAAAAATATGTAAATATGCCTAATCGTGCTGATAGCGGGTTTACAAATAGGCCTTTATTATGAACCCTATCAGCGAAAGCAGCGCGATTGCTGATAGGATCGCGGGAATCGCCCGCCTGATTTTGTGTAAGTAATGGATTGCGGGATAAAGGATTAGCGCAAGCAGCAGTAATCCGACTTCAATGCCCACATTATAAGCCACCAGAGAAGACACAGCATGTCCGCCATCCTCTCTCATTCCGGATAGCGCCTCGGCAAATCTGAATCCATGGATCAAGCCAAATCCGCCAGCCAGCCATAATTGATATTTCATATTCTTATTAAATAGAGTGTTCAAGGCGATATAGAGGATACTAAGCGCGATGACTGATTCGACAAACCGGTCAGGCAAAACCAAGATGTGCAGACCAGCAAGGATCAGCGTTAAAGAATGGGCTGCTGCAAATACAGCTACAGCCGTAAGATACTTCTTGACGGATCTACAGCCTATGAGAAGGGTAAATATGAACAAAACAGCCTCAGCAGCCGTTAGCCAATGCTCCAGGCCAGTCAGGAAAAATTGCTTGAACGCATATTGCAAACTCATTTGGCCCACTGAAAGTTCATGAAGTTGAGTAATGAATACAGCCGTTTTTTGTAATTCGCCAACATTAAGGTTGACATAATTGACATGCCATTCATCTCTATCAAAAACCATGTTATAGTTCAATGCAAACTGCTTGGGAGTATTTCTGACCGGATACTCCAGTACCACTTCGGCAAACGGCTGAACCTCACTCTCCTTCTCTATATAACGAAACTGTGTCAGTTTTCCTTTAAGCGGCATATTATCCGCATATAGTTCGATTTTGGAGAGCAAATCGGCTTCCACTTCGGCATGATATTTGCTGTAGAACCGGTTCAACACTTCCTGCGTCGATGAGTTTATGTCCGGGTCATCCGGATTTACCTCCGCTATCATGTCGTACATATCTAGCTGAAAAACATATTTGATGCTGCCATTCTCGAGCGAAATATCCGAATAGGCTACACTGACATTGCCATGTGCGGACGAAACAGGCACCCATAAACCAAACACGACAACCGATACTGCAATCAATAATATCCATCTTGTTATCAACCTCATATCCTCCTGACTACTGTCTTAGAAATTCCCACCTCATTTACTATCTTCTAAATATCAGCAAGTGAAAAGAGATGCATTATGTTGTTTTTGTAAAGATAGTTTATAGAACGCGGTTCATTGGTATAATCAATTGTACTAATTCCAGTTTTACAACTATCGGAGGTAGACTATGTTGGCATCAAAGAAAGTAAGAGTCATTCTTTTCATAGCGGTATTGCTGGTCATTTCTTTATCGATGTATGCATTCAATCTGTCCCCCGAAACAAATCATAGTAATCAGGGCAGCAGCACATCCTCCAAAAAATTTGAGAAAGCAAAAGTATTGAGGGTAATCAGCGAAGATCTTCAAAAAGAACCAAGCAGAGGAAATTTATATAATGGATCTCAGGAATTGGAGCTTAAAATTCTTTCCGGGGAGCATAAAGGTGAAATTCAAACCATTACAAACAATATAAGTGTATATTTAAACGTTGTTGCCAAAAAAGGGCAGACCATTATCGTGAATATCGACACCGCCGATCCCAAGTTCTATATTATATCGGTGTACAGCTACTATAGAGCCCCAATTTTGTATGGTATGGCTTTGCTTTTCTTTGGTGTGTTATGGTGGATTGGCGGAAAAAAAGGATTGATGTCGGTATTAGGCATCATTTTCACTCTTGCCTGCATTGCTTATTTATTCATCCCAATGTTATACAGGGGCTATTCTCCGGTGCTTGCATCCGTGCTGGTCGTTATTCTGGCCACATTTGTCACCTTGATATTATTGAACGGTTGGACTGCGAGATCTTGGGCGGCGATACTGGGTACGATCTGTGGAGTAGCTATTTCGGGGATCCTGGCTTATATAATCGGAAATCTAACCCATATTTCAGGGTATAGTACTGCAGAGGTTGATGTCTTGATCACCATCGCCGATGAGACTGGTCTGCAGCTCGGAGGGATGCTGTTCGCCGGAATTTTACTCTCCTCTCTTGGCGCCATAATTGACGTGGGCATCTCCATTGCCGCATCCGTTCACGAGGTTTATATGACCAACGCTAATCTTTCCAAGAAGGAACTGTTTAAATCCGGCATCAATGTAGGCCGCGATATGATGGGAACGATGGCGAATACTTTAATTCTTGCCCTAACAGGCACTACACTCGCTTCGCTCATGGTCCTTTATGCGATCAAAGCACCCCTTACACAATTAACGAATATGAATATGGTGACCATTGAAGTCATTCAAGGACTAACCGGGTGTTTTGGCGTTGTTCTAACCGTACCAATCGTCGCTTTTATTTCCTCAAGAATTATTCCTAATTTTGAGAAGAAGACCACTATGAATAAGGAATTAGAAGAATCGTCCTTAACCCGTGTCTCTTGAACTATAAGACTGGCAAGGGCAGATCGGCTAGAAGAGACTCTTTGTCTCAAAATCTATCCTAAATTCAAAGAAGAAGCGTTGGCACTTCGGCCAACGCTTCTTCTTCATAGTTGCTCCAAGGTGAAAGATAAGTACATTGTAAGCATGCATGGCTTCTCATGGTCATCATGAAGATGAAACGTCGGAGACGAGAAGGTCCTCGTTTGCTGATCTTCATCCTTTGCTGCTGCTTATCGTTTTCCGCTTCTGGACGCTGGCCTTCGGGGCTTGGATCAGCTTGTGGAAATGGGGATTTGTTCCGGAGAAGTTCTTAGGCTTCGGGAATTTCACCAAAATATTCCAAGAAGGGTTGCTGTACCAGCAAATGCAGACGTTTATAATAGATGCATCTTCACCTCTGCCTCATCCCAAGGCACCGTATACCCATGTCCCTTGGCGCAAAAAATCGAAGAGGAGCTGTATAGCGGATCTGCATCCTTCCTGTAGCCCTTTCGACTGATCACCTCTTGTTCGTTATGACAGAGATCATAACCACCGAAGACGAGATGAATGATACCTCGGCCATGCGTAAAAGAAGCAAGCTCTGTACTGTAGTTCATAAAGGTTGCTACGGGGACTTTGCCCGTAATTACAGCATGGGTGTCTGTGGTTCCCGGCGGCTCAAACTGTCCATAGGCCCGCTGAATATCGGATAACACCCTGCCCATATAGTCCATTTCCACTTTAATTTTATAATAATAATATGGCTCAAGCAGTACGTTCTCCACTTTCTCCAATCCTTGTCTTAACGCACGAAAGGTGGCTTCGCGAAAATCACCGCCGTGCGTATGCTCATTGTGCGCACCGCCTTTTAATAACGTAATCTTGATATCGGTAATCGGCATACCTGTTAATAAACCATGGTGATCCCGCTCATAGAGATGAGTCTTGATTAGATTCTGATTGCCCACGCTTAAATTACTTGTATGACAGGCGTTCACGAAAGTAATCCCGCTGTTTCGTTCCCCTGGCTCCAGCTGCAGATGCACTTCCGCATAATGTTTGAGCGGTTCGAAGTGTCCATAGCCTTTCACGGTAGATTGAATCGTTTCTTTATACAGAATTTCAGGGCTGCCGAAGGAGACATCCAGCTCGAATCGTTCCCTCACAAGCTGCTCCAGTACTTCAAGTTGAATGAGGCCCATTATGTGGATGTGGATTTCCTGCAGGCTTTCCTCCCACATGACGTTCAAGGACGGGTCCTCTGCGTTCAGTACCTTGAAGGCTTTCAACACATCCTTCGCGTTCAGAGAATCGGCGAAAATAATCTTCGACTTCAACGTCGGCACAATCTCATAGACCAGCTTGTCTGAATAGATGCCTATGCCTTGTCCGGCTTCGGCAGCAGAGAGTCCCGTTACAGCGAAGAGATCTCCCGCCGAGACCTGATCGACCGCATGTGATTTATCCCCGTTAAAAATGAGAAGCCTCGTAACTTTTTCACAAATTTGGACACCCCCGTTGGTATAACACAGTTCATCACGAACCTTAAGCGTACCGCTTAATGCTTTCATAAAGGTCAATCGCACGCCGTTGTTGTCATGGCGAATTTTATATATACGTCCACCGAAAAGAGTCTGCTCGTCATAATCCACTATCGTTAACAGGTGCAGCTGATCTAAAAATTCGGTAACTCCAACATCCTGCAAAGCAGAACCGCTTGCGCAAGGAAAGAGCTGATGCCCACGAATCTTAGCCTGCAGCGTCCACAGCCAAAATGTTTGGTCTTCCATTCCCGCCATGAACTTTTCCAATAATTGCTCGTCCCGCTCCGCCATGCTTTCCAACAAGGCTTCCCCAACTTCTCCGTTCGCTAAGTTCCCGGTAATTGTACACACATCCTCTGTCAGATGCATACGAATTTCCTCGATGACTCTGCCTACTTCCGCTCCGACCCTATCCGTTTTATTAATGAAAAAGAACGTCGGTATTTTATGCTTGTGAAGCAGCTGCCAGACCGTTTCGGTATGACCTTGGACCCCTTCCACCGCACTGATAATGAGAATAGCATAATCCATCACCTGGATAGCCCGCTCCATCTCTGATGAGAAATCGACGTGCCCGGGTGTATCGATCAAATAATAGGTTGATCCCTTATGCGACATGACTGCTTGGTCTGCAAATACGGTGATGCCTCTTGCCCGTTCTATTTCATGGCTGTCGAGATAAGCGTCCTTATGATCGACTCTCCCCCGCTCCCGAATGCTATGTGTATGGTAAAGCAACTGTTCGGCAAAGGTGGTTTTGCCCGCATCCACATGGGCCAACATGCCAATGGTTTTATTATTCATCGTATCATCACCTCAATCTCACAATAGGTTGTCTTCCGGTTTAATAAGAAAATGCGCTTACTGTTCTTTAATACTAATACTATTTTATTATGATTTAAACAAATCCTCTATCCGTTTTAAGACTTTTTAGCAAAGGGAATAAATGGTATTTTTTCGTCAGGACTTAGGCTCGAAGAAGTTGTCTGCCTGATACGACTTCTCCGAAATCCCTCTGCAGATCAAGGGGAAAAATCCCCGAAGCACAACACTTCCGAGCTTCACCACATCCCTATTTTCCGCCTCACTTATGATATGGTTCCCTTCGGATAATCTTAAACGTGACATAATGGAAAATACGTACTATATGGTAATTGACTTAATTACACTCATTAAATACTACTTATTTAAAGCTAATAGAGAACCACTAATCCAGAATCAACTAGCATATTTCCAACTTAACAAATTGTGCATTTTGTTAAGTTTAATGTTTAACACGGGCAAATCCGTCCTATTTTCCAGAGATTTCTTTCAAAATATTTGAATGCAAACAAGGTCCCAGGGATGCTTTCCCTTGGGACCTTGTTTGACCGATGCTTGGCTTTCTTCGATGCCGGATTCACATCGATTTCATTGCCCGAGGATTGGACCGCTACATACTGCTGATCCAATGCGACCTAATAACGCTTTCCGCGCCTTAGTCGGCAATGAGCGCCTGGATTTCCTCGACACTCCGGCACTTCAGAGCGCGCTCTGCCAGCTTGCGGCATTCGACCAAGGAAAGCGAGCGAATCAAATCTCTTGCTTCAGGCAATGCCGGCGCATTCATGCTGAACTCATCGAGACCGAGACCTAGCAAAAACGGAATGGCCTGCGGATCTCCCGCCATTTCTCCGCACATGCCCGCCCATTTGCCGGCGGCATGGGCCGCTTCAATGACATTGGCGATCAAATGCAGAACCGATGGCTCTAAATATTGATATAAATAGCTGACAGATTTATTTCCCCGATCCGCCGCCACCGTATATTGAATGAGGTCGTTGCTGCCGATGCTGAAGAAATCGACTTCTTCCGCAAACGTACGGGCCATGATGGCGGTTGACGGGATTTCAACCATGATCCCGATCTCGGGAAGACTGGCTAACCCCAATTCGTTCGCCGCCTCCCGCAGCATTTCTTTCGCGCGGCGCAATTCATCGATAGTGGCCACCATCGGGAACATGATCCTGATGTTGCCGTGCTCCCCCGCCCGTAAAATGGCGCGAAGCTGAGTTTTGAACAAGTCGGGGCGATCCAGACATAGCCGAAGCGCTCGGTACCCCAAAAACGGGTTTTCTTCCGGAGGCATTTGCAGGTAAGGAAGAGCCTTATCTCCTCCAATATCCAGCGTCCGGAAAATCACACTACGGGGCAACATGGTTTCGACTGCTTTCTTGTAGGCCGCGTATTGCGTCTCCTCGGATGGAAGTTCGTTACTTTGCATGTATAAAAACTCCGTGCGGAAAAGACCGATGCTTGCGGCACCCCACTCCAGCGCAAGCGCGGCATCATGCGGACTGCCGATATTGGCGGCCAGCTCGACTTCCCGGCCGTCCAACGTAACGGCCGGCAAATCTTTGTTTCTTTTTGATTCCAGAAGCTGTCTACGGTTATCTTCCATCTTGGCTGTGTAGGAAGCTTTTATATCATCTGGGGGATTGACGAGCACTTCGCCTGAAAATGCTTCTAGTACTACAGTATCCCCATCTTTGATCACATTTAACAAATCAGCCACGCCTACGATAGCCGGAAAACCGGCAGACCGCGCGATGATCGCCGAGTGGGATGTCGGCCCGCCCGCTTCGGTGGCAAATCCGAGCACCATAGATACATCCAACGCCGCCGTATCCGATGGGGTCAAATCTTTGGCAATTAAAATGGATGGGCGAGTGAGATCGATCGACGGAGCCGGCAACCCCATCAACGCCGCGAGCACTCGTCTTTGAAAATCCTTAACATCCCCGGCGCGTTCTTTTAAATAATCATTCGACAGCATCGAGATGGCCTCGATGAATTCGTCGGCGGCTTCCTCTACTGCCCATTCGGCGTTTTTCCCGTCTTCTAAACATGCTTCAATAGATGACATAAGGTCAGGGTCTTTCATGAACAGGAGCTGTGCCTTTATGATGCCCTGCAGCTCAGGTGAAAGCCTATTTTTCAATTCCTCAAGTTCGCTGCCGGCGCGCTCCATAGCTTTTGTCAAGCGGTCCTTTTCGGCAGGGACTTCACCTAGAGAAATACTATTGCGTTTTACCGGGGGAAGTTCGCGTATTACCACAGCAGGTCCTACAGCTAATCCTTTAGCTGCTCCAATCCCATTCAAGTTCACCCGGAAATCCTCCTCTTTATTTAACACGTCTACTCTTTATTGCTTATTTTCAAATATATTGCCAAGCGTCTCCAAAGCCTCTTCCGCATCCGGACCCTCGGCTCGAAGCACAACGCTTTGACCTTGTTCGATTCCTAGTTTCAGCAAGCTTAGCATCGACTTGGCGTTCGCCGTTTTATCCTGAAACACGACTTCAATTTTGCTCTTCAACTGGATTGCCGCCTCGACGAAATCCGAAGCCGGCCTTGCGTGGAATCCTTCAGAATGATTCATGGTTACTTGTCGTTCCATACGTTAATGCCTCCTATTTATACTCTAGCGTCATATATGATATGTCCTCTGGCGATAGTCATCAAAACTGTAAGATCGGGATTCAGGACGACGATATCAGCGTCTTTCCCGGCTTCCAGCGATCCTTTTCTTTCAAAAACACCGATCGAACGGGCCGGATTTTCCGATGCCATACGCAGAGCCAACGATAGCGGTAGTCCGACCAGCTCCACCAAATTTTTCACGCCTTGATCCATCCGCATGATACTGCCTGCCAATCCTCCCGAAAGGGTACGGCAGGTGCCTTTATCGATCACGACTTCCAACCCTTCCCAACGTCTGTGGGCGCCGTCAGGCAAACCCGTTACATCAGCAGAATCCGTAATCATAACAGGTCGATGGGATTCAACCTGCCGAACCGCCATACCAACAATCGACGGATGCATATGATGGCCGTCCACAATCATTTCCAAAAAAACGTTCGCAGCTTCGAACAATGCTGGAATTGCCCCAGGATTTCGGTGATGAATCGGAATCATAGCCGAAAATAAATGAGTCGCCCGACTCACTCCTCTGCTGATCGCTTGCTTCGTTTCCTCGTAGGATGCGCCGCTGTGGCCGATCGACACGTTCACCCCACGCTCGCTCAAAAAGCGGACAGCCTCTAAGCCGAGGGGCACTTCCGGCGCCAAGGTGACGACTCGCAAAGCGGAGCCGGCCGCCTCCCAAATCGCTTCAAGCTCGGAGATGTTCGCCTGGCGCACAAATTCCTCCATATGGGCGCCGCGATAGGCCGGATTAACAAAGGGCCCCTCCAAATGAACGCCCAGCAATTCCATCTCCCCGATCTCGTTGCTGCGATAAACAGAAGAGGCATATTGGAGCGCAAATAACGTATTTTCAAGCGAAGCGCTGGTGGTCGTCGCCAGACAGGAAGTCACCCCGCCGCTCGTCTTATGGCCCGATATCGTCTTGTACGCTTCCCGGCTTCCTTCCATGAAATTGCGGCCCAAAGCCCCATGGGCATGCGTATCGATAAATCCGGGAGCCACTGTGCAGCCCGTCACATCGATGAGCTCTACATCTCCGGGAAGATCTCCTGTCGAAACACCGCTGATTTTGTCTCCATTGAAGAGCACAGAGCCTTTTTCAAAATTTCCGTCCGGTAATAAAATGAGACCGCCGGTCAGAGCAACTGTAGCCATGCTTTATTACCTCCAGTTATCCAAGTTCGGGAATTCTATGTTATACAGATAACGGCTTTGACGGAACTGATCAGCCCCAAATTTTCAATGCTGCCGCTGTATGAATTTACGTATCATTTAGCGCTTGCTCGGAGGATCCGACCGGATGCCATGCATCAAACCGACGATCGGTACTTTTGTAGGGGGATTTTATATTTCAACCACATTTTGAATTGGGAAAACTTATTTGTAAATTGTGGCTAATTTCTCTAAAAACACTGGACAAATCCAGAAATTCTCCAAAATCGCGCAAAACACCTGGTGGAGTGGATGAGGCGTCATGCCGACAAGAAAACAGCATTACCTGCTTACCGGTTGTTTCATTTTCTTCACCCAGATTGTTACGGTTTCTGCGATTTCGGGTTTGTTCGGGGATATCACGGCGCCTTGCACCGCCGGTGACGGTACATCGGTCGTTACTTCCGCCTATCCCCGACAAACCGACTTGTGATTGTCGTTCCCGCGGTATAGCTGAATGAAACTATCTTCTTCTCTACTCCCAACCCGACTATGACTCGTGTCGGGACAGCGCCAGAGAAACGTACTTCAACGGATACCAACTGTACATGATCTCTGCGGCGGACAGTAAACACGAAATGTCCTTGTATCCAAGGCTGCAGCCAGCCTCACAGCATGATGCCGTTAGCCTTGTTATGGCACAGTCGAATTCGTGCAACGTTTCACCTTTCCATGTTCCCAGTTCCAATTCGTTGCTGTTTACCCAAGAATTTTGAATCCGCCTAGCACAAGACCTGCAACAATTAAGCCAAGCATGATTGTCGTTGTCTTAACGCGTTTGCGAATGAGCCAGAACACCAGCAGAGTCAGAGCAAGCGGCAGCAATTTCGGCATAATACCGTCAAGCATCGATTGAATCGAGACCGATGCTTCCTGCACCGTATATTTAAGCGGAGTGGTCACATTGAGCCATGTGGCGATCAGTGCGCCAAGCGCCATCAGGCCGGTCATCGTGGCCCCTTCCATAATTTTGCGAATGCCGCCAGAAGACATAACGCCAAAAATCCGATCGCCGAGCTCGAATCCTTTTTTCATCGTGTACCAACGTACGTACAGGTGAACGGCATTGACGACAACGAAAAACAGAAGCGGCGCGATTGGGTTTCCTTGCAGTGCGAGCGAAGCGGCAATGCCCCCCACGAGCGGTCGCAGCGTGGCATGGAACATCGAATCGCCGACTCCGGCAATAGGTCCCATCAATCCGGATTTCAACCCTTGAATTGCTTTCGTGTCAATATCTTCCCCACGAGATTTCTTGATTTCTAATTCGGTGGTGAGGGCTAAGATTGGACCGGGAAGCCACGGATGCGTATTGAAGAATATTATGTGGCGTTTCAATGCTTCTTTGAATTCTTCACTTTTATCCTTATACAATTTGCGGAGAATCGGGATCATCGCCCACGTAAAACCTAGCGCCTGCATCCGGTCGAAGCTGAACGCCGATTGCATAGAGAATGAACGGAAGTACAGCTGGCGCATATCTTTCTTGCTCAACACAGATGTGGCCAGCGAGGTCGATTCCTCTCCCTCGTTCATGTCCTCGTATTCGTCTTGGTTGTTTTTACGAGCCTGCATGATGATCGCGCACATGATCGCTAGCAGCGCTACGCCGAGTACTCCGACTTTCAAGTACGCCGCAATAATAAAACCGATGAACAAGAATGGGAACAAGCTAGGCGAAGCCAATGTGGTGAGCAGCAAAGCGAATCCGAGCGCAGGCAAAATGTTGCCAGCTACGGCCATGCCGCTTTTCAGCCAAGTAGGAATATCATTGGTAATTAAACTTACTGCCTCGGCTCCTAGCTGCAGCGCAATAAAGGTCGGTATTGCGTCAGCGAGAAAATGCACGATATTGCCTAGATGTACCATTCGCGAAATTCCCTTATCGTTGCCATTAGCCGCCATTCTATCGGCCGCGTTCACGAAAAATACGCAGACCGTTTTTGCAATTACTTCACAGAATACTCCAAGCAGCGCCGCAGGCACGGCGATGAGAAGAGCAGTTTCGATGCCCTGTCCCGAAGAAATGGCGAGAGCCGTACCTAGAACACTTCCAATGGTATAGTTCGGCGGCACGCTCCCCCCGATATTCGAGGCGCCCATAAAAATAAGCTCAAGAGATCCTCCGATGATCAATCCAGTATGGAAATCTCCCATAATGAGTCCGGTTAACGGCGCCAGTACAATCGGACGCTCTAAGAATAAGTCCCCCATAAACCGGCGGGAAAAATATGCAAACCCAGCCAAGCAAGCTAACAATAAAGATACTCCAATGGACATTCTCAATTCTCCTCTAGTCGAATGATGTGATAAACATTGTTAGCGAGTGTTAATACCTTCCCCATGCAGCCTTTCGCTCTTTTCGCTCTGAACAAGATCAGGTCAGGAATCACCTCCCCGAAGGACTTTACCGACGTTGACGATACCATCGTTTCCGGAAGCCACCGCATATTCCGCAAGCTCCGGCAGTGACATTGACTCTCGCAGCATCAGCACTTCGACAAGCATCGGCAAATTCACGCCGGAGACCACTTCGAGGAGCTCGCTCGATTCACTCAACACCGTACCTGCAGCCCTTGCCGGACTTCCTCCTGGCAAATCAACCAGCGCCAGTACACCATCGCCGGAAGTAAACCGGGTAAGCGCTTCGCGAATCGAAACGATCAAATCTTCCACTCCTTGCCCTGGAACAAAGGAAATCGGCAGCACAGCTTCAGTGTTGGTAACGAACATAGAGGCGCTTTCCAACATGAATTCGCTCAGTTTGCCATGGGTTACAATTATGATACCTTTCAACTTGTCTCTCTCCCTATCATGAAAATAAAATTACTTTTTGTAGGACCGAATGATTTGATTGAAATTCGTCGCGGAACCGCCCGGCAGCCAAAGAGCCTCCAATACGACGCCGGTCTCATCCAGTTTTCTCCATTCTTCTATTTCTTCTGCCGAAGCTGCGACTTCTTTGGTCAATCGTTCGCGCTCCTCCGTCACGCGGACGTTGCCGATATTCACTTTAGGCAGCGGGATGCCTCCCTCGATTAATCCAAGAAGAGCATTTGGTCCGCGCACGATGACAATCAGTTTCTCGTTCTTCAATTTCCCGGACATTAGTTGAGTGACCGCTTCCGATACCGATACTACCGAAGATCTCACTCCGACGGGCGTGGACATTTTGAGCAGCATCTTTTGCGTGTTGTCTTGAGCGACTTCGTCATCCACCACCAGGATATAGGTGCCTCCCACAAAGCGCGTCCAGCCAACGGCGACTTGACCGTGGATCATTCGATCATCGACGCGTACAAGAACTAATTTGTTCATAATCATTTTCCCTCGCTTCACTATTTTTTTCTTTCTGTCTAATTATTAAGCAAATATTGTGCCAAGACACTAAGGCTGTTTTCGTGTAAAAACGAGTAGTTTTTTGAATCCCGATACACGGAATTCCAAGACACTACAAAGACGCAATAAACTTAGTATCTTATTCCGACAAGACAATCAAAGCCAAATACCCGATTTCGCTACGAGGAAGCGTTACGGACACGCTTTTACAAGCTTGCGTGACCGACAACTGGATCATATCCAATAACGCGTGGTGCTGTTGTTCCAAATATTCCAGATCGCTGCACTCCATAATCAGCCCGTTCGTATTGAGCCGCTCCAACGCAAAGGACAAATGAATGACCCAGCGGACCGCCTGACTTATCCGCAAGGACATGCCAAGCGCTTGCTCCAGGCGTTCCAAGGACGCGACGGCTCCGCTGAAGTAGGCCTCTCCGTCCTTGCTTTCGATATAATCCGTCACGAACCGGCTCGCGAGGGATATCGCTTCCTCCTTGGACAGACCGTCTGTATCGTCAGCCTCTAGCTGTCCTTCAGCCGTCAATTCTATCAACGTTTTCATACCGGTTCCGAACAGGATTTGATCCATTCCGATGAATACCACACCCGGCAAATGAGGATTAACGGTACCCACCGCTGCAATTACGGTTCTGCGCCAGCCTTCCAAATACAAGCTGGTAATTTCAGAGCCGTTGTCCAAGTTGACTGCGTGTACCAAAATATTGTCCCGAAGATTCGCGGGCAGCGCTTCGTTAATAAACGCCGCAAGTTTCCTGGCCGTGCCTTCACCAGTTAGACATGTAGTAATAATCATCCGTTTTCCGTCAGGCAAAGGAAGGACTGTTTCAAAATTGTACACTTGCTTTATGGCTTCCACCATTTGCTGGAGATCCATCTGGCCGCTATCGGACAATCGCGCCGCTTCAACAACGGAAGCCGTCGTGACGAACGGAATAACAGCCACCGGAATCCCTATCATCTTTTCGAGCAGAGCACCGAAGCCCGTCAATGAACCCATGTCCACCATCAACAATACGCCCTTGATTTTCCCCATTTCTCTAATGCGTTGAGCGGCAAGCTGAAGCGTACTTTCCAAGCTCTGGCTTAGGGGCATGTCTAGCGCCTTCACCTTTTTTTCGAACAGCAGCTCGTTGGCCACCTCCGCCATACTGCTGGCTGTATGCTCTCCATGGGCAATGACCAATACTTTAATTTGCTGAGGTTCTGCCTCACGCTTGTGGCCCGCTAAAAAAAAGGCAAGAAAACTGATCTCCCCGGATGAAAGCCGGATTTTCAAACCTTCTTCCAAACGGCCTGCCAACAGCCGCACCACACTGAATTCGCGCGAGCAATGCGCAACCAGATCCAGTATCTCTTCCGAATCGAATTGTTCCGTTTGCGTTAGCGCCGCCAGATGTAGAGCGATCCCAGTTGTCACCTCGGGATCAAAGCCTACCCCAAGCTCTTTGCCTGCTTCCTCCACAAAGTCAGCGACGACAACGAGCAAACGTTCCTGCATCGTATACGTTCCGCTTTCATGCCGGTGCAACCGCCGCAAATAGTAGTCGGCATCGATTCGGATGAGCTGTAGAATTTCATCCTGCTCCAAGCTGCTGTCTAAATAACCGCGCACGCGCCGATTCAATTCCTTGTACAGGTCCATTGACCTGCCATCGTCTAAATATGTCGTCTGATTGTGTGCCGGCAAGTAAATACGATCTTCCACCCCAACCAATTGCTCAGCTTTCATCGAATCTTGGTGATTTCGCAAATATTCCAATTGAATTTGCGGCGCCAAATTGGTCAGCACGAGCGGCATGTATTTGGACTTGCTGGCGGCCGCCAGGTAATTTAGAAAAGCTTTGGCGCAACCGAGAAGGACGGCGCTATGCAGTTCTCCTACATTGCCGGTCGTATGGAAAGTCATCAACGCGACTAATACCAGCGGACTTACCGAGATGGGAATGCTTACCCTTGTCGCTTCCTCGTTCAAGAAAAATTCGATCAATGCCAACTTTTCTTGAAGTGGACGAACGTTTACATCGGGCAACGTAAGAACAACGGGAAAACGGCGTAACAGCGTATTCAACAGCACGGAACGCGCGTCCTCGGAAGTTGCGGCAATTAGCCTGACGGATGCCTGGCGCTGAGTCGCCCCGTCGCCAAGCATTCGGTAAGCGCCGCGATCCATGAGCAAAAACAGCATTTCCTGACCTTCCGGCGGCAAGCGATGAATCTCGTCCAAAAATAACACGCCGTTTTCCGATTGCGCGACAAGCCCGGCGGTCGTCTGCTCGGCTCCGGTGAAAGCACCTTTCACATAACCAAACAATTGCGCGAGCAGAAGCTGAGGATTAGCAGCATAATCAGCGCAGTTGAGCACGTTGAATGGCGCACTCGGCGCCAGACGACCGGCTTGGACAGCAAATTGGTACATTTTTTCGGCCAAATAGCTTTTGCCGGAACCTGTCGGACCGAGAAGCAAAGTAGGCAATCCGTGTGGAGGATACAACATTGCCGCCTTGAGCTGCTCGATTACGGCACGCAAGCTTCCTTTAGCTCCTATGACTTGCTTATGGAAAAACTCAGAAGAAGAATGAGATGCCGCATCCTGATCTTCCGGGGCATCTGTTTGTAAAAGCTTCGAATCGTCTACCTTATCTGTTAATACAAACCGCACAGGACGGCCTCCGCTTTTGCGCAATAGCCCTTCCCGAACTAACTCATTCAAATCGGCGCTAGCATTATGCCTTAAAATTCCGGCGGCTTCAGCAACCTCATCGGCCGTAACCCCTAGTGAACCACCTGATGGAGCAATCCGCCGAACAATTTCCAAAACTTTGTGTATGCGCAAAGCCCCTTGCTCCTCCCTAACAATATTCGTTATATAACATTACATTTAACTTTAAGATCAATCAATGATCAATGATATCTTCAAGAGGAAATAAATTCTGTTAGGAAACATGACACGAGAGCATAGACAACAAAAGACAGCCTGTGCTAGCATTTAATTGTGACATCAAAGGAGTTGATTAAGGTGAAGCTTAGCTACGGACTTGCCGCTGCCCAAATCCAACAGCTCAAACTCACAAATGCCTTAAAGCAGGGCATCGATATGCTGCGCATGTCGGAAGCCGAACTAGCTTCCTTTTTACAGGAAGCCATAATTAATAACCCGTTGTTGGAGCTTACCTATTCCGATCATTTGATGGGGTACGGCCGAAACACCCGACTCAAGACGAGCCTGGACAGCCGCGAACCCCAATTCAACATCCCTAAAGAATCACCAACGCTGCAAGATGTAGTAGTAGGGCAGCTTGCTTACGTCTCCCTTTCGGTAATCGAACGCAAAATCGCATTCTTTTTGGCGGGCAATTTGGACGAATGCGGTTATCTCCGCATTTCTGTGGAAGAATCCGCGTTGCAGCTCGGCTGCAAGCCGGGGGATGTTCAATCAGTCCTAACCATATTGCAATCGCTAGAGCCTGCCGGCATCGCCTCGAGGAACTTGCCGGAATGTTTACAGCTGCAGATCGAGCGGAACCCGCTTGCTCCCCCTGACGCAAAAATCGTTGTGGGGCGGTATTTATCCGATCTGGCCAAAAGCAGGTGGCAGCAAATTGCGGACGATTCCGGAATTCCCATTCCTACCTTGAAACAAATTTTGAACTATGTCCGAACGTTGAATCCGAAGCCAGGTCTGGCTTATGCCGCGTCTCCTTCGGTTTATATTGCCGCTGATGCGATTATTTTCCGGGAAGGCGAGCATTTTGCCGTGCGTCTGAACGGCGAAGCATACCCCACCCTGTCCCTGCATCTCGAATCCGAAACCGGATCCCATTTGCAAGACGATCCGGAGTCGTTTGCCTACTACCGGACCAATCGGCAGGAGGCCTGGGATCTCGTACGAAATGTCAAAAGGCGAAAAAAGACGCTGCTTTCCGTGATCGGTTCCATTTGCCATGAACAGCAACAATTTTTGAAAGAGGGGCCAACCGCTTTAAAGCCGCTGAATTTAAAAACAATATCGGAAGCAACCGGGCTGCACCTCTCCACGGTGAGCCGAGCTGTACAAAACAAATTCGTACAAACGCCATGGGGTTTATTCGAATTACACTATTTTTTCGCGCAACAAATCGGCACGCAATCGGATGAATCCGCTTCCGCTTCTGACCGGCAGGTAAAGCTTCACATAAAAGCAATCATCGAAAAGGAACATAAAACCACCCCTTATTCGGACCAACAAATTACCGGGCTTCTGAAAGACGAAGGATTTGTCATTTCCAGGCGAACTGTAGCCAAATACCGTGACGAAATGAATATTTTATCCGCCATCTACCGCCGCCAAATATAAACGCCTTTTTTGACGCAGCACTGTAAAAAGAATTACTATAGGATAATTGGCGGTTGAAGCTTGGATCATACAAGCTAATCATCACGAGTTATGTAGAGCCAAATTGTAAACTAGTACCACAGAAATAAGCTTGTACTACACAGAAAGAATGGTGGAGATGAACGATGGGGAAAACAAGGATAGGCATCGTCGGGCTTGGAAATATTGCGAGCAAAGTGTATCTGCCGCTCCTTTCAAATCATGAAGAGGTGGAGCTTGTTGGCTTGGTAAGCAGAAAGGAATCCACCGTTCGCGTCGCATGTGAGCAGTTTCGTGTTCAAGCCGGTTTCACGGAGCTTGAAAAACTGCTCGAATTAGAGCCTGATGCGGTGTTTGTCCATAGTCCGACAGACACGCATTACGAGCTTGTGATGCAGTGTCTTTCGCGGGGGATCCACGTCTATGTGGACAAGCCGTTGTCTTATCAACTAGAGGAATCGAAGCGCATGGCGAAAGAAGCGGAAGCGCGGGGAGTCGTGCTGGGCGTCGGCTTTAACCGCAGATTCGCGCCACTGTATGTGGAAGCGAAGGCGTGGGTCGATGCAGGCGGAGGCTTCGATTGGTGCAGCGTGCAAAAGCATCGGATAAAGCAACAAAATCAAGGTGCAAAACAAACGTATTACGACGATTTGATCCATATGCTCGATCTGCTGTTATGGCTTGGTGGCACCGATTATCGGGTCACTGCGAATGAGCTCAAAGCGGATGATGTTGGCAAAATGTTGTACGCTTCGGGAAGTCTCCGTTTTGGAGCGGCTACGGGCGTTTACAGCATGGCGCGCTCTGCTGGAACCGACCTTGAAAAGCTGGAGCTGCACGGCGGTGGAAGATCGGCAGAGGTCGTGAATTTGGAAACGGGGTCGTTATATGCCAAGGACAGCCTGCCGCAAAATCTAACGTTCGGCTCTTGGGATACAATCCTGCAGCGCCGCGGTTTCGCCGGAGCGGTGGATCATTTTCTGGCGAGCCTGAGTTCGCCCGAAACGTGTACGATTCGCGCGGATTTGGTGCTTGACACCCACTTCCTCGTGGAGAAGCTGGTGCCATAATCGCATTCTCTCGATCCTGATTGATTAGGTCCTGAACGGAACTTCGTTCAGACCTAATTAATCCTTCACGGGTTCTAATTTTTTAAAATTTCTAGCCAGCAGATCTAAGGACGCCTTAACCGCGGTGCAATTTGCATAGGTAACGTTTGTATCCGCCGGTGGAATTGTCAGCGTTATTTCTGGCTCCGTTTCATTCACGTTTCCACTGGTATTACCGCTAATAACCCCCGGCTCGACTCTTTCAACCACACCGTTAACAATAAGCGCATTTTTCGCTGCTGCGGTTGCCATTGTGGTCATGTATAGAAGCATTGAAATGACTAATACTAACGTTATCTCCAGCCTGTATTCACTATCCTAACTATCCCCTTTATTGCAAATTAGTTCCATTCCACTTTACTATATATTCCCTCGAATACCTATTTATTTATGAATTCAATTTTGTTGAACAATTCTACCCTTTACTTTATAACAAACTAAAGAGGGAGCTGCTCGGTGCAAGCTCCCCGCTATCGTGCCCGTTGTTTCAGTTTGATGCCGAATCTAAACCGACCAATTCTGTTCTCGAACTAAATCATAAATCTGGTGTTGGTACCCTCGAATCCGCCGTGGATGTACCGATGTCGTACCGGCTGATCCCGCCATTATCGATGTCCACATAGGGCTGCTGGAACTGAGGGTCCTGCCATTTCACTTTTTTATACAAATCGAATGCCCGCTTCCGAATAGGGCTTTTTGATATCCGCAGGGACTTGGCTGTCGGTCACCAATGCGGTAATTGCCTGCCACCCGTCGATCAGAAACAATGAACGATGATTCAGCTTCGTATGGTCGGCAAGGACATAGATTTCCAGCGACTGTTCAATCATTTTCCGGTTCGTATTCGCTTCCAGTTCGTTAAAGGTCGTTAATCCACGCATCAGGTCGACGCCGTCCGCGCCAAGAAATGTTTTTTGGATTGTAATCCGCTCCAGCGTGGTATCCGCCATCGGACCGGAGAGCTCATAGCTTTGCGTGCGGTTCACGCCGCCGGTCACTATCAATTCAATTCCGGGGATGCCGGCCAATTCGAAAGCGATATTCAACGCATTCGTAACGACAGTAAGTCTTTCAAATGGTTGCTGAACCAGCCTGCGTGCCAAAAACATATTGGTGGAACCGCCGGTCAGAGCGATCACATCTTCATTCTGCACGAGATTCAGTGCCTTGGCGGCGATTTCTTTTTTTTGCTCTGAGTTGATTTCCATTTTCCGATAGAAAGGGATTTCCTTGCGAACAGTTTCCAGAACTGCGCCGCCGAACGTCCGAATCAGCTTCTTATCTTGCTCGAGCACCTCCAGGTCTCTGCGGGCCGTCGCTTCCGATACCTCGTAACGTTCCATAATTTCCCCAACGGTGATCGTTCCTTGCTCCCTGAGATATTGAACGATGTGATTGCGTCGGGAAGCGGTCTTACTCATCCTTATCGCTCCTCTCTCGTGGTTCGAGACAATTGACACGAGGGATTTTTCTACTTCAAGAATAGCATGAACCTGAAATCAAGTTCAATATTTTGATTGAAACAATCAAAATATTAATTGACTCAATCAAAATAATGGTTAATAATGAGTGAAAACAAAATTATTATTGACGCTGGTCCCGAGCCGAACCGGGAAAAGCTGGTTGACCATTTTCGCGCTCGGTTCCTCGTCTGTCATCACAGCCGCCGGACTCGCAGGGCTTGGACTGAACGTCCAATTCATATCCATTGTCGGCGATGATGAATTTGGGCGATTCTCTTTAATTGAGCTGAGCCGATTTGGCGTTACCGGAATTGATACCCGCGGATAAATTTCGCGGAGCCGACCATCTGCACTTCGGATCTTATTTTTTTCCGGAACGGATGACGCCCTATTGGTCCTCCGTTTTTCAAAGAGCTAAAGAAGCTGGGTTGACAACGTCATTCGACGTGGGCTGGGAAGGTTTGGAACGGTTTGGCCCTAAGAATTTACGAAATAAGAGGATTCAAGGCAATAATTCGAAATCAGGAGAGTGAATATTCATATGACATCGACAAACCAAAGCCGCGGCACATTGACCTACCGCGAAATTACAGAGCAGCCGCTGGCGATGGCGGAAGCGCGCGAAGAGGCCCTTCGTCGAAAGGATTGGACAAATGCCTATCTGGCGGATCCATCTGTACAGCAAACCTTCTTCATAGGTTCCGGGTCTTCTTATTATCAATCCCAGACCATGGCAGCGACTTTCCGTTCGTGGCTCGGCCGGGAAGCGACCGCTTTGTCGTCTTCCGATCTGCTGCTTATTCGCAAACAGGTAGCGCGGGATGACCGGCGCACCGTCGTGCTTGGCATTTCCCGTTCCGGCGAATCCACCGAGGTCGTGCAGGCGCTGGAATCGGTGAAAGGGCTGCCGGATTGGCAGGTGGCGGGAGTAACCTGTTATGGAGACAGCGCCATGGCCAGCCTGGGAGATTGCCTGGTATCCAAGCTTGGGCAGGAGAAAAGTACGGTCATGACCAAATCGCTGGCCAGCATGATCGTTGGCGTGCAGACGGCGATCGCATCAGCCGCAGGCAGCGCGGAGAGACTTCAGGACATGGCCGACTTGGTGGGAGGCCAAGCCGACCGGGTCCGCGAGGGGGAACAGTTGGCGAAACAACTGATTGAATCCAGGCACTTTGACCGTACCATCTTGCTGGGACTAGGCGCGATGTTCGGCATCGCCGAGGAAGGCGGTTTGAAGCTGAAGGAAATGTCGACGGGGTGGACGGAAAGCTTCGGAACGCTGGAATTCCGCCACGGCCCGAAATCCATTGTGGATTCGCATACCTGCATGATGGTACTGGTCTCCGAAGGTACGCGGGCGGCTGAGCTGAAGGTTGCCCAGGAAATGAAGGAGTATGGAGCTCACGTGGTTGTCGTCATCTCCGCTGCTGGCGCGGATACCGCGTTTGCGGATTTCGTCGTCGAGATCGGTCTCCCCGGCGCCGCGGACGAGGCGCGTGCTGCAGCAGCACTGCCGTTCCTGCAGTTCTACGGTTACTTTACCGCACTCAAACGCGGCATCGATCCCGATCACCCCCGCAACTTGACGCAAGTCGTCAAACTCTAATACGAACCGATTAGTTAGGAGGAAAAACGAATGCCGCTAGTTTCTTCTGCTCCTCTGCTGCGCGCCGCACGAGCTCAAGGTTACGCAGTCACCGCGTTTAATGTGCATACTCTGGAAATGCTGCAAGCCGTCGTCGAAGCGGCAACCGAACTGGATGCGCCAGTCATTCTTCAATCGACTACTGGCACGGTGCAGCACCTCGGTCCGGAATTTATCGCGGCTGCCGCCCGTGTCGCGGCGGATCAAACTCACGTTCCCGTCGCGCTGCATTTGGACCACTGCACCAATTTTGCAACCGTTGTAAAATGTATTCGCGCCGGGTATACGTCGATTATGATCGACGCGTCGATGAAGCCTTATGAAGCAAATGTGGCAGATACCCGCCGTGTCGTCGAATTGGCCAATGCGATTGGCGTGAACGTGGAAGCCGAGCTGGGCAAGGTCGGAGGTGTCGAGGACGACATCTCAGTAGCCGACCACGACGCTGCGCTGGCGGACCCCGATGAATGCGCTCGTTTTGTCATGGACACTGGCGTTCCTACACTGGCTCCTGCTATCGGCACGGCACACGGCATCTACAAGGGCGAGCCCAACATCGATTTTGACCGTATCGCCCGCATAGCTGCGCTGGTTGACGTTCCGCTCGTCCTGCACGGCGGCTCCGGTATTCCGGAAGCTCAAGTGAGGCGTGCCATTTCTTTAGGGATGGCCAAGATGAACGTGGCCACCGAGCTGCGAATCGTTTTCACGGACGCGATCAAGCAGGTATTTGCGTGCACACCAAACGTGGACGATCCCAGACATTATTTGAAGCCGGCCAAAGACGCGCTGCGGGAAGCCGTGAAAGAGAAAATCCGCATGTGCGGCGCTGCAGGACGCGCTTCAGAGGCGAAAGGGCGATGAGCGTGCAGGTCATCCTCCAGTTTATTTAAGTCCCAACAATTCCGGTGTATTGCGGTGAATAATCTCTTCGATTGTTTTCTCCGGAATTCTCGGCAATTTTGTGCCTTCCGCCAAATCGTTGATTTTGAGAAACGATTCGATAGTTTGCTGAGTAGTGAAAAACGGATAATCCGATCCAAACAAAATTTTATGGGTCACACCGTATTCCATTGCCGAAACCATGGCATTGTAGAATTGCCATGGTCGTGTTCCCAATGCGGATAGGTCCATGTAGAGATTCGGATTTTTACGGACAACCGAAATGCACTCGTCGACCCATGGATGTCCCATATGGGCAATGACCATTTTTAAATTGGGGAACGCCCTGGAAATTGGATCCAGCATGGCAGGACGAGATGCATCCAGGTATCCTTCCGGAACAAAGGAGGTGCCTTGGTGCCACAAAATCGGAATGTTTAATTCATCTGCTTTAGCGTAAAGAGAAAAATGCTCTTTTTTATCGGGATAAAAATTTTGATAAATTGGGCCAAGCTTCAATCCTTTCAGGTTCAAGTCCCTTATAGCAGATTCAAGAATACTGTTCGCGTTCAGCTTATTCGGATCGACACTGGCAAATCCGAATAGCTTGCCTGGATGCTTGGATACGTACTCGGCCACATACTCATTAGGGACAGCAATGCCGGATGCAACCGCATCAAATGCCAATACAATGGCTCCGTCAAAATCTTTGACGCAATCCCAATTTTGTTCTGGAAGGGCGATTATTTCCTTATCTTCTCCCCACGCCCGCTTGACGGCGGCTAAAGTCGCGCCTCCAAACTGTCCGGGTCCAAACAGATGTGTATGACAATCAAAAATCATAGCTCTTAACCCCTTTCTTAAGGCACTCCGTATTTATTGAATACATCAGATAAACAATTATGACAGAATGGCGGCCATCGCAAATAGTCATCGATCTGCTGACGAGCTTTCCACTCATCAACGCAATACCGTGATTTTGACATATGAGCACCAGTAGGTTCACCACATCCGTGTATCAGGCACACTGGAAAAAGCACATCAAGAAATATACCAACTTCTTGACGTGCAAGATCCGCTAAACGAAAACATCAACAAATGACATCAAGGTTGTTGTGGTCGAACGAAACTGAAAAACCTAGGTAAATCAAGAGGTTTAATGCCATTCAATATCTACGAAAATCGGTACCCTGATCAGGTATGATCAAAAGCATAATAATTTCGTAGGATGCCGATGCCTTGTATGTAGGCTTCCGTAACATCACCGGGGCTCAACCAAACTTGCGGATTTTTACCCATACCCACTCCAGGAGGCGTTCCTGTACTGATAACATCCCCCGGTTGAAGGGTCATCGTTCTAGAAAGGAAAGAGAGTAGAAAGGGTATATTAAATATCAACTCTTTTGTATTGGAATCCTGCATGGTCTTTCCGTTAAGGGTGAGCGATATTCTCAAATCATGCGGATCGGGAATTTCATCGGCAGTCACAATGTATGGACCAATCGGAGCAAAGGAATCGATCGCTTTGCCTCTTGTCCATTGTCCTTCGGATAATTGAATATCTCTGGCACTCACATCATTCATAATGGTATAACCGAAAACATAATTCATGGCTTCCCCGATCGGAACATTTTTTGCTTTCCGCCCCACAACGAACGCAAGTTCAACTTCATAATCGCACTGTTTCGTTTCCGCCGGAATAACGACTTCATCTTCAGGCCCGACTATACAATTGTTAAACTTCGGAAAGAGAATGGGCTGCACAGGTACTTGCATGTTGGATTCCAAAACGTGATCATAATAATTTAAACCAATGCAAATGATCTTTTCGGGGTCGGTAATCGGAGAACACAGCTTAATCTCTTCCAGACTGACAGCAGCATGCTCATCCCTCATATCCCTTTCTATGTCACGCCTTATTGCAACGGAAATTGAAAGACTGGCGATCAATTCCTTCATGGATCCCTCAAAAGCAATCTTGCATATTGTTCCATGATCCGATAAGACACCTAATCGAAGACTGCGATCCTTATCCCGTTTCTCATAATACTGAAGCAACTTCATTCCCGTGATCTCCTATCATGAAATTTCCAATAAAATCTTCGCAATTTTTCCCGGTCCGTTGATCAGCTTTTCAAAACACTGACCCCCCTCTTCAAGCTGAGCTTGATGCACCCAAGGCAGTAAATTGACGCGCCCCTCCCGGATCCACTGCAGTGCAATCTCAAAGTCCCGCGGCGAATAAGCAAAGGCCCCCGTCATTTGTATCTCATTGCGGATTGCCGTGTTAATAGGAAGATTGCTGTCAACCTCATGCAGACCCGTAAATATGACTTTTCCACCAGGTTTTACGGCATTAACACATTGCTGACGCGTGACGGACATACCTACGGCATCCACCGCCGAATGAAAGCTTGCCTCCCCGGCATCACCGAGCTCCTGTAAATTCGTAACGGCTGCAGCACCAAGTTCCGACACGATTTCCAACCGGTCACGATTAAGATCAACGACAACGATATCCCGCAAGCCGTATACTTGAGCGGCCTGCAGTGTAAATAAACCGATCGGCCCGGCGCCTAATATAAGCAGCTTGTCCGTGGGGGACAACTGCAGCAAACGACAAATATGAACTGCGCAGGCGAATGGTTCGGTGAAGGCTCCTTCTTCCATTGAAAGATGGTTATCAAGCAGATACACGTTTTTCTCGGGGACGGCGAGATATTGCGCAAAAGCACCGGGACGATGGGCTCCCAGAAGACTCCGATTCGGACATAATTGCGCTCTTCCGTCCTTGCAATAGTCGCAGATGCCGCAAGTGATCAGCGGGTTTGCCGTTACCCGGTCTCCTTCTTTAAATCGTGACGAGCCTCCGCCAGTCCGCGCAATGACGCCGGAGAACTCATGCCCCATAATCAGTGGCGGCTTGCGGAGCGAATTATGTCCAAGGTAACCGCTTAATTCCGAACCGCAAATGCCGACTTTCTCTATACGGATGAGCACTTCATCAACCGATAGCTGAGGAATGGCTTGTCGACGAATGTTCATCTGGCGCGGACCTTCGTATACCAAAGCTTTCATGGTTTCATCATGCATATGTCATCCTCCAAAATTGACTTTATATTGGGATTTGGAAATTGCGGAATGATTGCATATGATGCCTGGTTGACAGAAACTAACCGACAGATTCTTTACACTTCATTTCTAAAATCCCCAACTGCATAGACAAGCGCTAGTACTATCTTTTTTACTGTCCACTTTGCAATTTATTTATTTGTTTATGATTGATTTGAGACCCTGCTCATAGCCTATCAATACTTCTTTCTTCCTCGTCTCCGTTGGAGCAAGCAGAGGTGTGCGCACTTCGCCGCTTTTGAAAATACCCAAATTCTGGAACAAATACTTCGTTGTTGGGATTTCATCCCCGGGACCAAACATGCTGATAAACGGCAAGAAGACATTACTGTAAATCTCGAAACTTTTGGCTATATCCCCGTTTCGGAACGTTTCCCAACAATCGCGGAACGCTTCCGGATAAATCACCGGGGAAATCGTCATACTCCCGTCAACTCCTGCTACAAACGCGCGGAAGCCGATAATGTCATCGCCGCCGAATACGACAAGATCGGTTCTTTGCTTGAGATTTCTAATTTTCTCAAAGCTGTGATCCGTCATTTTGACTCCTTTAACATTTGGGATCGCCTTGGCAATGGCAATCAATTCATCGGTCGTAAAATGGGTTTTGGTAGTCACCGGATTATCATAAAATACAAAATCCAGGCACGTATGGTCGGCTAATTGACCGAAGTAATCAATTACCATATCCAGGGAATTCGGAAAATAATAGGGACTTGGCACCAAAGCGTAACGAATTCCTTTTTCTTTGGCCGCGGTTCCGATTTTAATAGCGTCTGTCAAGCTGGTATGTCCTAACCCGACGACGATTTCTTTGCCTTCCGGCATTATATCTGCCGTATAGCTTATGACCTTGATGCGTTCCTCAGTCGTTAAAGCCGGTGCCTCTCCGGTACTGCCGCAAACCACGTAACCTTGCAAATCCTTGGCCGTTCTTTCAAACAGACGATCGAAGCCTTCAAATTCTATTTTTCCATTCAATAATGGAGTAGGGATGACAGGAATGTTTCCTTTAATAGTTGTCATACGATTGTTCCTCTCTTAACTAAGTTTTTTGGAATGTTAGTCAGCGAACTTTTCCTCTTCCCCAGACAGGCCAAATCGCTTCGACCTTTCCGTCGCGTACGGCTGCAATTTCATCCACCATATTGACGACGGCACAAGCATGAATCGGAATGATTTCCAACGTATCTCCGATGGCGAGATCCTGGTGCTCCGGAGGGACTATGACCATTCCGTGCTCCTCAGTTAACCAGGAAAGAACAAGACTTGGTCTTTCCACCACATAGCCCCTGCCCGTTCCGAAGGGAGAGTCGTCACCATCCGAAGTGAACACTTTCGTACCAGCATCAACGACCGCCCGGTCGGCGGATGGCCTGCTGATCACAGTCACCTTAACCGTAAGTGCACAGTTCTGCAGCAGGTGCGCACGATTGGCCACTTGCATGATATCTCCAAAAATGTAAGTGCCAGGGCGAATTTCCGTTACACCCGGAATTTGCGCCGCATATTTCGCAGACGGCGTGGATCCCACACTGATGATATCCACAGCAATTCCGTTTTCTCTCAACAAATGGGCGGTCTCTACTGCCGTATGTCCTTCATGAGCAGAAATATCATGCAGCTGCTTGTCGTTGACGGTATCGTATGAGTGACCGGCGAACGTGGTTATTCCTCTGAACCGGATTCCCGGCAGTTGTACGATCTTCTTTGCCAAATCTAGCGCCGGATCTCCTGGACCAACGCCTACTCTCTTGAATCCGCAATCAATTTCGACGGCAATTCCAACCTGACAATTCGAGTCTCTGGATGCGGCGCGGGAAATAGCGGATGCCGCTTCGTAGCTGTCAACGGCAACAATAATATTCGTCTGTTTGGCTAACCGGATCAATCGGTCGATTTTCTGTTCTCCGATAATCGGATAAGCAATCAAAATGTCCTTAATGCCGCCTGCCGCCATCACTTCCGCCTCGCCAAGCTTGGCGACTGTAATCCCTATGGCTCCCGCATCCATCTGCTTATGGGCGAGGATCGGCATTTTATGCGTTTTGGTGTGGGGCCTTAAAGAAACTCCGGCTGAATCGGCGTTTGCTTGCATCGTTGCAAGATTGATTTCCATTTTATCGAGATCGATTAACACATAAGGTGTATCCAAATCGTTTTTGTGCATGCTGCCCTCCTTTTAAAAAGCCAATTGCCCTCCGTCAACCACCTGTGACCAATACGACCGACCTTGTATTCAAACCGCCGCATCGATTCTTCCCGCCTTACCCGTTGTTGGAGACCAATGCAATCGCATCAATTTCTACCAGGATGTTGTCCAGTCCGGCCTGAACACACGTACGTGCCGGCATCGGTGCGCTAAAATACCGTTTATACACTTCATTGAATTGGTCAAAATCGGACATATCGGCAAGATACACCGTTACTTTCACTACATCATCAAGCGAGCTTCCAGCGGCCTCCACGATATGCTCAATATTTTGCAATGTAAGATCCGCTTGTTCCTCGATCGATTCTCCTATAATTTCCCCGGTTTCAGGGTGGAGTGGCCCTTGACCGGATACAAATACAAATCCACCTGCCAGTATTCCTTGGGAATAAGGTCCACTGCCTTTCGAAGCCCGAGGTGCGACTACCGGATTTCTCATGATATTTCATCCTCCAAAACTGTTTTTTCCATTCCACACCACTGTATCGCCGTGCGCGTAAATTTCGATCAAGTCCCAAAATGCGCCAATGAATTCTACCGCCATGTTTCCGGGATTTACAAGCTTCTCCCTGCTGAACGAAATGCCTGTTTTCCTGTAAATATCAGATCAGTTTTCAGAGCACTCGGCCGCGAGTGGCGAGACAGACGGTAAAATTACTTTCACTACTAGCTCCACTTCCACGGATGCCCCAAGTGGCAATGTATGTATGCCGAGCGCAGCCCTGGCATGCAGTCCGTCTTCGCCAAAAACGGCGGTCAAAACCTCACTGGCTGCATTCATGATCTGCGGTTGTTCAATTACATCTTCCGTGCAACATAAGTAACCGGTCACTTTTAGCACCTTGTCAAGGTTTTCCAAACCATACGCTTTGTCGAACGAATCAAGACAATTGATCATAGAAAGCGCAGCGGATTTTTTGGCATCTTCGATTGACAAATCTTTGCCAATTCTTCCTTTATATCGCACCTCTCCATCGGAAAAAGCGATATTTCCGGAAATATAGGCGTTATCACCATTCAGGCGAACCCCAATATATGGTAAGGATTCTTTGGACGGGTGATTAGGTTTCCAACCCAATTCTTGCTTGATTTGATCCAACTTCGCTCTGTTCATACGAATCCTCCATTTATACAGTTGTTTTCTCGCGCATTAACCAGGACGAGTCGGAGCCTACAGGTATTTTTATACCTTCTTGCCCGCTCAGCCTTGTAAATGTCGACTTTTTATCTGTTTTTTCCCCTTGCCAAAATTGGGATAATCTGATCGAGTTCCCCTTGCCTGAAACCATAAATTTGATCCGCCAAATTGATTACCGGACAGATATGGTTGGGAATGATTTCAATCACATCACCAATTCTTAAATCGGATTCTCCTTCCACAAGCAAAGTTCCGTGTTCCTCAGATAACTTGCTAATCATCAAGTTCGGATGATTGCAGATTTGACCATGTCCGCCATGTTTGTAAAGGTCCAACGCTAGGGTTTTACTCCCCGCGTCAATGACGATTCGGTCAATGTAGGGACGCGCAACGACGGTGGCAAACACACGGACTGCACAATCTCCTTCCTGGGCTCCACCTGCATCCATAACATATCGGTCATTAAACAAATACATTCCCGGCCGCATTTCCGTTGCATGCGGAATTTCATTGATGAATCGTGCTGTTGCGGTTGCCCCTATGCTGATTTCTTCAATATGTATTCCGTATTTCTCCAGACCGATTTGGGTTTCGTACATCATTTCGGCATCCTGAACCGCAACTGATTTGATCTCTTCCTCGGTTGATTTCGAATAGGCATGGCCGGTATGGCTCATAACTCCCTTGATCTCGATATATGGGAGCTTCGCAATTTGCGCGATGTGAAGAACACTTTCCTGGGGACTCCTTCCCATACGGTGCAAGCCTGTGTCAACATCCACATAAACGGGGATCTTTCTTTTGTGGAATGAACCGACATCATTGATTCCCTTGGCAACCTCTATGTCGTCCAATGCAGCAATAATCCGAGCTCGTGAGAGCAGTCTGCTGAACCGTTCCAGTTTTACTTTACCGATAAGCGGAAACGCGATCAAAATGTCATCGATCCCGGAGTCGGCCATCACCTCGGCCTCTCCTAATTTCGCACAAGTAATTCCCACAGCGCCTGCAGCCAACTGTTTCGCCGCAATAAACGGGCTCTTGTGTGTTTTGGTATGCGGTCTTAGCTTTACGTTGGCTTCCTTGGCAAGAGCGGCCATCCTTTCGATATTCCGTTCCATAACGTCCAAGTCGACAGCCACAAATGGGGTATCGCTTAACAATTGCTCATCACGAATCTTCATGGTCTCTTCACCTGTTCTTATATTAGAATAGTTCAGGAGTATACATTGTTTGCTTTCTCATATAACTGCTCCTAATTTTTAAACGTTGTTTAAGCATTTTGGAAGTGCGGCAGACTTAGTGAGCGGTTTGCATGCCGAATCATCTGTCTTTTCAAAGTATGATTTGGTATGACAAATACATATTCATATGGTCAACGTCCAAAGGAGTAATTTAAAGGATACGTCCGTAGTTACCATCCTTAACGATTCCATCCGAAATCACAAAATGACCGTTTACCATCACGTGGTGAATTCCCTTAGGCTCCGAGCGAGGTTGTTCAAAAGTTGCGGTTCCCTCTATTTCACTCGGATCAAAAACGACAATATCAGCATAATTCCCTTCCATTAAAATGCCCCGGCTTTTAATGTTGAATCTTTTCGCAGGAAAACCACTCATCTTGTAGATCGCTTGTTCCAAAGTGAGCCACTTGTTATCGCGCACATATTCCCCCAAAATTTTCGGATACGAGCCGTAACCGCGGGGATGTGGCCTGTTTCCGATATAAATACCGTCGGTTCCTACCATATGTAGGGGGTGCTTATATGTCGCCTCCAAATAGGGATGAAGTTTGTCCTCCCAATGGTATATAGCCAATGCACGGAATCCGCTCATCAAAATAATGTCACAAACAGTATCAGTCAGGTTCAATCCCAGTTCTTCCTGAACAGTGTCAAGGCTTTTTCCTTCCCAGCCCATCGGCTGTGGCGTACGTACCGAGGCGAACCTGACGTTTTTGATTGGATTAAACGCCTTCTCCACTTGTACGGAAATTTTTTCACGGAACGCCCTGTCTTTCAATCGTTCTTTCACGTCTTCGGGCGATCCTACTTGAGCATCTTCCGGCAAATATAGCAGCAAATGTGTGCATCCAGCCGGATAGGGGTACATCTCGAACGTAATATCTACTCCTTGTTTCACACCGTAATCAACCTGCTCCGCCGCTAGCGGATCAATCGCCAGATGAGAAATGTGAACGGGAATTTCCGCCAGCCTGCCTATGGAAAATGTTTCCTTGCAGCCGAGATGTACATTATTACCGTATCCTCTTTGATGCGCGACATAAATGCCGCCATATTCAGATACAACTTTGGATAGAGCGACCAGCTCCCGCAAATCGGACCTTCGCATGGGTTCATATTCCAAACCCGTGGCAAAAGCTTTCGCCCCCATCTCCATCCATTCTCTTGTTATTTTTTCCATCACTTTAATTTCGTCGTCCGTCGCCCAGCTGTCTTTCCACCCCATTGCCGCCAACCTGACCGAAGCGTGTGGAACTTGTAGGACAATATTTGAAGGGATATTTCCCTTAAACAGCGACAAAAAACGTTCCAAGGTCAGATCTTTAGAAATGTCAATGCATTCGTCATCATAGAAAACGTTAAGATAGTCTTTCATTTCCTTCAATAGATTCCGCTGCAAAGGCGCCCAAGAGAACCCATCCGGGCTAGCCAATTGAGTAGTCACACCCATTTTAAGAGGAGCATATTTGTCCGGCCCTCCTAGCAGCGCAAGCTCCGAATGAACATGCACATCGATGAAACCGGGGCAAACTACCATACCATTGGCGTCTAAAATCCGTTCTGCATCTGCCCCTTGCAAATCGCCGATCGCCATGATCACATCGCCAACAATGCCAATATCGGCCTTTTTCCCTAGTGCACCCGAACCATCGATCAACAAACCGTTTTTTATGACAATATCATAATTCACCTTTTTTCCACCCTTCATTATTTACTGTAAAAAGCAGGCTACAGCATGTCCATCTTCATCTGTTCTCAGTTCAGGCGATTCGGATTTACACCGTTCGAACGCATAGGGACAACGTGTGTGAAACCTGCAGCCTGACGGCGGATTGATTGGACTCGGAATTTCCCCCGCTATTTTAATTGGAGCTTTCAGACTCTCCTGATGATTACCCGGAATTGAGGATAAGAGGATCTGAGTATAAGGATGTTTGGGACGCGTAAAAATTTCTTCGCAGTCGCCCAATTCCACAATCTTGCCGAGGTACATGACGACAATACGGTCACTAATATGTCTTACGACATCAAGCCCATGCGCTATAATCAGGTATGATAAACCGAATTGCTGCTGTAAATCCTGCAGTAAATTCAAAATTTGCGCCTGCACCGAAACATCAAGCGCCGAAACCGGCTCGTCACAAATGATCAGTTTTGGATTGAGCACAAGCGCGCGTGCGATACTGATTCTTTGCCGCTGCCCTCCGCTGAATTGATGAGGATAGCGGTCCGCATGGTTTTTCGTTAAGCCGACAATATCCAGCATTCGATACACGTGTTGAACCCGTTCTTTTCGCGTCCCGATCCGGTAAATATCAAGTGGCTCAGAGATCAGATCCAGCACTTTTTTGCGCGGATTAAGAGATGAAAACGGATCTTGAAAAATAATCTGCATATGTCTCCGGATGTCGCGCATTTGTCTTTTATCCAATCGGGTGATATCTCGGCCTTCAAAATGTATCGTTCCCTCCGTCGGTTCTACCAAACGCATCAGAACTTTGGCCAATGTGGATTTTCCACAACCGCTTTCGCCAACCACACCGACAATCTCCCGAGAATAGAGGGTCAAATCAACTTTGTCCAATGCGTGCACTTTTTTATTCGATTTAACGAAAAGGCCGCCGTTCACCGGGTAATTCTTCGTTAGCCCTTGCGTTTTCAGCAATACATCTGACATTGTACCCTCTCCTTTCATTCGTCGTATAAAAAGCAGGCGATTTCCCTGTCCGTTTCCTTCTCTAGTAACGTTGGTTCGCTTTCGAAACAGCGTTTTTCCGCATATTGGCAGCGCGAAGCAAAACGGCACCCCACCACTTTGTCCTTCGGATCTGGGACCGTACCGGGAATAGTGTACAATCGTTGTTTTCTATTCCCATAGCTTGGAATTGCTTTCAACAGACCTTGAGTATAAGGATGAAGGGGATTTTCCATCAGCTTTGAAATCGGTGCAGACTCTATCACTCTCCCCGCATACATGACGATTACCCGATTCGCCATTCTGGCTAAGACGCTTAGATCATGGGTAATAAAGAAAAGGGACATCTTATTTTTTTGTTGAATATCAAGAAGAAGATCGAGAATTTGTGCCTGAATCGTAACGTCTAAAGCCGTGGTAGGTTCATCGGCAATAAGCAGCATCGGATTACAAGCGAGTGCCATTGCGATCATGACACGCTGCTGCATCCCTCCGGAGAGTTGATAGGGATATTCGCGCACCCTTTGTTCGGGAGAGGGGATACCTACCAGTCTCAACAGCTCAATGGTGCGTTCAAATACTTCTTTTTTATTAATTTTTAAATGTGTATGCATCACCTCGGAAATTTGGTTGCCGATAGTAAAAACCGGATTCAGCGAAGTCATCGGCTCCTGAAAAATCATGGCGACTTCTTTGCCTCGAATTTGATTCATCTCCCTCTCCGGCAAACAAGTCAGATCCGATCCATTAAAGATAATCTGGCCTGACTGGATGCTCAAAGGCTCAACAAGCAATTTCATGATCGACAACGAAGTTAAGCTTTTTCCGCAGCCGCTTTCCCCGACAATTCCGACAACTTCACCTCGTTCAACGGAAAAATTTATATTTTCCAAAATGCTGATCTTTTCATTTTTTAGAGAGTAACCTACCGATAGATTCTCCACTTTCAAGAGCGGCTTATTCACAGGAAAACCTCCTTCATGTTCGCTTCTTCACTTCCCTCGGATCGAACAAATCCCGCAGACTATCCCCCAAAACATTCAGGGAGAAGACAGTTAAAAAGACTGCAGCACCAGCTGCAATCGAGTATAACGGAGCTTGTGTCAAATAGCTGCGACCCGCATTTAACATCGAACCCCAGGAAGGTGTAGGGGGTTGTACGCCTAAACCCAAAAAGCTCAAGGCCGCCTCAGTAAGTACCGCAGTGGCAAACGATAAACTGATTTGCACAAAAATGGGCGAAAAACAATTCGGTAAAATAACCCGAAACATGATTCTACCCTCGCCCGCTCCCATGGAACGCGAAGCTTCCACAAAATCTCTGCTTTTAAGCGACAAAACACTGGTACGGGTAATTCTCGCAAAGACAGGAATGGAAACAATTCCGATGGCAAGCATGGCATTATATATTTGCGGACCCAGAACGACCATGACGGAAAGAGAAAGAATAATGGAAGGAAAGGCTAACACGCCGTCAAGAAAACGGCTGATAATCGCATCGATTTTTCCGCCGTAATAACCGCTGAACAGCCCTAACACAATACCGCCTGCCATTGCGATGATCGTGGAACAAATTCCAACGAATAAGGAAACCCTGGCGGCATAAATTATCCGCGAAAATATATCTCTACCTATTTCGTCCGTGCCAAGCAAATGCTTGACAGAAACGCCTAGCAATGGCACGTCCACTATCTTATTGTAATTAAAAGGCGCGATGATTGGCGCAAACAAAGCAAGCATTGTGATGAGGAAAAAAATGACCAGACTCGTTAATGCCGTTGTGTCTTTGACTATTTCTTTCATGAGATCCTCCTTATTAACGAGTGTGCCTGATTCGCGGATCAAACAGGACAATCATTAAATCAGCAATCAGATTAATAACAACAATGATAACTGCGGAGATTAGCACTGCACCCTGCACAACATCGTAATCTCTTGAAAGAATAGATTGAATCGTCAGCCAACCTAACCCCGGCCAGGCAAATATTTGTTCTGTAACAACCATTCCGCTCAACAACAGGCTGAAATTTAAAGCGATGATCGTTATCAGGCTGGGGAGCGTATTGCGGGCCACATGCTTACCGATGACCATCCATTTGGATAAACCTTTTGCCCTGGCAGTGCGGATAAAATCCTGATTGATCACTTCAAGCATCCCCGAGCGCAGGAAGCGGAATATTTGTGCCGCGTTAATAATGCCGACAGTAAGTACGGGTAATATCAAAGTCTTGATATGGCCCGTAAACGATTCGTTAATGGAAACGTAACCGCCTGCCGGGAGCCAATGCATCCAATTGGAGAACAGCAGCATTAACAAAATCGCCAGCCAATAGGTAGGTATACTGAAACCGAATAAAGCAATTCCCCTTGAAAACCTGTCGATCCAACTTTTTTTTTTGATCGCAGCCAATACACCGGTGGGCACCGCAATGAGGATCGACATTATTGTTCCATATACGGCAAGTTCGAACGTTTTCGGTATTTTCTCCATTAGCATTTTACTGACGGCAGTCCCATCAATCATCGAGTTGCCGAGATCGCCGTGAAGTAAGTTCGATATCCATTTCACATATTGTACGATCAATGGTTTATCCAACCCCATCTGCATTCTTAACGCCGTCAAAGCCTCCGGCGTAGGACTTAAGCCGAGCCGCATTTGCGCGGGATCACCGGGAAGCATCCTGAAAACAAAGAAAACGGTAAGGGACACGAAAAAAAGAACCAAAATAAGTTCTATGATTTTTTTCAGAAATATTTTTAGCACGTTCACCTTCTCCTCTCTAAACCATATAACCCCGGTTCATTTTTCAATCCAAAATCATTGCTGTTTTCGCAAGACCTGGCTTGCTGGGAGGAGGGAATCGGATACCCTTCATATATCTGTGACAGAGCGTCTCTCGAATCCGATCCCTAACCCTCTAGCAAGCCAACCTGCGGTTGTTAGCCTTAAATGCAATTTAATTTTTCCAGACGGATTCGAAGTATACCTTCGATTGCGGATCGGGAATAAATCCTTGTACATTTTTCGATAATCCTGCTGCCAGTACATGTCCCCCAATTACGATATTAGGGGTCTGATCGACAACTTGGGCTTGCAAGTCCTTCAGAACCTTGCTTCCTTCATTCGAAGGCAGTTGGCGAACGGATAACAGCTTGTCATACCATGGTTTATTATCCCATTGCAATGCCGCTCCGTTTTGTGCGCCATAAACATGGTATAACATGTCTACGGTGTTTGGCTTAGGATTTGTATAGGTAATAGCCATGTCAAACTGCTTTTTGTTAAACACATTGTCCACCCACTGAGCAACTTCAACACCTTTTAACTCGGCGTTAATTCCAAGATCTTGAAGCGATTGTTCGATAATTTGAGAAATAATATCATCCGATATATCTATCTTATGATAGAGAAGTTCAAGTTTCTCGTTATTGTAGCCGCTTTCCTTCAATAACGCTTTCGCTTTTGTCAGATCATATTGATATTGAGGAGTGTCGGGGTTGTAATTGGAATCTCCAGTCGGAACAGAAGTGCTGCGCACGACGAAATTGCCAAACAGCGCTTGTTTTATTTTATTTCTTTGCAAAGAATAGTTGACAGCTTGGCGAAATTTTAAATTGTTAAACGGTGTTTTGGAATTGTTGAGCAGTAAAATATAATCTGACACCGTCAAATCAACTGGAACTGTGCTCAACTGTAGGTTGGTGTTATTGGAAACCTCCGTCACTTTACTGGTAGGCACAACGTCAATGGCGTCCACCTGTCCGTTAGTGAGCTGCAGCAATTTGACATCCTGATCGGGAACAGTGATAAACTCAATTCCATCGAGATACGGCAGTCCCTTTTTCCAGTAATTCGGGTTCTTTTTCACGACGACCTTCTCATTTCGATTCCATTGAACGAACATAAAGGGTCCAGTCCCAACCGGATTTTTCGATTGGTCAATCGAAGGATCATTTGGTGTTACGAATACTTCGATAAACGAATCAAGCAGCAGGTTGTCCCGATTCGATAGTGATACCGTAAGATGAGTGTCATCCACAGTCTTTATATCCTTAATCGACTTCAGTAAATCGGCGGTGCGGGTTGCCTCCGGTCTCATCGCTTTTTGGAGTGAAAATTTCACATCGTCCGCGGTCAATTTTCTACCGTTGTGAAAGGTAACGTCGCTTTGGATCGTCAAATCGTAAGTTAAACCATCATCGCTTAATTTCGCTTCTTTTATAATTCCCGGTACTGGTTTCAACGTTTTCGGATCGTATTCCATCAAACTGTTAAAAATGGTCAAAAACGTATTTCGATCTTGTTCCGTAGCATAAATGTAAGGATCCAAAGTGTTGGGATCAGCGGATTGGGCATACTTGAGAATTCCACCGGTTTTGACTCCCGAAGTAGCCTGCCCCTCAGTTGGCGTAGCAGCTTGCGTGCTTGGCGGTTGACTATTGTTATTAGCAGTTTGTTTTGAATCATTTGTACAAGCTGCTAGAGAAATACATAATAAAATCGACAGCAATAAGACGAGTGACTTTTTCAAGAAAAACACCACCTTTTATACTTGATGAATTGCATAAATTGCGAAACTGTTCTCTCTGAACACCTAACAATGCGCTGCTCTTCTAGACAAAGGTATGTATGCACTTTGTTACTTGAGTATCGCGATTTCGTTTTCGCATTCGACGAAGCTTCCGGCTTTATCTGAGGTTCGTCGACGGCGAGATTCTTGCAACACACAATTTTGCAAATCAATATATTACCTATCAATCAGTTTACATAGTCATGTCATATGTTTAACCCCCATTTTTTTAAACATCGTTTTAAATTTGCTCGATTTCAATATATCTAACAAACATTTTTTTGTCAATCAGTGATTCAACACTTATTTCTATGTTTTATATCAAAAATATTAAAATTATGTAAACTTACCTTACATTTATAAACCGAAGCACATCATGCAAAAATACCCTTGACGTTGACAATGTAAGGGTTTTACAACGTTATCAACCGGTGGCGGCCCGGCTGCAAACCATAACATGGCATTGCCGCCATGCATACTGACGTTTTTAAACGAAATTACAAAATTTTTCTATTTTTATCTCAACATACTTTTACTTCAACATAATTGATGCATGACTAGAAAGTGACACACGCGATCACTGCTTCAAATTCCGAGTGAACAGGTGTACCGCGTGTTTAATATACATTAGTTATACATGCTTGATTTTAAACACCGTTTTATGTTTATAATTGTAATTATATTAAGAGGGTGTGCATGTTATGAAATCACCGGAAAAATACAACGTTCCCGTCCTGGAAAAAGCGATTTCCATTATTGAAACGTTATCCGAACAAGTCGAGTCTATCGGTGTCAGTGAACTCTGCAAACTTACGGAAATGCCTAAAACTAGCGTGTTTTTTATTTTAAACACGCTTGAAAAACACAATTATATTTCCAAAACCGAGAGCGGAAAATACAAGCTCGGCAGTAAATTAATAAACCTCGGTTTGAATGTTCTTAACAAAATTGAAATTCGCGAAGAGGCTAGGCCCTTTATGGAAAAACTGCTGCAGGATACCGGCTATACCGTGCACTTAGCCGTACTTGACGACGGCGAGGCTATGTATGTAGAAAAAGTCGAAAACCAAGGATTTGTCAAATTTTCTACATATATCGGACAGAGGATACCGCTGCACGCTTCAGGTGTAGGAAAAGCACTTGCCGCCTATCTCCCGATGTCGAAGTTGGATGAAATACTTCATGAGAAAGGACTTCTGGAGATAACGGAAAATACGATCACTAACGCTCAAGATTTTAAAGCCGCTTTGGAGGTCATCCGTAATTTGGGTTATGCGGTAGAGGATGAAGAGGGAGAGTCAGGCATTCGCTGTATTGGCGCACCCATTCTGGATCATCAAAACCAGTTGAAAGCTTCAATCAGCATTACCGCGCTTCGTACGGATTTGTCTATTCATGAAATACCCATCGTAGGTGAAAAAGTGAAACAAACTGCTTTGGAAATTTCGATGTTGCTCGGTTACCGAAAATCAAATTAAAAGGCTGATTCCAGATAATTGTTGTTTAGGAGGCCAGGTTTATAATATGAGCCTCACAGTAGTCGGGAAGCTGTTTCCCCTTCGTTATCATGGGCTGTAAGATTGTTTGAAAGATCTCCTTTACCCGCGGAAAGAAAGAGGTAACTCTACAAGGAGTAGAGTTACCTCTTTGAATTCTGCTTCACAGGAGCAAATAATAATTAGGCATGCTGGATTTCTTTGATGTTTTCAGTATTACTCATTTTTCCAAAACTTAGCACTCGGTTCGGCTCTCGACCGTAGCCTTTAATTTCTAGCCTATTAGGATAAACCCGAACGATTGAGTACGCATTCGTGTCGGCTGTTTCCACCATACCTTTGAAGTTCACGTAGTAGATTCCCTTCTTCTCTGCATAGTTGCCGGCATGATTATGACCGTTGAAATAGGCAACCACATTTCCGGAGGACTCGAGCACCTTGACTAGAGCTTCATAATTCCAAGCGTTGTGCATGTTTAGTGGAGCGATCGGGTGATGTCCGATTACTACTACCTTTTCTCCAGCCTTGACAGACTTACTAAGTACATCTTGCAGCCAAACCATTTGAACCGAGTCGACACCTCCATTCCACGACTGGGCGTTGTCTGCTCCACTCCAGCTTAGAACATCTAAGACCGTCTTTGCATGCTGGTATTTCTCAGAACCTACGGAATTCGCATACAAGCTGAGATCATTAGTGTCAAGCACTACAAAACGCCAACCATTATAGCTAAAATCATAATAGAAGTTGGGCATGCCTAGCACGTCGGCAACCTTTTTGGCGTCCATAGCATAGTCATGGTTACCCAGTAAATGGTACTTCGGCCCCTTAACCCTGTTGTAGATAGGTAGAATTTTCGAAAAACTGGAGGCGTCTCGGTCAATGATGTCGCCAAGATGGATGGTGAAAGTGACATCGTTTTCGTTGAAGGTTTTAACCGCCTCCGCAAGCTTGCCAAGTGAAGCTCGGTAATAACGAGTTGAACCAGACGGCGTATCGACATCGGCATATTGAGCGTCTGCCACGAGCCCAAACTGGAAACCAGGCTTCTTTTGTGAAAGAATATTGGAATCATCGGACGCTGCCAATACAGGAATACTGCCAAGTGGGTTGAACAGTGATAAACCGAAAGCAGCTCCAGCTAACTTGGTTGTCTTTTGTAAAAAGGCACGGCGATCTATCTCTTTATCAAAGACTTGCCCAAGTATTTGCTTTTCGTTTGATTGTCCATTGTTTTTCATTGTTTTCCTCCATTTCCTATTCATTATATTTTATTTTAGGTTTTACCGAGTCAAATTAATGTTGAGCTTCGTCGACAGCAGTAACCAGTTATGACTTGATATTCGCAGCTTCGGATGCCGTTGGAACCTTTTGTTAAGTCAAGGTTCACTGCGTTTTATCAACGGACTTGTCATCTTCCTCGTTGATCAGCCCTTTGGTCGCACCTTTAAACTCATTCAGAGTGCGGCCGAATGCACGGCCGAGCTCAGGCAGCTTAGCAGGACCGAAAATAATCAATGCGATAATTAGAATCATGATAAGACCGGGAATTCCTATATTACTGAATGGCATTGCATTCATCTCCTAATTCATATTTAAATCCGGTAATGCTACTACAGCAATTTCTCCCCTGGAATAGTTGGGGGGAGTCTAACGGATAACTTCTTTCAACCATTCTTTCATTTCATTCATTTTGACTTCTATGGCTTTGAACATAGCTTCACGTTCTTCTTCAATGGCACTTTGAACTTCTTTTCTAATAATCTCTTGAAGTTCACTCTTGGATAGACGAACTTCATCCTTATGGTTGGATTCGTTTTCTAAATACATTGTTGCTGCATCAGTTATCGCATCTTCAAAGGGGACTCTATTGTTTAAGAGATTCTTTATTTCCCTAAATGCTTTTAGTTCGCGGTCCGAGTAAATATGTTGCTCTTTCTCATTTCGCTTAATTAATATACCGGATTTTTTTTCAAATTCACTAGTCCACTTACTTAATGTTGACGTAGGAATTTCAATGTCCCTAGCCAAATCATTTGCCAGATATCCCATGTGCGTACCGTTCTCCATAGCATACACCTCGTTTAGTCAGGTGATATTTCGCGAAATAATAATTCGTTTCACCTTGCATAAATTAATTCTTTATTTAGTAGTCGAAAGGTCGGTAGATTGACCTTTCGACTACTTATGAAATTATTTCATTTCGACAAAACCATAAACGTTTCCATCATAAGCACCGACAACGACCATGTTACCCGAAACTGCAGGGGATGAATTTACCCAAGTACCGATTGTATATTGCCATACTTTTTTCCCTGTTTTTCGGTCGATGGCATAGAAGTTTCCATCTTTTGATCCTACATAAACCGTATTTCCACTAATAGCCGGTGACGCTTCAATTCCCCCGTCAGTTTGGAAAGACCATTGTTCTTGTCCGGTATTTTTGTCCACACTTACAACATAATTGCCTGCAGGATAAATCACAGAGCCATCTCCAATAGCGATATATCCTCTTCCATCATTATAAAATGGTTTTTGATATTGCCATAAAGGTGTACCTGTTTTTGCATCAATAACTTCTACTTGTCCAGCTTCACCTCGTAAATAGATGCGTCCATCTGCTGCTGACGGACCTGTTCTGAAACGAGAAGGTACTTTTGGATAGTATTTCCATAGCTCTTGACCCGTTGCAGTTGAAAAGGCAATAACATATCGTCCGTCTCCCGTGAAATAAACAATACCATCACTGACCAATGGGGCTCCCTGACGATCACCACCACCATGACCATCGATAGTCGATCTTAATTTCTTTATTTCTCTCCCGGTTTTTGCATCAAGTACGAGGAGCGAGTAGCCTAAGCTTTGGTAAAGCAGACCCTTATCTACAGCTGAGCTAGCTGTGGTCCAAGCTCTTTGTACACCATCACTTTCCACTCCTGTGCGGTTTTCCCAAATTGTTTTGCCTGTCTTAGCATCAAAGGCATGAACAGTTCCGCGAATATCGCTGAAATAGACGACACCTTCTACGACAGCCGGGGTTGCTTCAACAGGAGCAGCCGTATTTCTACGCCACTCTTCTTTACCTGTTTTCACATCGATTGCAACAACACCATGGTTTTTTGTTCCATTATCATCGCGGATTCCTATATAGGCGATACCTCCAATCAATGCGGGAGAAGATGCAAGAATGGATCCTTTACTTTTATAAGTCCATGCCAGTCTTAAAGGTGCTGTTACCGAATCTTTCGTATACCCGCTTCTCTGACTATTGCCGTGTAAACATGTCCAATCCGTGCCAACCCGAGGATTGTTGAGCTTACTTTGATCTACGACTAAAAACGTACCCGATTTTTTCCAGCTTTCACCTTTCTCAGCTTCGACGACAACCTCTATACGATGTTTCCCTTCTGTTAAGCGAGGCTGTTCTTCTTTATCTCCAGCCCAAGTCCATGAACTAACTTGTTTGAGTGAGTGCCATCCTTTTCCGTCCATTTGATAACGTACCTTCGTAATTTCATTATTTGTATCGTAAGCATTGACTTGTATATCGAATGGATCTTGAGCCGTAACAATCTGATCTGGAGCTGGATGAACAATTTCTAACCGCTTATCCACTCCAAGAGCTAAAAACTCATAGCTTAATCCACCGTCTTCAATTTGTCCTTGGAAATCATCATTGCCTCTGCCATTCTCCCCAACACGCACGATACGAAACCCTTCAGGACTTCCATCTTGCGGTGCCCAGAATGGTGCCGTCTGAACATGTACTCCTCCTTTAAAAACATTTGGGTCAACGTCATTGCTATGATAATGGCCCGTTAGAACAAGCTTTACTTGATAATGCCGCAGCAGCTCAATGTATGCTCCCATACCGTATCCTCCCGGAGCATTAAGCGGAACATGCGTCATCACGATAACCTTTTTATTTTCAGGCATCATCGCCAAGTCTTTTTTAAGCCATTCCAGCTGTTCTACTTCGTTTTGTCCAATCCAATTTTCAAGTACGACGATGTGATAATCACGGTAATCAAACGAGTACCACTCCGGTCCGATAAATTTACGATAATTGTCAATGTAGGACTTATAGGATTGATCACCCAGGCTGTCCCTCACATCATGGTTACCAACGGATGGCCAAATCATTAATGAGGATAATGTTGTCACATCCATGTACGCTTTAAATTCTTCAACTGTACCTTGATCACTGTAATCACCATTACAGAAAATAAAGTCTGCATCATATGTCAGGTCGTTTAATTGCTTTATTTGCTCAAGGAATCTCTCTTTTTCAACATCAATCGATGGATTCCAGTATTTACTCACATGAATATCGTTGATGTAAACAAATTTCCCTTTTTTTCCTTGAAGCTTGTTGTCACGAATCAATTTAATATCTTGTTTGCGTGTTTCCCCTGCTTGTAGTCCTTCAAGCCTAGCGAAGAACTGCGGAGTTTTTGCAGTATTAACCGATACTGTGTAACCTTCTGGGAGTGTTACGAAAATAATAGTCGTTGTACGTCTTTCCGGATCCACTTTAATTGAATATTCACCATTTTTATCGGTTTTAGTTACTGTTTTCCCATCCGATACGATGACACCTGGGATCCCTTTTCCATTTTTGTCTTCAAGCACCCTTCCTGTTATGGAAGCGTGACTCTCCGCGGCTTGGGCTGTTCCTGCATTGGTTATGAGGGACGATAAAGATAATCCAATAGTTGCAGCTACAGCTGTTTTTCCCGTTGCCTGAATAAAATTCCGACGGTCCATTTCTTTAGTTTTTAAATCGTTTAACATTTTTTGAAAATCCATTTTTTCACTCCTAATTTAATATTAAATGCCATTTCTAATGAACATATTTGTGTGTGAGTTATGTAATCTTTTTTTAACTGCTCGTAAAGCCTTCTCACAACTTGGAAAATCCGTGACGATGGATAGACAGACAAGAGGAATTTAACCACTTGCCTTAAAGTCGTTGTGACATGAGCACGTGGAGAATCGAAAACAATGTGAAAAAGACCACGAAAAATTATCGTCTCATCTTTCAGCTATCAGGTAGAAACAGAATTTCATAGCGAGTTTCCTCCTACTTTGTTTGATCTCATCTTATAGCCGGCAACAGATGATCCTTTTTTCAGTCGCATCACCCCTTCCAAAAATTATAGATTTAGCCCAGTATCCGTTCGAAATACCACCATAAACCGAAACCGGAAATTCCGGCGATCGCCGCGCCCTGCAGCTTTCCGGACCATTGTTATCGACGAACGAAAATCAGCAGAGGGAACAGCAGGAGATTTGATCGATATTGATCATTTCTTCTCTATTTGCCATAATTATAGAGTGGTTTTATTATTTAAATGTCATAATTATTTCAACATTAAGTAAATTTACATACATAAAATTTATTTTTTGATTAATTCCAATCATTTTAGATTTTATTGAAAATCATTTCGTTAAAAGGATGAATATCAAAAATGGAAAAAAAAGAGGCGAAGCAATCCTATTGGCACAAATGAAACTACCCATTACATTACAATGGGATAGAACTCCTCTAAGAAAGGAATAAAACTTGAAAACAAAACTGAAAAAGAAAAGATGTTAAGCGGCGATCTTTACCAGGGGGGCCGATCCGGAGTTGGTGTCGGATCGTTTGAACGCGCGCAAGTTGACACGACTATTCAATCAATCGCTTGAAACTGAAGATGGGGTAATATGACAATACGACAGAAATAGACCGCTGCCATTGTCTCGAGGGCGGTCTATTTCTTTTTGTTTTGGTTTGACCGAATGAATCTTTTGTAAATTTTCCCACATTATATTGTCCCGTTCCAACGCCCTTCTATATAATGAGAGTGTCATCGTTTCTGATAGATGAATTTGGGAGAGAAGGTGTTGACGTGAAGGTAAGAACGCTCGTATCCGCAGGTGCCGTCGCCGGTTTGCTGCTGGCCGCCGTACCTCTCGCTGCCGTTTCGGCAGCCACGACGGAAACCAACAGACAAGCTTCAATGGCTGACGGCCATCACCTGAAAGCGGCGAAGCCTCATAAGCAAGCTAGGCATGCTCAGAATCACAGTGTCGGACAGCTTACGTTGATCGGCGAACAGCGAATTGTAAACGACCTGAAGTTCGAGGGGACGCCTGTCGGCGGACTTTCCGGCATTGACTACAACCCCGGAACGCATCAGTGGATCCTTATCAGTGACGATCGCTCGGACAACGCTCCTGCCCGTTTTTACAGCGCGAAGCTAAAGTACGATACCAAGAGCTTTTACGCTGTCGATCTTACCGGCATGACGGAGTTCAAGCAGGAGGACGGCACGACGTACCCGAACAAGAATGATTACGCTGCAAATAAGCAAGGCGTCGTGCCTGACTTGGAATCTATCCGCTTCGATCCGAATGGCAAATCGATCTGGTACACGAGCGAAGGTGACCGCAGCCTTGCCTTGAACCCTTTCATCCGCCAAGCTGCGTTAAAAGGCAAATACTTGTCTTCGCTCCAGATTTCTGCCGCCTTCCAAATGAATCCAAACGGCGATATCGCCGCGCAGAAAGGCTTCCGCAACAATCTTGCACTGGAAGGAAGCAGCTTCTCCCCGGACGGAAACTACTACTTTACTTCTATGGAAGCCGCGCTCTACCAGGACGGCGATATTTCGTCCGTCGATGCCGGCTCGTATTCCCGTATAACGAAGTACAATCGAAGCGGCGACATCATCGCGCAGTACGCTTATCAGATTGACGCCATCCCGGCCAAACCCGGATCAGGCAAAAACGCCGACAACGGCGTTTCGGAAATGCTTGCGATAAACGACCATCAGTTCCTCATCCTGGAACGGTCCGGCGTACAAGCAGCCGACGGCAATTATTCCAATTATATTCGCATTTATGAAGCGGATGCCGCTCAAGCTACAAATGTGAACAATCTTGACTCTTTACCGGCGGGCCAATTTACGCCTGTTTCCAAGAAGCTGGTGCTGGATCTCAATACGTTGGGCCTGCCGAAGCTCGACAACGTGGAGGGCATGGCTTGGGGACCGAAGCTCAAAAACGGGCACGACAGCCTTGTCCTCGTCTCTGACAACAATTTCAACGCGTCGCAAGTGACGCAGCTTCTGGCCTTCGACGTTTCGCCCGAGACGAAGTGAAGTGCAGCACTTCTAGCAAAAAAGACCGCGTTCGGCGGTCTTTTTGCGTTTCAACCATTTAACTTTGCTTGGTATGATTTGCGCAGACTTTGTCAGATTATAAGAAGAGTGTGTTCTATGTGAACATGCCGCACAAAGAAAAAGCTGCCGATCCATTGACGTAGGCAGACTATATCATGGCGGTGCTATAGTGTCCCGTTAGCGGAATTGATTGGTTTACATTTCTCAATCTAATTCTCTGGAGCTCTCGAATAATCCTCGACACCATCAATCGTATCCGCTGCTTAATATTGACTGTCTTTCACTGACTCGAAATTGAAAAGTCCCGCAAGACACAATCATGTCACTGCGGGACTTCTATTTTAATTATTGTTATTTTCCATGAAAATTCCTACCGCATCATATACGACCCAAGAACCTGTGGGGAGGGTAAACGATATTCTCGCAGATTTTCTTTGGGCAGGACCACCTCGATACTTCTTGGATGAGTTGAACCGTTTCTCCTTCCGAACCGTTTAAAGCGACCAATTGCCAATCTCCGACAAGGGAGCAAATGGATAGACGAGTCGCGGACAATGTGATAACCTCATTGTCAGTGATGCGCGTTAAACTTTTAGGAGGAACGGTATGAACAAGATTAAGCTCGCCGCTGTGATAATGGTATTGGCGGTTATGTTCGCCCAGTCGGCCACTGCCGCCGCAGGATACGCCGACCCATCAACGACACCGACCTTCGATATCGTCCTCGATGGGAAAAAGCTACAGCTGTCCAGCCCGCCGTTCCTGCAAAACGGAACGACGATGGTTCCGTTTCGGACCTTGTTCGAGCGGCTCGGCCTTCGCGTTTCCTGGAACGCCCAAATCAAACAAATCACCGCTCAGAACGCGGACAAGAAAATTACGCTCACCGTCGGCTCCAACCATGCAACCGTAGACGGCAAAGACGAAACCATGCCGCTTGCACCCGTCGTGAAAAACAACACCGCCTACATTACGCTCCGGTTCGCCGGCACTTCGAGCGGAGGGGACGTCGAATTGTACAGAGGACTGAATGTCGTCTGGATGCTGTCCCCCATCCAAAGCGAGCTGTATTCGGCCGTCGTTGCCGGGGAGAAGGACAAAGTGGATCAACTACTCGGCCGCGGCGCGGACCCGGAACTGTTGGTCGGCCCCGTCGGTCCGGCAACCTTCACGTTCGCCGAAGACTCAGTCGAGATCGTCGGCTTGTTCCTGAAGCATGGGATGGGCATTAACGACCGAAGCGCGGATTACACCGGTTACACGCTTCTGCACAACGCCGTCTACAAAGGGCATATCGAAGTCGTCAAGTATCTGCTCGCTTCGGGCGCCGACCCCGCCGTCACCTCCGAATCGGGCGGTACGTCGCTTGATCTGGCGGAGTTCTGGCGGGAGCAAGTGCGCTTCGGCTACAAAGACGCGCTTGACGGATCGAAATCCCCGACAGTTCAAGATTACGATACCATTATCGCTTTATTGAAAAAGTATATGGAAAAATAATAATGCCATCTTTCCATCACATTCCTCCGGCCGCTCCAGTCGCCCCGGAGGTTTTTTCGCATATCCGCCTGCTGCCGCGATGGTCATCTGTTTGTTGCAGCCGTCCGCTTCGGCAAAAGCTACCGCGCAAGGTTTTTTTATCGTTCGATCATTTTGGCCCAAAAGCCGCCTTTGAACTGTCTAGGTTCATGAGAGATGACGAATGCTTTGGGCGCCACCATCATAATGCTTTTCAACAGTTGCCTTTCATTTCTCCGTTTAACGAGAACCTGCATGACAAGCCGTTTGCCGCTTCTTCCATCCGCCGTCCATGTAGTAACCCCGTAGCCAAAGCTGCGCAGCTTTTCCGGCAGAGCGGACTTATCCGATTCGGTGATCACTTGAACGACCGAATAGCCAAGCGCCAAATATTCCTCGATCCTGCTGCCCAGGTAAACGCCCATTCCGAATCCCACGCAATAAGCCGCCATATGGATGGGGTCCGATAGGTTTCGAAGCACAAGATTTAACCCCGCTAAGTAAATAAATACTTCCGCCATGGCAAGAAAGGAGGCCGCGCCTCTCCTGCCTTTGATGACGAGGATAAGGCGCAGAGTGAATATCGAGACATAAGCGATATTAATCGCCATAATCGAGAGGATGAGAAAGAGCGGGCTCATCTATCGAATAGAGCGCGCAGCTATATAGTCCGGTCTTGGCTTTTGCCCGGAATAGGGCTCTGTTAATGTGTTCTCCACACTGTTGTAGACCAGAAACACGTTGCTGCGCGGAAGCGGCGTAATATTACTGTTCGAGCCGTGAATGATATTGCAATCAAACAGCACAATAGATCCTGCACTTCCGACGATCGTATCGATTCCGCCGTGCTTCACCAGCTTGGTCAAGCTGTCCGGATCGGGAACCCCATATTCCTGGCGGCGAAGCGATTGCTTGAAATGATTATCCGGCGTCTTGCCGACGCAGGAGACGAATTTCTTATGAGAGCCGGGGACAACCATAAGCGGACCATTAAAGTGAAAATTGTCTTCAAGCGCTATCGAGCAGCTAAGCGCCCGCATTGACGGCATGCCGTCCTCCACGTGCCACGTCTCAAAATCCGAATGCCAATAAAACTCTTTACCGGTAAAGCCCGGTTTGAAGTTGATGCGGGACTGGTGAATATAGGTGTCCGATCCCAGCAGGTGATTCACGATTGCTGTCAGCCGCGGGTTTGCCGAAAGCTGCTTGAACAGCTCATTATTCTCATGTACGGCGAAGATTGAACGCACATCACTGCCTCCCGGCTCTCGAATGACATACTCAGCCTCGCGCTGTTCATAAAGCTTTTGCAGCCTCCTAAGCTCCTGACGCCACTCGATGATTTCATCCGGCGAGAAGAATTGGTCCAGAAACAGATAGCCGTTCTTTTCATAAAATGCGGACTGTTCCTCCGAAAGCGAACTTTCTTTATGCCATTTTCCGTATACAACCGGATCATCCCGATCGATCATCACCGGTTTGTCGGAAATTCGGGAAGGATATTTGTCAGTCGGCTGCTTTACCTTGTACTGCTCGGGTCTCAAAAACGGATACATGCTCATCAGCACCTCTTTTCCAGTTCATTTTCTTCCACCAACGGATAGACGCCATCTTCATCGTGAACTTCACTGCCTGTCAGAGGAGGGTTGAACACGCATACCATTCTGAGCTGGGTTCTCGCCCGAAGATAATGCTTCTCATGCCCATCCAGCGCGTACAGCATTCCCGGTCGAATGGGATAAACCTTGCCGCTGGCCAATTCAATCTCGCCTTCCCCTTCGATGCAGTAGACAGCTTCCACATGATTCCGATACCATATCAGGGTCTCGGTACCTTCCTTAATAATCGTATCATGCATGGAGAAACCCATACCATCCTTGCGGAGCAGCAGCCGCCGCGCATTCCAAGTCTCTGTGTCGATATCGTCCTTCGTGTCAATAACAGCTTCCAGATGCTTTACAATCATATGTTTACGCTCCTTAAGAGTTATTTGCGATACTTCCGTGACTAGTCAAACTGTGCGAGCTGACCACTCCTTTCGGAAGCATACACCTGCAGGTGCAGGTTACACCATTGCCTTGACGGGTTCGGCTTGAACGATCTCTTCGAAGCTCTTCTTGATGATTGCAAGTCCTTGCTCAAGAACAGATGCTTCAATGGTGAGCGGCGGCATCAGCTTCGCCACTTCATCATTCGGTCCCGAAGTTTCCATTATGACGCCGTTTTTGAAGGCCGCGGCGCTTAATCGTGCGGCAAGCTCTGGCTGTCCGAACGATATACCCTGGATCATGCCTCTGCCTTTGATGTGCGCATCGACTTCTGGATGAGCCCTCAGCATCTCCTTCAATGCGGCCCGAATGCTGCGTATTTTCCCTGCAAGCTCGCTCTGGAACGTATCCTTCTCCCAGTACGAGAGCGCTTCCGCCGCTGCCACAAAACCGAGATTATTGCCGCGAAAAGTACCGTTGTGTTCGCCTGGCAGCCACTGATCATATTCCGGTTTGATTAAAGTTAGCGCCAGCGGCAAGCCGTAACCGCCTATTGACTTTGACAGACAGACGATATCAGGCTGGATGCCCGTGCCTTCAAAGCTGAAGAACGTGCCGGTCCGACCGCATCCCATCTGTACATCATCCACGATAAGCAGGATATCATGCTTCCGGCAGAGCGCTTGAACCCGCCGCAGCCAAGCGAAGCTGGCGACATTCAGTCCGCCTTCCCCCTGTACCGTCTCCAAAATTACTGCAGCCGGCAGGTCAACTCCGCTGCCCGGATCGCTTAGCATCTTCGCCAGAATATCCGCCGTATCGATCCGTTCGCCCAAATAGCCGTCATAGGGCATAAAGGTCGTATTCGGAAGATCGACACCTGCTCCTTTTCGTTTAAAGGCATTGCCTGTTGCCGCGAGCGAGCCGAGGGACATGCCGTGAAACGCATTCGTGAAGCAAATAATATTTTTGCGGCCTGTCACTTTGCGGGAGATTTTCAAGGCGCTTTCCACAGAGTTAGTTCCCGTAGGACCGGGAAACATGACTTTATAATTAAGCCCGCGCGGTTTCAGAATGGATCTGTCAAACCGCATAAGAAACGTTTCCTTCGCTCTTGTCGCCATATCGAGGCTGTGTGTCACACCATCTTCAAGCATATAGTCGATCAGCTTATGGCGGATAGCCGGATTGTTATGTCCATAATTCAGCGCCCCTGCGCCTGCAAAGAAGTCGATATATTCATTGCCCTTTACATCCCAAACTTTGGCATTTCTTGCTTTATCGAAAACCGTTTGAAAATTGCGGCAGTAGCTCCGCACCTCTGATTCCAACTTATCAAAAACATGCAGCGACGCTGCTTCCTTCTGTGGAAGATTCACCGAATCACTCCTTCGAATTCTTTCTTCTTTATAAACGGTCCGATTCGTAACAACAGCTCCGGCTCATGAGCGGAGACTTCCGGAAAAAACTTCGCCGGGTAACATTCAGAAACATCGGATTGACCGCCCTTCTCATCGGCAAGCCTTAGAAACAGGCGCCAGGAAGCCGTATTGTCCGGACCAATCGTCGATTCGACATAGCGGATATCCGCATTTTCCTTACGCCCAAGCAGCTCTCTCAGCATTCTTTTCCCTAGACCGCGCCCCCGCAAAGAGCTTGCAACCGCGATCTGCCAAACAAACAGCGTTTGCGGCCGATCCGGTCTGCGGTAGGCGGAAACAAAACCAATGACTGCATCATCCTTCACTGCAAGGATGCAGGTGTCACGAAAAATATCGCACAGCATGATATAGCTGTAGACAGAGTTTAAATCGAGAGAACCGACTTCTTTTACCAGACGCCAAACTCTCACTCCATCGGACGCGGACGGTTTGCCCAGCAGCAGCTCATCATTCGCTCCTATTGTCCTCACCCCCTTACCTGTCATCCGCTCTAACGAAATCGTCCCAGAAAAGACTGAAGACGCTCGCTTTGCGGATTTTCGAATATTTCTTCAGGTGTTCCCTGCTCGACAATCCGGCCTTCCGCGCCGAAGATGACGCGATCCGAAACTTCCCTGGCAAATTCCATCTCATGCGTAATGAGCAGCATGGCCATATCGTCTTCTGCGGCAATCTCTTTAATAACCTCCAGCACCTCGCCGACAAGCTCGGGATCGAGCGCAGAGGTCACTTCGTCGAATACCATCACCTTAGGCTGCATGACAAGGGCTCTGGCAATCGCAACGCGCTGCTTCTGTCCGCCTGATAGCTGGGAAGGATACACTTCCAACTTTTCCTCAAGGCCCACCTTGCGCAGCATCGTAACGGCACGCTCGCGCGCCTCTTCCTTCGATAAACCGAGAACGCAGTGAGGCGCCATCGTCACATTGCGAAGAACATTCAAGTGAGGGAACAAGTTGAAATGCTGAAAAATCATACCGACCTTACCCCGCATCCGGTGCAAATGCTTTTCACTTGCCCGGACCCGCTTCCCCTTGACTTCCATATGCCACAGCAGCTCACCGTCCAGCTCAATCGTACCGCCCGTCGGCTCCTCAAGCGTCATCAATAATCGGCCGAGTGTTGTTTTGCCGGAGCCGCTCGGACCGATGAGGGCGATTTTCTCCCCCGGGTATATGTCAAGATCAATGCCTTTGATCACCTCCAGCTCACCGAAGGATTTCGTAATCTGTTCATATTTTACAATCGGCTGCATTCCCGCATCTGCATCGGCTTTTGGCACAACCCGCAAAGCAGCCAAAGGAGCTTGATTCAATTGAGCATTCACTTTCATTTCCCTCCTCCTATTTGCCCTTATCTTTGGACAAATCTGCCGTTCATCCTTTTTTCCAAGACCCTCACCAGCGCCGATACAACTAGGCTAATGACCAGGAACAGCACGCCGACAATGGTATAGGGCTCAAAAACGCGGTACGAAGTGGAAGCCTCATTCTTCGCAGTGAGCAGCAGTTCCACGAGTGTAATAGCGGATAATATCGGTGTTTCTTTAAAAATAACGATCAAATAATTGCCCATAACCGGGATTACCGGTGGAATGGCCTGCGGCAATATAACCGTCGACCACGTTTTCGTCTTTGATAAATTGAGAGCTGAGGCCGCTTCCCATTGTCCGCGGGGCACCGCTTCGATCCCGGACCGGTACACCTCGGACATATAGGTGCTGTAATGCAGACCGAGAGCGATCACGCCTGTCGTAAACGCCGATAACGAGAACGGCGTCAGCATCGGAAGGCTGTAATAGAGAAAAAACACCTGCACGAGCAGCGGTGTGCTTCGTACGAATTCAATAAAGCCCCGAACCGTCATTCTAACTGCGGCAAATCTGGAACGGTACACGATCGCAAGCAGCAGTCCAAACAGCGCCGCAACAACAAACCCGCATAAAGTCGCGGTTAATGTTACCCGGAAAGCTTGGAGCAAATCGGGTAATAGAGAAAATACATAGTCCCATTTCCACATGTTCCGTTCACCTCCAAGCCGCGTATTTGCGTTCCAGCAGCCGGATCGTTACCGTAATGCATGCGGACAAAATAAAATAGATAATGAGTAAGAGACCGAAAATTTGCGGTGTCCAAGGATAATAATTATTGCGAAGAATCATCGCTTGATAACAGAGATCGGTCAGCGTAATGAAATAAACAAGTGAGGTCGATTTGAGCAGTTCTATAAGCAAGTTACCGAATGGCGGCAGCATCCGAACAATCGCTTGCGGAATCATAACGCGCCACATCCGCTGCGCCGGGGTTAAGTTAAGCGCCACGGCAGCTTCTTGCTGACCTGTCGGCACTGCCAAGATAGCGCTTCGCACGATTTCCGAACCGTACGCCCCATAGTTCAATCCAATCGCAAGAACCGCAGCCGTCAGCTTATTCAGCTCGATACCGACAAACGGGAGAGCAAAGTATATCCAGAACATAAGAACAAGAAGTGAAGACGCCCGGAACAAGTCGACATATACGCGGGCGATGCCTCGGGCAACCGCAAAGCGCGACATCCGGCACAGCCCGGAAGACGCTGCCAGCAGCAGGGCGACGATAGCGGATAATGCCGTAACTTGAATCGTAATCTTCGCGCCCTCGAGCAGCAAAGGGAACATATCCGACCAGACCGACTTCATGTTACCCTTTGCAGAGCTGCTCGGCCGTTGTGTCTCCGGGCAGTTCCTGCTCTGTGAAACCGAACTTTTTTAATATCGTCAGCAGCTCGCCTGAGTCCTTCATCTTCTGCAGCTCTGCGTTAAAGGCTTCCTGGAAAGCTGTATCTTCCGGCCGGAAAGCGGTAGCGCCGAAACCGCGCACATCCTTGCCGTCCACCACCGGCTGCTCAAATTCCATCACACGTTCCAGATTGCTGTCTTTAGCGGTATCGAGCCGGGATTGCAAGGCGGGTCCTGTCATCGTCATGGCATCTGCACGGCCCGATTGCAGCGCGCTTATCGCCGCGTCCTGATCCGGAACGACGACCATGCGGTCTTCCGGAACGCCCGATGCTTTCAAATAGCCGATTTCAACTGCTCCAGCCATAACGGCAACCTTCGCTTTATCGTGAACCGCGATCGTCTTATAGCTATTAAGTTTAAGCGGATTTCCTTTCGTGACAGCAATCCCTTCCCCGATACTGTACTCAGGATTGGCGAACAGCACAGCCTGACAGCGATCCGGATTAATAAACATCCCCGCTGTAATAAGGTCGAACCGTTTGGCCTGCAGCCCGGCGATCAGTGATGTAAACTCTGTTAACTCGCCTCTCATTTCGTTGATCCCGAGCCTTTTCAATATCACACGGGCGATCTCGACCGCCTCCCCTGTCAAGTTTCCGCTGCCATCTTTGTAGGCGTATGGATTCTCGTTTGCAAACCCTACTGTAATAAATCCCTGCTTCTTGGCTTCAGCTAATGTACCTTGAGCGGCTTCATCGCCAGATACGCCTGCATTGCCGTTTGCCGCGGCCTGTTCATCTACCTTTTGTCCACATCCCGCAAGCAATAGAATCGGCAGTAAAAGCAAGACGAATGCCTTTCCTCTCTTCTTCAAAAGTTCCCCCATCCTTTCGTCATTTATTTAGAACACTTGTATAAGGCTACCACCTTTATTCCGGGAGGTCATTTCCTGAATTGTCTGATAATTCATCTTATTTATGGCTCTCGTTTGCAGAGAGCACCTCAACGGGCGGAGACTCCCTATTCCTCCAAAATAAGGTTGAATCATCCCCCACTCTTTGATTTACAAAGCTTTCCATCTATGATATATAAATATTTTTTATTTTTAAATCGACATATTTTCTAACTTTATATCATAAATATTTTTTATATTTAAAAATGTGTGTTTTTATAACAAAAAAACCATCTCTGTCGCACAATGGCGAATTAGAACTTTGATCCCACAAAAATAAAAAAAGCCGCTATTTATGCGACTTTTAATAGGACAATGTTCTTGTCACCAAGACACCGGGCAGTCTACAAATTTGGGCTTGACCAGATCCCAAGTTGGGCGCACCTTTATCAACTGCCGGTCAATCTTCCAGCTTGACGGTAACAGTGATCGTTTCACTGGATGTCTCACCCGCGGCATTGACCAATACGCCGCGGTACTCGTATACGCCCGGCGCCTTGCCGGAAATATTCGTGACCGTCTTCTGGGCGTTCGGTGTCCCTTCACTCAGCGGCTTGGTGTCGATCAATTTACCGTTCTCGTACAGGCGGAATTCAGAACCGTTCGTTCCCCACCACATGTTCATCGATACGTAATAATTCCCGCTGCCGTCCCAGTTGTTATGGGACAGCACCGGCTTGCCCGGCGCTGCGTCGGTTACAGTCACGACAAGCGGGTCGCATGCCGTCGAGCCGAAGGTGTTCGTCAGTTCGCAGGAATACGTGTACGTTCCGTTCACTTTGCCCGCGATATCGGTCTTCACGATTTGCGCCTGCGGCGAGTTGTCCGTTAATGTCTGCGTGTTTATCAGCACGCCATTCTCGTACAGCTTGAACTCTGTACCGTTGTTCCCCCACCACAGGTTCTTGGTTATGGTATAGCTGCCGTCTTTCAATCCCGTGTCATACCCGTTGTTATCGGACAGCAACGGTTTTCCCGGAGCTCCTCCCGCAAGCGGCGTCACATCGTGCAGCCAATGCGCCCAGCGGACCAGCACCGCCGCCTGTTCGGCCGTGAACACTTTGCCGCTTTGCTTGTTCACATCATTGATGTACGCTTGCAGCAGTTTACGGGCTTCCGCTCCTTTCCTTTCGGCGGCTCTCGCTTCGGCCGTTTCCAGCTGCTGCTGAAGCGATGCTGCAATTTTCACCGCGCCCGCAGCGCCGGTTTCGGCCGCGAATGTACCGGTTAGCGCAGACAGGCTGTCAAATGTCGCATAGACACTGTACGAATGTTCGGCCGATCCACGGTGTCCGGCGGCATCTTCCGCTTCCGCTGTTACGCTGTGAACACCCGGCTCAAGCGTATACGCCTTGACATCCGTGAGCGGAGCGCCGCACGAAGAGTAAGTGACGCTGGATACGGTGTCAACCGCATTACAGATGATGTTAACCGTCTGATCAATGGTATAGGACGGTTCTCCGATGATATGAACTAGCGGCGCAGTCAGATCGATCTTCGCCTCTACCGATTTTGGATAAACCGAACCGGTTACGGTTACCGGTCGATACAGCATTTGGTTCGAACCTTCCCGTCCCAGGGTAACAGGCGCGTCGTAGGCGCTCCAGCTGCTTCCGCCGTCCAGACTGTACTGCACGTTCCCGTAGGCGGCCGACAACGTTACGGTTACAGGCACCGTGTACCATCCGTTCAGGCCGTTCGGCGCAGAAGGATCGAGCTCGAGGTTAATCTCATTAGAATGTACATTTTCCAAACCTGCATTGACGGTCTTCATGATATTGACCATATCTGTATAAGGCTGATCCTGTTGGTTTAGTAAACCTATATTGAAATTCTCTCCGTCTTTACGCCATGTTACCGCTTGATCATAGTACGAAAAATAACCTGAGCCAATAAATAACGGATGTGATGTCTGACTTTCCACAAAAGATTTGAAGGCCAAACCTCTATCCGCTATACTTGCTACACTTGTAGCCGCATTTACGGGTGACAAACCGCGCTCGGTCGTACTAAAGGTATATTCCAAATTCAATAGGGGTTTTCCGAAAGCTTCATATCTGTTTATCCAATCTGCATTATTCGTATAATTATCTACTGAAAAAGCATCTACAAACTCCATTGCCGCCGAATCCCAATCTAAACTGGTCCGCCAGGTGGGAACTACAGACGAACCCAGGAACAGATGATTTGTATCATTTCTTTTGATTATATTTTTGATTGTTGAGAAATAGGTTCTGGATGCCAGCTTGATATAATCCGACACGTCAACAGAAGGAACCTTGGAAATATTGATCGAAGTATTCTTTAACTCGGCAAACGATACAGAGCTCGTTCCTAAAAGCTGGTTGACGGCAGCAATGTCATTGTTGTACCTTGGTGCAAGAAAATCCACAAATGCACTTTTAGCCGGAGATGTCGAAGTATATGTCAGTACCTCTTTTACGATATCGGTTGTCCACCCAGCCTCATTATCGTATGTATAACCGATTAGCCACGGATCATTCTTCGCATTTTGGAGCTGGTTGATCAATGCGTTTTCTATGATGGATTCACTCTGCGGGTCAAAAACATCGTATGTCCACTGAATCCTTCTTAAACTACTTGGGTCTTGCAAGACCTGAATGTATGGAAATGTTACATTTTGGGGCCTGGTCCACTTGCTAAAGGCGTTGAAGCCCCAATCTATCAAACGCTTCTTGGTTATATCCTCCCATTTCGACTCATAGTTGCTGCCGTACTTTTTCATAACATTGGCGACGACGAAGCTTACTCTTTCACCATTGGCATCATTTACATAGGCAGGAGCATATGCGACCGGATCAGGAAGTTCCTCAAACACCTGTCTCGGGGTGATGCCGTCAGCTTTGTTAAGCGGCGTCCCGTATCCCCACTCCCAAATACTTGTGGCATCCACGCCCTTTAGAATAAATTTATACCCATCCGGGGTAATAAACCACCATTTATTATCGATTTGTTGAAGTCTGAAATAACCGGTGTTTGCGTATTGTCCGCCGTTTTTAATCCCGCCGTACGGATCGTATTTTGTAAGATCCAGTGAAACATTTGAAAGTGCATCCGCCTCATTCATATATTCCTGCTGCAGCTGCTCGTCGGATGTTACCTTTCCAGGCCAGGTTTCATAAACCCACTGCCCATACTTGTCTGCCATTAAGCCGTCTTTTTTCAGTTCGAGAGCCATTTGCTCCGCAGTAAGCGCAGGTCCGGGATTCACGCCTTCCTGTCCGGTCCCTTTATAAATTTGAACTTCGGTGAGGGGGATATGCTGAAAGGCATGAGGACGCTTAATATCGATTACAATAAATCTGGCCGTCTTGTTCGACATCGGTATATTGACCGAATAGTTCCAGGTTGAGCTTGGGCTCGTTGAGGTTATTCCAGGTGTTCTGATGTGTTTGGCAGCAATATAGTAATAATCCGTTACAGCCTCAGGGCGGTATTTTACCGTAAACTCTTTAAACCCCCAAAAACTATTGGGTGAATTCAATACGACATTAATACTTTCCAGCGGGTAGTCCTTCAGCAGGTCAAATACCACCTGTACAGTCCCGGGGGATGTCGCGCTCCCCGTCCATCCGGCATATGTTGTGGTTAATCCGTCAAGCAGCACACCATTGGTTGAGGATACGAGCCCGGTCATTCCTTTGTCAGGAAGACTACCTCCATTCGGGGCAAGGCTATAGTAATAATTTCCGGTTTTAAGCAGCGTGCCTGCCCCGAAAACACCTCCGGCAGGGATAAACGTTACTACCATTATCAATGCCAGAAATAGGGTCAAAACACGAGTTGGATACCATTTACACCATTTTCCCATCATTTAACCTCCTCTTTCCTCCAAAAAAAGTTTTTGATGGCCGCGTTAGCAGGCGAGAAAACTTACTTCAAAAGCATAAGTTTTCTACAAGTATTGAAAGGTTTGATTTTAGTGCTGCATAGACCACCTCCTTTCATATTTACAATATTTGCTCTTAAATAAATAAGCGCTTACATAATATTAATCGGCGATTAATCGAAGTTCCTCCGCAATATAGGAAGTGAACGCTAATAACTACCCCTTGACCGCGCCAATCGTCATACCCTTAATGAAATAGCGCTGCAGGTATGGGTACAAGAAAATGATCGGCCCAATCGTGATACATACGGTCGAAAGCTGAACGCCTGATGCTGAAACAGGAATGTTTACATTCGTATTTAAATAATCTAGATTCGCATTGGACACGATTCTTCTTAACATCATCTGCAGCGGATGATTCTGCGGATCATCAATAAACATCAGCGCATTAAACCAGTCATTCCAATAGGAAAGTGCATAGAACAGCGTGATTGTTGCGATCACAGGCATAGAGATCGGCCAGATGATCCGGAAGAAGATATACAGCTCATGCGCTCCATCCACGGTCGCTGCCTCATTTAATTCAAAAGGAAGCGTACGAAAATAAGATGTCATCAAGAATGCGTTGAATGCGGAGAACATTTGCGGCAAGATTAACGCTAATAATGAGTCACGCAAGCTCAGCCAATTGGAGATGAGCAAATAATAGCCTACCAGACCAGGTGCAAACAGCAGAGTGAAATAAATGTAAAAAGAAAGGAAATTCCGGTATTTCACCTTCAGATGAGCTGCAACATAGGAGAACATGGAAGTCATGAGTACGGCTCCGGCGGTACCGACCACTGTAATAAAAATGGAAACAAAGCCGCTTCGGTACACCTGGCTGCCGTCAAATAAGAAGCGATAGGAATCAAGCGAAAATTCCGTAGGCAGCATTTGAAAGCCTTTGACAACCTGATGCTCCGCTGTAAACGATCCAATATACACAAGCCAGAAGGGAATAAAGCACAGCAGGGCAAAAAAACCGATGAATACATATGCCACGACGGATACGGCCCATTGAGATGCTTCTTGTTGTTTCACTTTCATACTAAAGCTCCTCTCTAGAATAACTTCGAGTCATTGTCAACCCGCCGGACAACCCAATTGAAGAAAAGAATGGTGATAAAACCCATTGTCGACTGGAATAATGCTACTGCCGCCGCATTGCTGTAGCTGTTCATGTTTCCGACATCCCTCAAGGATCGGTACGTGTAAGTATCGATAACATCCGTAGCCTTGAAGAGCAGAGAATTGTCTCCTATGATTCCATAAATCAAACCAAAATCACCGTAGAAGATTCGTCCTAGCGCTAACAGTGTCAGTACGATAATGGTCGGCCGGAGCAGCGGCAGGGTAATATACCAGATCTGTTGCCATCGCTTGGCACCATCGATTCTTGCGCTTTCATAATATTCTTCTGAGAATCCGGTTATTGTTGCAAGATAAATAATTGAACCCCACCCGGCTCCCTTCCATACGAATATGAAAGTCAACAGCATTGGCCAGACTGAAGGTGTTTGAAACCAATCGACCGTTTGATAACCGAAATCCTTCAACACTCGATTAATCATACCGTCCTGTCCGTTAAAAAAATTCATGACCATTAGGTTAACGACGATAATGGAAATAAAATGCGGCAAAATCACGAGAGATTGAGTCACTTTCTTGAAAAATACTTGTCTGATTTCATTCAGAAGAAGGGCAATTAATAATGAACTAACGGTGCCTGCCGTAATGAACAGAAGGTTCAAGAATACCGTATTTAACGTAACCCCCAGCCAATCCGGACCTGTGAAAAAAAACGTAAGATTATCGAGTCCCACCCATTGGCTCCCCCAGAGCCCCTTGGCAGGTATAAACTGCTTGAAGGCCAATATATGTGCGGACATTGGTAAATAAGAAAAAATAAATACGTAAACAATCACGGGAAGCGCCATAGTATACAGCCATTTGTTTTTCCTGAGTTCCAGTATCATACTCATGTTCTTGCTCACCTTTCCTTTCGTATATACTTGAATACTACGCATTCGTGAAGCTGCGTGCATAGTCTTGCTTTTATTAATGAGTTTGAACTGTAACACCCTATGAGGTTTGAATTCTATCACTCACGGAAGTACGGAGTTTACCAATATAAAAGCCGGCAGACCTAGATTCAAGGTCGCCGGCTTATAGGGTCAATTACTTCTTGCTTGCCAGAAATGCGTCCAGCTGCTTTTGATACTCGGTTTGGATTTTCTTTACATTCTCATAAGTAATCTCCTTAAGCTTGGCCAAACCCTCTTTCGGTTCTACCAGACCCAATACAATCGGATCATAGAACTCTTTACCAGCGTTGCTCAATTGTGCAACCTCATTGGATACCAGGCTTGGATCGAAGGTGAATCCTGAGAGAATATCTGTTGTGAAATGACTAGGATCCCGCTGCCACTTATTCAGCTTGATGACATCTTCAGGTAAGCTGGCATCGATGCGATCCAGCTTGGGGTTCCAGCCCCAAGCGAAGGGAATACCGGCATAAGGGTTTTCTTGGATGGGATTATAAAGGTCTTCTCCCGCTTCTTCCCAGTTTTTGCCCTTTATTCCGTACGCGAGCAAGTCGTAATTCTCCTTCTGGTTTAGCCAATTGACGAATTGAATGGCGCGTTCTTTGTTTTTACTGACAACAGGAACGGCAATATAGTTGCCTGCTTTGTACGTCGAGCTAAGCTTCATGCCGGGGTCATACAGGCTGAAAGCTTCCGCTGTGGCTCCCGGAACCGACTTTTCTAATCCTGTACGGGTACCAAGATTTACACCGAAATCAAAAAAGGTTGAAACAGCTGCTTTTCCTTTGGTGAATTCCCCATTTTTAAGCAAAAGGGCATCTTTGGCAAGAATCCCATCCTTATAGAACTTGTGATTTTGTTCGAAATTTTCCATAAGCATAGGGTCCATGTCATCAAATATATTATAGACCTTGCCATCATTGCCTTTGGTGTACAGTCCGGGATAATTTAATACAGGGGCAAGGTTGGCTTTCGGATCAAGCATACTTGCCAACCTCACACCAACATGTTCAGTACCGTTAGGGATGAACGGGGTAACCTCCGGTACCTTCTCTTTCACGGTGTACATAAATTTGATCAGATCGTCATAGCTCTTGATAGGCGCAATACCCAGCTTCTCTCGAATGTCCTTGCGTATAACAAACGTCCATGGACGTATGAAATTCACTTCAAGTGGAACCGCATACAATTTGCCGTTCACTTTGTTGGCTTCCAGCAGCTGCGGAGAGCGGTTGCTCTGAATTTCAGGCCCATACTTCTCGATGAGTTCATCCAACGGTTCGTAGAGACCGGCGGCAATATTTTGTACCGGATTATTATCCCAGATCAGATCGTAGTCTTCCGCGGATGATAATGCGACTTGACGCTTCTGAAGAACATCCGCCCATGGAATAAACACGATGTTCAGCTTCACATTGAGCGAACCGGCAAGACGGTTCTCCATCTCTCCCTTCACTTCACTCCAATTGGCCGGCGGATCTCCCGGGAACATGATTTTCAGTGTAACCGGATCTAATTTGGCGTCCGTGGAAGCTGCCGGTTTGCCGGTTTCGGAAGGTGGCGCCTCATTGGAACCGCAGCCTGCCAATGTTCCTGCCAGTAATAGCGATGCCACCATTAACAAGATACCTTTCATTCTTAAATTCATTGTTTTAACCCCTCCAGTTTTATGATCAACCGAACAGCGACATACCGATTATTTGCGTTTTGGCTCGTGCATCCCGCTTGCCCGGTTCGTGTTTGATCATAATCGGATTGCTCAGCTTCCGTACAGTCCAGTATCTATCAATCGGTACGAAATGTTACAAATGGGTGAGTACTTATTTTCTAACAAACAAAAGTACGATTTTCTACGCTCTAGCTTATGCTTTTTTCCAAACGGTATTGGTTCGGTGTCATCCCAGTTGCTCGTTTGAACACTGAAAAGAAGGTGCTTTTGGTTTGAAATCCGGACTGTTCCGTTATATCCGCTATGGTCCAATCAGTCGTTGCAAGCAGCTTGATAGCATACTCGATCCTTTGGTTTGTAATATAATCAGATAATGAGCAATGGAAATGGTCCTTGAATATTTGTCTGGCATAGTTCACGGACATGGATATATGAGCCGCAATATCGTCCACGGAAAGCATTGGATTGTGAAGATGATTGCGTACATATTCGATCATCTCGGCGGCGACCTCATCCTTTCGGTTGGAGGCATTCTTGTTGCGGTGCTGGTCTATGATCTGCAGCATCTCCTGGTATAGCCATGATTTCACTTCCCCTAAGGTTGCAAATTGCTTCAGGAAGGTATGGATACTCTTCATCCCTTGAAACGTTTTATAGTTCTTGAAGCTTTTAATGATCGAATAAATGATGTGAGTTAGCTGCAGTTTGCATTCCTCATAGCTTAGCTCCTGCATATGCAATGTGAGCTGATCCAAATAACCTTCAAGAGCCTTATCGTTCTTGAGCTGAACAGAGTGTATAACCTGCTTCAGCAATGCTTCATCTAGATCATTGTCTTTGCCTCGTTCATATCGCTCCAGATCTTCGAAGGTAAACACCCTATCCTCATGATTAATGAATCCCATCAACGTCAGTTCGTATAGTTGGGTATAAATAATCTGCAAATTCTCCTCAACATCAAGCACAGAACTTACAGCTGCATGCACCTCCAGCTTAAGCCATCGACTGATCTGAATCTTTACGTCCTCCATCGCTCCGATAGCTTGTGCCACATCTTCCTCTGAAGCAGACGATGAAATGAACGCCACGATGTGATCAGAGCCGAAATCGACTGTTTCTGCAGTATACCCGTGATTCGCAAGGACTTCGGTCATAATGTTTCCTAATGCAAAGCGCAATGATTTTCGAGAAGCAAAGTCGAATTGCTCTTCGAAGCGTCCATACGATTCTAGACGTATGACCGCCATGCGGAACCATCCCGTTATGAGAATTTGCGTTTGGTTTCTAATAAACTCTTCAATCGGTCTGGAAGACTTCGAATTTAGAATCCATTGGCGTAAGAAATCATCTTTCACCAAAGCTTTGCTGCTCTTGATCGATAAGTCCAATTGTTCGATCTTCTCAACAAGTGAGTGGAAACTAGAATGAATCCACGCCATCTCATTATTGGCATTCGCTGTCTGTACGATAGGGTGCTTCTTGCCCAGCTTGCTTTGTATTTGATAGGCCAAGTCGCTAATAGGCTTCAAGCTGTGGTATGATTGCCAAAACAAGTATAACAGTAGAGTTAACAGCAAAAAGATCGATGAACCGATAATTTCGATCCGGATCTTGGTTACCTTTGCTTGCCATAGTGAGATCGGCGATAAGTGATAAACATTCCATCCTTCTATAGGCAACCGTTCTCTCTGAATGGACCATGTCTCATTGCCAGAATTCCATCTCCAGTTCTGTTCCGCTGTCGGTTTATCCATTTCCATTAGTTCTTTCGTTAACGCAGGATCCGTATTCCCCAGAATAAACTCCTTATTCTTGCCTTCAATATAAATTTTGTTCTGATCTTCCTCCGAAATCTGCAGCATGTTCACATTCAACAAAGGTTTGCTGAACAGAATCGCTACAAATCCCTGATAGTTCTGATTAGGACCGGCTGCCGGTACGACAAGTGTCAGAAACGATTCACCTTCCACCTCATGGTTAACATACTGCAGATACGGCGTTTTTTGACTCTTAATGTAGTTCAACATGATTGGGTCATAAAAATCCTTCGTCGTGTAAAGGCTTGATTCTGAGGTGTAGATTTGGTCAATATTGAAGTTGATTAAATAAATGCCGTGAATGAAAGGTTCGCTGCTCATAAATTCCCTTACACTTGTCGCGGCTTTATTCAATGCCAATGGGGAATAATCGTTAATATCCATATTCATCCAAAGTGCAATACTTTCATCCGAATAGACTCTCAGCGCAAACTGACGTAATTTCTGCAAGGTAAATTCCGAAGATTGAACGACTTGTTTCATTTTGTCTCGATTAGACTTGTCCATTTCATCCATTGCGCTTCGAGAGAACTGCTGACTCAGGAACATGGTGAACACTAGGGTGAGCAAGCTCACAGCAATGCAGGAATACAAAAATATGCTTAAATACATCTTCTTCGGCTTTATCTGGCTCCACATGGTATACCCTTCTTCCTCATTTATCCCAAGAAGAAAAATCTATATTGGTGTGTGAAAATAATCAAATATTATAACAGGATTCCTGCCTTGTCCAGTATGGATCTTATCAAAGAAGTGCGAATTTTATTACATAATCAGAGATTTTCTTTGCAAATAAAAAGAAGACGTTCCGTTGTTAGATGGGATGTCTTTTTGACTACATCTCTAGTCTCCTTCAAAGGTAAGAGGCTCAACAAACTTTTGCTAGACGCAATTACTTTTGATTTTTTGGTCTATCTCAATTTTTTCAATGAAGACACAACTCCAAACAAATAACCATCGCCAATCTTGAGTTTGGCGATGGTTATTTGTTTTCATAAGCATAACCTTGGGTTATCCTCCAAAAAGTTTTTGGTTTTATAGTAGCGAACAAAGCAGTCCAAAGCACAATAAAAATAGTAATTGCTGTGGAAATTACTTTGACCTCAGACGGTATCATTTTAACCCCTCCCTAAATTATACATTAGATCAAATACCGATAATATTCAATATTGAAGATCAAATTTCGCGCTACCCAGCCCGTTAGCGCAATAAAGCTGCCATGTAGTCAGCAGCCTTAAATTTCTGTTTTCATCAGGATGACCCTTCTTGGGATACCCCGATCTCCAGCCATCATAGCCGATTGGGAACATTCCGCTCTCATTTGAACCAAAAGCTCTCGGCAATGTCCCAGTTTCCCTTTCTCAGAGAACTGTGAATTATAGACCAAAAAAGCACTCTCCATATATTCAGAAGCGGGATGATTCTTTATTGGTGCCTCCCATGCTAAGAAGGTTCCTTCGGCATTTTTTTGACCCCTTCTATTGTCTGCATTTTTGTTGAATATACCGATTGATTATCATAAAAATTCATAATTGAATCTACTCTTTCCTTAGTTACTTGATTAATTATCTTCTCACATATCGAATCAGATGGGACAATAAGCATCTAACCGCCCGTTAGTTCAGAAAAGACTGCCAATGACACGGCATTGCTTTGCTGGAAACCGCGTCCAGTCATAATATGAACGTGACGTTATGGTAAGATACTTGCATTAGATTAGATATCTGATAGGCAGGTGAGGACTTTGAAAACATTCATTAGCTTCAAACAAAAACTGATTATTACGTATGTCGTCTTTATCGTGCTTCCCTTATCCGTTCTAGGCTTCGGCGCTTATTATCTGTACAGCCAGGCGATGGAGAACAAGCTGAGCGATTTCGCCGAACAGGTTGCGGTCAGTACCTCTTCCAATATTGAAAGCTATATCCAAGAGCTGGAGAAGTTCACCCTGCAGCCTTATTACAACCGCGGCCTGCAGGATTTGCTGACGCTCGAGCAGCCCTCGAACCCCTCCTCCGAGCTGGAGAAGAAAGAAACCATCGAGAAAAATTTCAGCTTTTGGCAGTCCCAGCGCGACAGCGTGCAGGGCATTTATTATTTTGATTTGCCGGGTACGGCGCATCCGCAAATTTATAATCAGGGTTACCTGCCCCCCAGCTTAACCGTGGAGATGATGCCCTGGTATAAGGATTTCAGCGCTTCCGACGAAAATGTGAACTTTCTCAGCCTGCATAAGCCGCTCTCCGCCTATCTGAACGATAGCAATGTCGTGCAGCCCGTATTTTCATTGGTGCGCAAAATTTACAAGTCCACGACTCTGATGGAATATGCCGGTTATTTCGAGGTGGATTTCAAGCTAGACGACATCAAAAAAATAATGGATTCGGTGAATCTCGGGAAGAACGGTTCTTTCTTCATCATGGATGGCAACCACCAGATTGTCTATGCCAACGATGCCATCGATGACCAGCTGCTGGCCAATCTGCCCACGCTGTCGAAGGACAAGCAAGGCATGCAGCGCCTTACCATCGGCAATCGGAAGAACATCGTGGTGTACAGCAAGGTCGGGAATTACGGGTGGACCGTTGTTGGCGACGTACCTGTGGTGCAGATCGTATCGGGCAACAGCGGCGTGCGCAATTCCATGATTATTCTGGGTCTGGTTTGCATCAGCATCGCCATCCTGCTTTCCACTTTGAGCTCGATTCAGATCACGAAGCCGATCTACCGGCTGATCGCGCTGATCAAGCGCGTGGAGATGGAAGATTTTCAGATCGAATACGCCAATCCGCCGCGCAATGAGATCGGCCATTTGATCCGAAGCATTATCCGTATGAGCCGCAGGCTCGACGAGACGGTTCGTAATCTGTACCAGGCGGAAATCTTCAGAAAAGAAAGCGAGCTTCAAGCCCTCAAATCGCAAATCAATCCGCATTTTCTCTTCAACACGCTGGAGACCATCAAGATGAATGCCGAAATCGACGAGGCCGATTCCACCGTCGAGATGATCACGTCGCTTGGCAAGCTGGTGAAGTCGTCGATTTCCCGCGGCAACGATTTTATAACCTTTCGCGAAGAACAAGATTACCTGAAAAGCTACTTCCATATTCAGGAGAATCGTTACGCGACCCGCTTCGACATGGCCGTCGACGTGGAAGAGGAACTTCTGGATTTCTATTTGCCCAAACTCTTGATTCAGCCGCTCATCGAGAATGCGTTCTATCACGGGCTGGAATTGAAGCAGGGAAAAGGGAAACTGGCCGTAACCATTCGAAGCGAGCACGACACCGTGATCGTACAGGTGAGCGATGATGGCCTTGGCATTACCCAGGAACGCTTGATGCAGCTGAATCAGCAGTTTAGGAGCAGCATGTCCGGCGTGGCGAGATCAAGCAGTATTGGCCTTGCCAACGTCTATGCCCGCATTCAGTTGTACTTCGGCGGCAGCTATACGATGACAATTAATAGCGAGCCCGGCGCGGGAACGGAAATCCGGCTCGTGCTTCCCATTATCCGCAGCGAAAGTGAGGTTAACGTCTATGTATCGCGTCATAATCGTGGATGATGAAGCCGTTATCCGGCAGGGGATCAAAAAAATTATTCAACGCTTCGCTCCCGCTTGGGAGGTTGTCGGCGAAGCGGAGGACGGCGTCTCCGGTCTGCAGCAAATATTCCGGCTGCAACCGGATCTGGTCATCCTTGACTTTCGGATGCCGAGCCTAAACGGACTGGAATGCTGCGAGAGGATCGCGGCCCAATCACCTCGCATCCATCGCCTCATCCTGACCGCCTATCAGGATTTCCAGCTTGCGAAGCAGGCGATTCAGCACGGGGTTCTGGGATTCCTCAACAAGCCCCTGGATCGCGGGGAATTGCTGGATACGCTGGGCAAAGCCGCAGCGCTTGTGGACCGCGAACGCGAAGAGCTGGCCCAGCTGAGTTCACTTCGGCAAACCATCCGCCAAGCCGCTCCTTTGGCGCAGCAATTATATTATCAACATTGTTTATTCGGTCACGATATGAACGACCTGGAACAATTCATTGTCGATACCGGCTACCGCCTGCCTATCGATCCGGACAGCGATCAGGTCGTCGTGCTGGCCGTAAGTCCGGATTGGATCGAGAGGGATTCCTTTACCGCCTTCGACATTGAGCTGTTCATGTATGCGCTGACCAAATTCGTTCAGGAATGGTACGCCGATCAGCCTCAGTGCTTCATCCTTCAGGATCATGCCGGGCAAATTATCGTGATTCTCAGCTATCCCGCCGACCGTTCCGAAGGCGCTACCGAGCAGACAGCCGAGCAGGCAGACAAACTGAGGGCGGACATTGTCGCCTGTTTTAAACGGACGGTCACCGTAGGCATGAGCCGGATCTATCCTTTTGCGGATACGCCCAAGGCTTATCAGGAGGCTTCGCTTTCCGTTACTTACCGTTTCGTGCGTGGCGGCGATCAGGTTCTGTCGCCCGCCAAGCTTCAGGTCGAGCAGCATCTGCCTGTCCGGCTGCTGGAGCAAATGGAGGTCTCGCTGGCGTTTCTGATGCATGGCAGCGAAGAGGCCGCTTACGACGCCCTTGACCAGGTCACGTCCTCGGGGCATATTGGCCCCGCCCAGTTGAAGCGAATCATCGTGCACTATATGCTCCGGTTGGCGGTGCAGATGAAACAGATGGATCTGGACATCAACGAAACGAGCGGCAAATCACTACAAATGTGGTTATCCGAGCTGGAGGGCACGGCCACCCACGCTTCCTTGATTAGCAAAATCAGGATCATGATTCATGAACTGTGCCAATCCATCCTTCAAGAGCGCAGTATGCTGGATCTGCGGACGGTGGGAAAAGCCAAGCAGTATGTGCGGGATTATTTGTCCGATGGCGTCAGTCTGCAGACAGTTGCCGATCATATGGGGATGAACGCCAGTTATTTCAGTCGCTGGTTCAAATACTCGACCAACCGGAATTTCGTTGATTTTCTCAAGGAATGCCGGATCGAGAAGGCCAAGGAGCTGCTCAAGCAGGGAGCGTACGGCCTTCAGGAAATCAGCACGCGGATCGGGTATGCTGACGTCAAGCATTTCTACCGCGTATTCAAGGAGCTTACCGGTTACACGCCGTCCGAGTACAAGAAGCATTTTATGTAGGACGATAGAATGCGCAGGTAAAAAAAACCTAACCTGATGTAAAATTTACACCTCTATAACATCGCCCCCGAGTCATCTAAGATTAGGTTCAGGAAGATGAATGCGCTTTCTATACTACAAATAGGAGGATTATTCGAATGAAACATCGGTTTGCGTCGAAATCACTACCCATTCTGTTGGCCGCGCTTGTGCTTGTTGCAACTGGTTGCGGCAGCAACGCCTCCAATAACGAGACTTCCGCCTCGAACGGGAATTCATCGGGAACCAACGAAACAACTGTGAACGGCAGTGGCTCCGCCTGGAAAGGCACCATCAACATGTTTGCCCAGTCCTACACGCCGGATGCCAAAAATATCACAGGCTTGAAAGCCGATCAGCATAAGCTGCGCGCTCTGGCGGATGAGTATGAGAAAGCCCACCCCGGCATCAAGATCAGCTTCGTGGACGAAGAATTCAAAGATTACACCCAAACGGTGCGCGTTAAAGCCGCTGCAGGTGAGCTGTTCGATGTATACTGGGCGCAATGGGCCGATTTGAACGGTACCCTGCCCAAAGGGATAGCCGAGGATCTGACCGAGTATTTCAACAAGCCCAACCCTTATATCCCGGACAAAGCCACTTGGCAGGAAGCCATGAATAACACCGTCATGAATGAAACGGCCTCTCCGGACGGTAAACACTACAACATCAACGGCGACTATGTAGCGACCGCTTTCTTCTACAACAAAGACTTGTTCCAGCAGGTCGGCATTAAGGAAGCGCCCAAAACTTGGGCCGAACTGATCGATGACAACAAGAAGCTGCAGGCTGCAGACATCGTGGCCATGTCCCAAGCGCCGGATTACAGCTGGTTCCAACGGCATTTCCTGACGGATTTCTACGCCAAGGATTTCGACAAGGTTGCCGGCTTCGACAAAGCACCCGGCGTCTCCAGCTTGGATGAAGCGGTCGCGATTTCCAAAGGTTTGCTGAATACGAAAGATCCGCGCTTCATGGGCTGGTGGCCGATATTCAAACAATTGACCGATACGTGGAAAAAAGACTATCTGACTGCCGACCCCGCCGTAGTGGGCACCAATGCCAGAAACGACTTTCTGGCCGGCAAGACGGCGATCTTCTATGACGGAAGCTGGCTGCCGAATAATGCGATGGACGCCAAAATCAAGTTCAACCTGGGCTCCTTCAACTTCCCGGTGTTATCGGCTGCCGATACGCCGCTGACGACGGGAGAAGACGCTTCGGGCGCCGTCGGCGGACCGAATGCCGCCTTCCAGTTCGCCGTGGCAACCCCAGAAGCCGACAAAAGCATGAAGGAAAAAGGCAAGAAGGAAGCGGTTATCGATTGGCTGCAATTCATCGGCACGCCTGAACACGTGGAGCAAATCGTCAACGAGAACGGCACCTTCGTTCCAACCTGGCCCGGCACCAAACCAAACGAGAGCATGAAAGAGCTTGCCAGCCAAGCTTCCAAGGAGCTGAAAGCGATCTCGGTCGGTAATTCCTCGCCGAATCTGGGCAAAGATCTCCAGCGTACTTTTGGACTCTACCTGAGCGGCAACATCGATCTGAACAAAGCGACGACAAGCGTGCAAAAAGCGCTCGATGCCGCACTTAAGGAATACAAAACGAAAAACAACACGGATTTCAGTCAGTATTAAGCTTAACCATGGAAGAGGGAGCTTGCGGCAAGCCGCTCCCTCTTTCCTATTCGTACGAGGAAGGACGGCTGGCTTGGATGAAATTAAAAGATAAAACCAAAATGACCTTAACGGGATATGGCTTTATTCTCCCCACCTTCATTTTCCTGATCTGGTTTACGTATTATCCGGTGTACCAAGCGCTAAGCGGAGCGTTCACCAACTGGGACGGGTTCAATCCCCCGCAATTTATCGGACTGGACAATTTCAGACGGATGATGACTGACGAAGTGCTTGGCCAGTCCACGATTAATGCGCTCATCTGGGTAGCGTTTTCCATCGTATTGGCGGTTATCCCCCCTTTCATCGTGGCCGAGCTGATCTTCCATATCAAAAAAGCCCGCATGCAGTACGTATACCGGACGTTATTCGTCATCCCCATCGTCATTCCCGGGATTGTCACGATTCTGCTCTGGCGTTTCCTGTATCAAGGCGACGGAGCCATCAATCAGCTGCTCGGTATGGTCGGGCTCGACTCTTGGCAGCAGCTGTGGCTGGGCAACCCCCACATTGCCCTGTATTCCATTATCCTCATGGGCTTCCCGTGGATCAGCGCCTTTAATATGCTGATTTTCTATTCGGGACTGCAGGGGATATCCAAGGAAGTAATCGAAGCGGCGAAACTGGACGGCGCCACCGGATGGAAACGGGTAACCCGGCTGGATATTCCGCTATCCACGCCTCAGTTCAGGCTGATCATCATTCTGACCCTGATCGGAAGCCTGCAAAATATTATTCCGCCGCTCGTCATGACCAACGGCGGTCCGGGCTATTCCACCTACGTCCCGATTCTGCATATGTACAACGTCTCGACCGTGAACGGCGAGTTCGGGTACGGCATGTCCATCGCGCTGATTATGTTCCTTGTTATTCTGGTGTTTACGATTCTCAACATGCGGCTGGTTAAATCCGATTCCTAACCAAAGGAGGGCACCATTTTGAAACACATTCGCATGCCGTCCCTGGGACAATTGATTCTTATTTTACTGATTGTTTTCACCATGCTGCCGATTTACTTTATTCTTGAAAACTCAGTCAAGACGCCGATCGACTTTGCCGCCAGCACCATCGATATTCCGCTGAAGTTCGCATGGAGCAATTATTGGACGGCCTGGGACAAAATCGATACGCCGATCCTGAATACCGTGGTCATTGTCGTCATCAGCGTCCTGTTTATTCTTCTTTTTTCGGCGATGAGCGCCTTTGCCTTCGCCAAGCTCAAGTTCCCGTTCAAGAATGCGCTGTTTCTGCTCGTCTTCTGTTTGCTGCTGATCCCGGGCTTTCTAACGTTGATTCCGCTTTATTTGCAGATCAAGAAACTGGGGCTGTCCGACAGCTACTGGGCGTTGGTCCTGCCTTATATCGCCGGCGGCCAAGCCTTCACCATCTTCGTGCTGAAAACGTTTTTCGAGCAATTGTCCAATGAATTGTTCGAAGCGGCCCGCATCGACGGCGCGGGAAGCCGCGTCATCTTCGCCTCCATCGTGATTCCTCTGTCGATTCCGATTTGCACGACGGTCGGCATTATCAACATCAACAGCCTATGGAACGATTATTTGTTGCCATCCCTGCTGCTCGACCGTATCCACCAGACGCTAACAGTGGCGCTCGTCTCCTTCGAGGCTTCCGCCGGCAATCACGGTCTCAGCGACTACGGCGGAATGATGGCGGCTTATATTCTCGCTTCCCTGCCGCTCCTGATCTTGTTCTCGCTGTTGATGCGCAATTTCGTGGAAGGAATCGCCAGCGGCTCGATTAAGATGTAGTCACAGACTGCACCGAAATCCAAAATCAAAGCTTAAAAAATGGCTGCGGTGGGTCCCAAAAAAGAACCAGTCAAAAACGAAAATACAGTGTTTGACTGGTTCTCTCTTATTAAAGTGTCGTGGCCCTTTAGCTTAATCAACTAATAAGCTTTCAATTAGAAGTTTTACTTGTATATCATCCTTCTTGTCAGTAAGTGCAAACCAGGATATCCCCTTTAAGACTTGGTCGTTTAGCGGTAACTCAGGATCATAACCCAGTTCAGCTTTTTGATCATGATCTACGGTAACTAAAAAGCAATAATCGGGTCCATATGTATATGTATCTTCAAACAATAGCCGCTCAACCTTGCCGTCCACATTCACTTCCTCTTTTACTTCGCGTAGTACCGCTGCTTCAAGAGTCTCCCCCTCTTCAACGCCACCTCCTGGAAGTGTCCAAAAACTCCGATTCTCATTTTCTTGTAACACCATTAAAACTCGGTTTTCTTTAATTATAGCTGCACATACCCTTGGTCTGATTAACATCGTAATCACTCTGCCGAGGTACGAATGGCCCAAAGCGTGAATATGGTGTTATACACTGTTCTCGACATCCTGAACTACTTCCATAAAGTTCTTAATCTTCCCAGAAAAAGAAGCAGTCAAAAACTCGGTACCCATCCTCATTAATTATTGTTGGGATAAACAACTCAAACTCAATAGGCTGTTCAAGATATTCTTTCTTTAACAGCTTGTGACCATAGCTGTCCATTCAACTCCATTCCGGTTGCCGTGAGCAAAACTAATCAAAAGGAGATAAAAAATGGCACAAGGAAGTACCAAACAACCAAGTAATGAGCAACCTACAGATAAGAACACCATTCGGGGTCCGTTTCATGTGAATGTTCCGGAAGCGGAACTTTCCAAATTGCTAAGTCGAATAAACGCGACAAGATGGCCTGAGAAGGAAACGGTCGCGGATGCATCGCAAGGCGTGCAGCTTGCAACGATTCAGAAACTCGCGCGCTACTGGGCGACAGATTACGATTGGCGCAAGTGCGAGGCTAAGCTGAACGCCCTGCCGCAGTTCATGACCGAGATCGTTGGTCTGGACATTCACTTCATGCACATTCGTTCGAAGCATGAAGATGCTTTGCCGCTCATCATCACGCACGGATGGCCCGGCTCGATCATCGAGCTGATGAAGATTGTCGAACCACTTACCAATCCCACGGCACATGGCGCGAAGGCATCGGACGCTTTCCATCTGGTGATTCCGTCGCTGCCCGGCTACGGTTTTTCAGGCAAGCCGACCGCGACAGGATGGGGCCCCGTCCGCATCGCACGTGCCTGGGTAGAGCTGATGAAGCGCCTTGGATACACGAAGTATGTGGCGCAGGGCGGCGACTGGGGTGCGGTTGTCACGGATTTGATGGCTGTACAGGCGCCTTCGGGACTGGTCGGCATTCACTCCAACATGCCTGGCGTGGTTCCACCCTACATTGATAAGGCGCTCCAGTCCGGCAACCCGCTGCCCTCTGGTCTCTCAGACGACGAATGGCGCGCGTGCAAGCAGCTGTACTTCTTTTACAGTCAACACAGTGCCTACGCCCAAATGATGGGGACGCGCCCGCAGACGCTGACCGGACTGGTAGATTCGCCCGTCGGTATGGCAGCTTTTATGCTTGACCATGACGCGTGTAGTCTGGAGCTGATCTCACAGGCCTTTGCCGGACACCACGGAGGTCTTACGCGAGACGATGTCCTCGACAACATCACGCTCTACTGGTTGACAAAAACGGCGATTTCTTCGGCTCGTCTCTATTGGGAAAACAAGCTCTCCTTCTTCGCCGTCAAGGGCGTCTCCATCCCGGTTGCCGTGAGCGTATTTCCTTACGAGCTCTATCAAGCCCCGAAGAGTTGGGCTGAGCAGGCCTACCCCAATCTTATCTACTATAACAAGCTCGACAAGGGTGGACACTTTGCGGCCTGGGAACAGCCAGAGCTTTTCGCTGCAGAACTCCGCGCGGGATTCAAGTCGCTACGCTAATCACCCGGAATATTACAGATTAGTTGAAAGACCCTATCATGCGAAAATGATTCGGGTCTTACTTTTGCTGGGCAGCGATATTCCAGAGCTTCTCCATTTTATGATTTTCTGTTATTGCTTAAGGAGGTTGCACAACTGCCCGTTAACACAACAGCCTGCCGGATAGTACCGGCAGGCTGTTGTGATTGAGCTATCGTAATCTGCCCGTTCGTGACGAGGCTGCCGATCGATCCCGCGGCAGCCTCGTGATGTAGTTTATTGCTATCGTTCTCCTTTAGCTTAATCTTAGCTGGACCGTGGATCTTTCGTTTTCCGGCCAGCTTTAACATGTTTAAGCTGTGCAACAATAATGACGCTAATGATTACCAGAAGGAACCACGAACTGATCTTACTGAAGCTAACCAGCCGCCAGGCTTGGTGCTGGTCAGGATATTTCCAAGCATTAAAAAATGTAGATATATTTTCGGCTAACCAGATAAAAAAACCTACAAAGAAAAAGGCAAGTGTCAAGGGCATTCGATAAGTAATGGTCTGAACCCGATATATGATCCATGTTCTCCAAAAGACAATAAGCACAAGCGCCGTCAGCCACCAACGAAAATCAGGAACAAAATGATGTGTGAAAAAGTTCAGATAGATGGCTCCTCCTAGTAATCCCGCAGAAGTAAGCCCCGGCCAGCCGGTCATGTCCATCTTCAGTCTACGCCATACCTGACACATAAAGCTTGCTACACTTGCATACATAAATCCACTATAGAGCGGTACACCGAGCAACTTCGTAAACCCAGGCTCAGGGTATGACCATGATCCCATCCTTACCTTATATATTTCCAGCAACAAACCAATAAAATGAAAGATACAGATAACTTTAATTTCATCGCGTGTCTCTAATCCACTGCGGTACATAAGGTACTGCACTACAAGCAGTATAAGAAGAATAGCATCATAACGGTAAATGAAGGGTACCTCTATTACGTTAGAAAGAGCTAAAGTCCCAAAGATCGCAACAGGAAATATGCAGCTCATCGCCTGATGATAGCCAAAATGCAGTAGTTGTATTATTGGTTTCATTGATGTTATCTCCTCGTCATGCGCCGGGTGGCTTCGTTAGCTTAACAAACGAAAAAGAAGCTGCCTCGTAGCAAGCTCCTCAGCTATCATGCTCCGTTAGCACAATATAGACGACGTTGGAGGTAATTATCCATCAGAGCATAGATGAAACCAACAGCTCCAAAGATTAGAATAGAGCTACTAATGTTCAGATTGTATTCCTGAATAAAACGGTCATTGTAAAACTTATGGAATATCAGTATCCCCCCTGTTCCACCCAGGACGAAATACAGCAGCACCCTACCCAATGAAGCAGTCACAATTCTGCAACAAACTATTAATAGTGGCAACAGAATAATAGGATAAAGAACAGACGCTATAAGGAACATCATTGCGATAAAAATAAAGCCTATATTGCGCAGACCATAATATTCGGTTGTGGTGACTTTGTATCCTTCAGTTAGTTCCAAACACAATGCTCCAACTCTGAATAAAATGATAAAAAAAATCCAAAGAATTAAGTGCCTGACTATGAGCAAATTAACACCACCTAAATGAGCTATTCAATATCATTTTCTATATAGGAAAGAAATTGTTTTCCCGCAAACTCTGGACCTTTCCATAAAGATAAACATTCCTTTATCGTGGCTTGTCTGAATATCATTAATAATCTCTCACCATAAGTGTATGTAGTATTAATTGCCCTAATTCTTCCCTGTTCAGCTATCGTGTTCCGTTTAGTCGAATAATTAACTACCCCAAGTACCGTCTGCTTTTGTTACTTGCCATTTATCGTTTTTGTATTCAACAATGACTTTTGTTCCAATTGCTCCGTCACCCGCTCTATACTTGGAGCCTTCTGGTGGTCATATAACCCTTCGGCTTTTAGTAGCTCATACGTAGCTTCCATTACTTTAACATTGTATTTATCGAAATGCTTTAGAATTTGTTCCTTATCTGTATCATCAAGGCCTTTAAAGTTACTCATGTCTATTGCAATATATTTCATATCGCCATTTAGACCTTCATCAATTGGCATGTACGCATCTAATGCTAAGAGCGTCATCATCGTTCTCATTTTTAACCCCCGTTCATTAATCACTTCAAAAATCTGCTTTGTTTATATAACGGACGGAATTGGCACTTATATTGTTGCGTTTACCTGCCCAGTTAGCTCAACGTCCATCAGGACATCATATAACCTCTTATTTTGTGCAATAGTCCGGCCCCTCCAGAACTCGGATCAGGGCGAAAATCGAAGCAATTCCACGAAAACAGAAAAACGGCCCTGTCGCATTCGATCGAACACGGGCCGTTTTTGGTTATACATCAATCGATTTTCTGGATCAATTTCTTGAACCTTTCGTAAGCTTCCTCTTGAAGCAAGTCGCCCTGCGCCTCATAGACCATCAACGGAAACGAGTTCTTAACTAAGAAGCGCGCCTCGTTAAGATCTCTGCATAGACCAGAGGCAATAAGCTGTACCAACATATTTCCGATTGCGCTTGCTTCCACCGGACCAGCCCATACCTGTCGCCCAATGGCATTGGCAGTTAGTTGGCAGAGCAGCCCATTTTGAACGCCACCGCCAACCAGATGAAGTCCGCTGAAGCTGCGGCCAGTCAATTTCTCCAGTTGTTCCAATGTATGGCGATAGCGAAGCGACAAGCTTTCCAGGACACATCGTATAATCTCTCCTTCAGTAACCGGCTCTTTTTGCCACGTCTTCCTGCAGTAGGATCGAATTTTATCTACCATGCCATGAGGGGTATAAAACTGCGAGTCATCAGGATCGATCAGGGCTTGAAAAGCCGGTGCAGCACGAGCTTGCCGCATCAGGCCGGGATAATCACTCGTTCCCCCCCTCTCCTCCCATTCACGTTTGCATTCCTGGACGATCCATAATCCCATGATGTTTTTTAACAATTGGAAAGTGTTTCCGGCTCCGCCTTCATTGGAATACGCCCATTTAATCGTCTGCGGGGATAGGAGCGGTTCGGACAGCTCCGTTCCCAACAATGACCACGTTCCGCAAACCAAATAAGCGAAAGGATCCTCTCCCGCTGGGACTGCAGCGATGGCCGAAGCCGTATCGTGTGTTGCAACAGCGATCACGTTGATTGGATCTACACTCAATTCCTCGCAAACTTCCGGAGCGAGAGGACCGATTCGATCTCCGGGCATGAATGGTTCGATAAATATTCGGGAAGGAATGCCTACCGTTTCCATTAGAGACTTGTTCCAGGTTTTTAGAACGGGATGAAACAGTTGGGTCGTAGTAGCCGTCGTGTACTCGCATGTTTTCCTGCCAGTCAACATATAAGCTATCAGATCGGGGATCATAAGCAGATCCCGACCGGCATCCAACTTCGGGGAACCGGTTTTCACCATCGCGAATAACTGATAGATAGTATTAAAGGGCATGTTCTGCAATCCGGATTGTAGATACAGCTCTTCAACGCCTATGAATTCCGCCAACTCTTCAACCAACCCGTTCGTTTGCTGATCTCTGTAGTGATAGGGATTTCCCAATAATTCCCCGCTCTCGTCAAGTAATCCGAAATCGACTCCCCATGAATCGATCCCAAGCGTGTTGGCTCGATAACCCTCTTGGTACGTTTTAAGAATTCCAGTTTTCACTTCTTGAAACAATCGTAAAATATCCCAATGAATATGGTTTCCAACGTGTATGGCTTGATTTGGGAAACGGTGAATTTCCTTTACCTCTAGCTTTAATCCTTCACCTTCTACGGCAATCATTTCACCGATTAGGGCGCGACCGCTGCTCGCGCCCAAATCGAAAGCAAGCACGGTCGATAGTTTCATTCCCCACTCCTCTTTCTTTCGCAGCATTACTATAGATTATAAAGTCATTTTTCCAGATTTTTCAGCACTTGGCTTAACTTCATCCCGTCTTCGGGAATGAATTTCCGCCAGTACTGAACCGATTCCTGAATCTTCCTCAAAATGGCAGTGTTCATCTCGCTCGTGCCCGAGAATATTTCTAGCGTCAAATAGATCTCCCCGCATTTAGGCGGCATCCCCTCTTCGCTGCTGCCAGGAGCACGATAGGCTTTCTCAAGCGCCCTTAGAACAGGTTCTCCGAAAATCGTCCCCTTGCGATTGTATTCCTCGGTGAAGGGCTGATGCGACGATGACTCCCCCGTCGTTTGCTGCAAGTGAATAATCGGAGAATAACAGCCTAGTTCTTCCAGCCAACGGTACGTATCGCTGTCGGTGTTGTCCGCAAACAAATATGGATACCGCTTCATCTCTTCCAGAATTCTTTCTCGGATGCCCGCCCGCTTCTCGTCTGTCGTGCGGATCATCTCGACGAAAAGATCATAAGCGGATTGAGAACCCAGCCAGCAAGAATCCGGCTCGCCTCTGAGGCAGTTCTCCGCCATTTCATCGATCGCAAGTGCATCAGGTTTCCGGAATTTGCGTTGGCCGCTCTGATGCCCCGTATCAAGCGTCAAATAAAATGGACTGGCGAAAAGGCTATATACCTCCTTGAGCAGTCGTTTCGATCCTTCTATCGTCCACGGAATTTGATGCGGCGTATACATTTGTTCAACACCGGGAGCCAGAATCCCCAAGTCGCGGCAATGAAGGGCAATTTTGGCGAGACGAGCGAACAGCTCCGCTTCCATCTCCCTGTAAACTGTGGGATTCTGCAATGTGGAATCAGAAAAGGCATGGCAATAAAATCCGATTCCTGCCCCTATACTCGCGGCAATCTCGGCCATCGGCTCTATCCATTCCCGTTGTATCCGATCACGGACTGACTTGTCATGGTGGGTCAGCCCTAAAGTAGTATAGGTTCCGTGCCCGGAATAAAGATTCGCAACCTTCACGCCCGTTTTTTCGCTTTCCGATTTTACCTCCCCGACCCAACGCTCCAAATATTCTCTGCTCATGTACAAAGGATCGCATTCATTGTCCGCGCTTGCTTCGACGTAGTTAACGCCCATGGACTTCAGCAAATTCATCCATTCCGCCGGTTTCGTCCATCTCTTGGATGCAAAGCAATTATCTACAGCCAAATACATTCTAGGATCTGTCTTCAAACCTGATCACCCCCTTTTTAATACGGTATGATTCCATATCTCCAATAACATTTGGGATGGATGCCGAATATGAATTCGGCACCCTTTCCGCCAAACAAACTGAATAATGTGTTCGATATTCCTATATCGTGACTACTGTGGAACGCGGAATCTCAACCCATCCAGTATGAAAGCAGCACCTGTTTTTTTCACGCCTTTGATGGTATGAGTGCCGCTCGTCAAATCGGAGATGCTGAACACCGTCTGACGGGACAACCGGCTGTCGCTCTGTAAGCTGACCGTTCCTTTGAATGTATTGTCTACGTAGACGTCTATCTCCCCTTGGGAAGGATCGGTCGGAGCGATGATTTCAACGCCCGTCCCCTTGAAAGAATATTCGAAATAGTCACCGTTATCTGCTGTAGAATGAACGTCATCCTGATAGTCCCCGCGACGGTCGAATGTCAGGAATACGGTACCCGCCGGCTGTTCTTCCAGGTACTTCTTCTTGACCGTAACGGAATTTCCCGATACGGTGTAGTCCTTCCCCTGTTGGAGCGCGACTTCGCCGTTCCGGATGCCGATCAGATTTCTTCTATCGAATCGGAGCTCGGTCGTAATGCCGTTCTGACCTTTTCCCGACTTGTCGAAGGTGGCCGTATCCGGTCCAATTATGTCCGCAATTCGAATCCTCAACTGATCTAGCAGCATGAACTGACCGGATTTCTTCACCGCTTTGATCGTATGCTCGCTGTCGGGCAGTCCAGCGACGTTATACACAGCCCGGCGGGTGACTCGGCTTGCATTATAGGTGTCGACCGTTTGTTTAAACTCGCCGTCGATATAGATATCCATTTTACCTTGCGAGGAATCGAGCTCCGTAATCAGTTCGATGCCCGTTCCTTTGAATGTATATTCGAAGGAATTTTCGTTCGTCTCCGACCAATGGATATCGTCCTTGTAATCGCCGAGACCCCTGTTCGTATTCGGATTCCAAGCTCCCTTATAAACAATGGATGCATCATCATCGTTGACGTTAACGTATCGGCCTCTTAACGATTCGCTTACGACAACGGTCAACGTCTGGGCCGCCCCAGCGCTGAATTGGAGCGACAAGTTGACCGTACCCGGAGACAAGGTGCCCAAATATTCCTTGCTGAACGCAACCACGTCGCCTGAAACCGTGTAATCATCACCGGAAACGAGCGGTGTTACACCGTTCGTGATGCCGACTAATTCGTTGTTGTTCAGCGTCATCGTCGTCGTGACGTCGGATGACGCGGCCGCCGTTTTGTCAAAGCTCAATACAGTCGGAACAATTGAACTATTCAGCGGCGTCGTGGTAGTTACGCCGGATTGGAGGGAGATATTTTTGTCGAATGCAGCCGAAATCGGGCTTAATGAACTGTTTTTCATTTTTGAATCGATCACATTAACAAGGAGAGATTGCGACGATCCCGTCCATTCCCGGCCCTCATTGCGCACCCACGATCCCGCATACCGAATGCCGATGTCGTCGTCATTGGCAAACGAGGTGCCGTGTTGAACGGTGACCTTGAGCAGCCGTGAGCCGTGAGAAGGCACCCGGGTAGCGTGATACCCGTTTTCGAAAGAGCCTAGCTCGGCATGGCTCCACAAATCCCTCACGGACGCCGCACCTGTGATACCGATATCGCGCCAATCGACGTTCACGTCCGCTTCGGTATTGCCTAAATTGAACAATCCGACTGAGTAAGTTCCATCGCCATTATTGGCATACCATACCTGCTGATCCGTGTCGGTGGACACGGGGCGGGCAGGGCGTCCTGCCTGATCGACGGCGATTACCTCGTCGTTCGTTAGCAATTGAAGGCCATAGTCGTCCAGGTCCGTCAAATCGTTCCCGGAATAGAGGGGCACCGCGGACATGGCGAAAAACGACATAGTCGTTTGACGCTCGACTGGCGTCAGACCGTCCACGGCTCCATTGCCGATATTTAGGGAATCGAAATCGTTCCAGCCTCCAGGGCCGGCATGCCGCCACCACTGCGCTGCCGTGGGAAACAGGCGGGAGATATTATCCCATTTCGTCAACGTCTGGCAGTAACATTCGATATCCCAGTGCACTCGCCATCCGTTCGCATACTCTTTCCAGGTGTCGGCATACTTGATGTCCAGCGCCCAGGAAAGCTCGAGCCAGATTCCGTGGGAAGCAAGCGCCTGGGACCACGCCTTGACGTTATCCCTGGTATCCAGAGACAAGTCGTAGATCCCAGATCCGGGTGTCACGCTGTCAAGCTTTAAGAAGTCGACGCCCCATTCCGCGAATTGGTCGGCCACGGTATCAATGTATTTTTGGGCGCACGGATTGGAAAAGTCGATCTTATATCCGAAGCCCCAGTAGTTGGCCCGCTGCAACGGTTGTGCTGTGATATCCCGCATCGTGCACTCCGTTCCGTAGATCGGCAAATCCTGGTCATAAGCTTCCTGTCCCAAGCCCGGGATGACATACAGGCCGAACTTTTGCCCGTTATCGTGCACATGGTTGATTACATCCTCGATCCCGTCGGGAAATACGGTAGTGCTGGGAATCGGCCGGCCATAACTGTCCATCCCGCCGTTCCAGCCAGCATCTACGTTAATGTATTCATAACCGTGGGCTTGTAGCTTCTCATGCATTGCATCAGATTGCGCCTTGATGTTCTCTGCGGTTAACCAAGGGTTCGGCGAATGAATCACTTGCTGGCTATAGCTGCTCCAACCCATGTAAGGTTTAGCACCCAGGCCATTATCGGCGGCATTTGCCGTTGACGGCTGGAATCCGAATGTCGCGATTGTAGCAGCTAACAGCAGGAGAGCCAGGCAAATGTTCAAATAGCGTTTTATTACGGTTCCGGTTCTTGAATACATAACGATTCTCCTTCACACATGGAATAATTGCACTTACAATACTGTCGTAAGGTTCATGGACGGCTCTGCTGCCATTCCGGTTTCGGACCGAAGCCATACCCCAAAGAAGCCCCCCCATCCACATCGATAACCTGCCCCGTAATGAACGACGAGGCTGTGCTAGCCAAGAACAAGACAACATTCGCGATTTCGTCCGCCGTTGCCGTCCTGCCGAGCATATGAACCAAATCCATCGATCGTCTGAGCTCGTCGGGGTTCTGATGTTGATTGAACCACTCTTCCAAGAGCGGGGTAGAGACGCCGGCAGGACAAATCGCGTTAATCCGAATTCCTTCCATCGCGCAATCGATCGCTAGCGATCTGGTGAACGCGATAACGCCTCCTTTCGTAGCCGGATAGAACGGATTGTTTTTCTGACCGATTTCAGCCGATAAAGAAGCCATGTTAACAATTCTGCCTTTCGTTTTCCTTAGCTCAGGCATTGCGTATTTCGTGCAAAAGATTGTCCCCTTCAAGTTGACGCCGCACAACCGATCCCATTCTTCCTCCGTTCCTTCTTCCAGGCTTTTCGGCATCAGGATGGCGGCGTTGTTGAATAGAACGTCGATTTTCCCGTACGTGTCGACAGCAAACGCGATCAGCTTCCGGATATCCGCCACATTGGAGACGTCTGTTCGGAGCTCGCAGGCTTCGCCTCCGGCTTGGCGAATTTGGCATGCCACCCTTGCCGCTGCTTCCTCATGGATATCGGCAATGACGACATGGGCGCCTTCCGTGGCGAATCGCTTGGCGCTCGTTTCCCCGATTCCGCTGCCGGCTCCCGTGATCACGACGACCTCTCCCTTGAACTGCATAGCCCGCCTCCCTCCTCTGTTCGTACTATCGATTAAGTTTGTAAAATTTCTCCGCATTGCCGCCGAAAATGGCGGACAGCTCTCCGTTGGTCAGATCCGCCGGCAGCGCGGCACGCAGCGCTGCCAACACGTCTTTGTAGCCGCTCCCCAGCAGGCAGTAAGGCCAATCGCTGCCGAACATGACGGCATTGGTTCCGAACACGTACACCGCATGCCGGACATAGGGCGCGATGTCCTCAGAGGTCCAGTGCTCCAAATCCGCTTGAGTGATCAAGGAAGAGAGCTTGCACATGACGTTGTCGTAGCTCGAAATCTGCTCCATCCAGTCCTGCCATGGCTGCAAAATCCGCTCCTTGATCGGCGGCTTCGCCGCATGGTCGATCACGGCCCGCAAAGCAGGATATCGTTCCAGAAGGTCTGCTATATGGGGGAGATGGCGCGGATGCACCAGCAGATCGAGTGGGAAGTCGAACTCCTGCAAGCATTCGACGTTGCGAAGCACCTCGGGCCGCAAAATCCACGCATCGTCGTCCATATCCTGGAGCATAGGGCGAATACCGACGAGTTTACGATGAGCACGCAAGCGGCGGAGCTGTTCCGGAAAGTCGTCAGCCGCCATGTCCAGCCATCCGACGACGCCTGCCACGTAATCGGTTGCCTCGGCCAGCCGCAGCAGAAATTCGGTTTCTTCCACTGTCGGTGCCGCCTGGACGAGAATGGTTTTCGCGATGCGTTGCTCAGCCAGGATCGGTGCCAAATCTACGGGCAAATAATCCCGATAGAGAATTTTCAAATCCGGCGTCAGCCAAGGATAATCTCCCCGCGAGGCGACCCAGAAATGTTGATGCGCGTCGATGATCATCTAATCCCTCCATGAACGAAGCGAATTGTATCTCTTATTTCATGCTCCTTACGTCCATCTGCCGAATCGCTTCCGGCGTCACCAGGTATTTGCCGATTTCCGCGCGATTCAGCCGAATACCGTGCCCGGGCTCTTCACTCGGACGGCAATAGCCATCCTTCACCTGTACTGGAACTTCGAGCAATCCTAACTCGGTTAAAGAACCGCCTTTCACATTTTCCAAAATGTATCCGTTAGGAACGCCGCAAAGTAAATGAACGGACAATTCCATCAGAAAGTGGGGGGCCACCGGCTTCTGCCATGCGTCCGCCAAATGCGCGATCTTCAACCATTCCGTGATGCCGCCAACCCGGGCCACGTCGGCTTGTACGAAATCCGCCGCCCCTTGCTTCAGGTACGCCAGAAATTGATATTTGGAATACAAGCTTTCGCCAACGGCGATCGGCGTTTTCATGCCGGCCTTCAGCCTCGCATGTCCTTCGATATCGGAGTTGTCGATGGGCTCTTCGATCCATCCGAGGCCAAGCCGGTCCAATTGTGCCATACGCGAGATGGCCTGATGAGCGGACCATTTCTGGTTCGCGTCGGCGAACACCGTAATACCAGGTCCGAGGACTTCTTTAACTTTTGAAATCCGTTCGATGTCCTCCGCGACGTCGTCCTTACCGATTTTCATCTTCACGAAGGAATAACCCTGTGCTTTGTGTTCCAGCATAAACGCCAGCAATGTTGGTAGATCCATCTCGAAATCGATCCCGCTCGCATACGCGACGATCTGTTCGCGAGCTCCTCCCAACAACTTATAGAGTGGCTGCCGGTAATATTTCCCGATGAGATCCCATATCCCGACGTCCACTGCCGCGAGAGCCAACGAGGGGATGCCGTCGCCGCATCGATGCAGCTGGCCGCTCAGATCCCGCCAGATTTCCTCGTACCGGATCGGATCCTTTCCGATCAGAGAACCGATGACGTAATCGTCGATTAGTGCTTTGACCGCGGTACCGCCGACGCCAACCGTATAACTGATCCCGACGCCTTCCAGTCCGGTGTCCGTCCGGATTCTGAGCTCGATGAACTCGATGCCCGACACGACATGCGTCGAGTCGATCCATGTCATGCTTGGCGGCACACGATAGAGAAACGATTCTACATGAACGATTTTCATTGGTTCGTCCCTTCCCGGATCCGAAGCTCGCCATCGATTCTGTAAACGCGGCCCGCTTCATATTCGAAAGGCATCGTGCGATCGCGGTACCGCAAAAGCTTCCGTCCGGATGCGAATGCCTGAACGGTCGCCTCGACCATGCGGCCTTCCGACCAAACGACGTCGACCTCCAGTGCGCCTCTCGCTCTTAAACCCGCATACTTGCCGGTAGCCCACTTGACTGGAAGTGCAGGCAGCAGATGAAGATCTCCCGCATGGCTTTGCAGCAGCATGTCCGCAATGGCTGCGGTTCCTCCAAAATTGCCGTCCGCGACATAGATTGGCTGTTCGGCCCCGGCGATTCCGGGCTTCGAATAGGTGAGAAGATTCGCAAAGCAAAGCTCGCCGATCAAGTGCGAGATTTGCTCATAAGAACGCTCGCCATCGTGCAGCCTGGCGTAGCATCCCGCGAATGCGGCTACCGTGAATTCGATATCCTCGTGATAGTCGCTGGACTTGCGCATTTCCAGCGTTTTCTTTGCGGCATCGCTTAAGGCTGGCGTATATTGGGGCGTAATCCGATAAGCCGGATACAGGCTGTGCAAATGGGACAAGTGACGGTGTTCCGGCTGTGCTTCTTCATAATTCTCCAGCCATTCCTGCAGTTCTCCCCTGCTGCCGATCTGAAGCGGCGGCAACAGCTCTATGGCTTGTTTGAGCCTGATTTGCAGCTCCTCGTCCGTTTGGAGCTTCTGTGCCGCCTCCAGGCAGAATTCGAACAAATCACTTACAAGCACCTGATCCAAAGTCGTTCCCAAGGACAAGCTGCGGGGTTGCTTCGTCCCGTCGTTCGCGTAAAAGCTGTTTTCGGGAGAGATCGACGGACCGGTGACAAGCCAGCCATATTTCGGATGGATCGCCATGTAATCCAGGAAGAAGAGGGCCGCTTCCTTTAATACCGGATAAGCCGTCTCCTTCAGAAACGTGTCATCCAGCGTAAACTCGTAATGTTCTCTAAGCTGTCCGGCAATCCACAGTCCTCCGGTTACGTTAAGGCCCCAGGATGTCTGCCACGCCGGCGCCGAGAACTCCCACGCGTTGGAGACGGTGTGCGCCACCCAGCCTTCGCAGCCGTAAAAGTCTTTTGCCGTCGATCTCCCCCCATGCGCCAACCGCTCGATGTAACGCATCAATGGCAGGTGGCACTCCGGCATATTGCCGATTTCGATTGGGTAGTAGTTCATTTCCGTATTGATATCCAGGTGATAGTCGCATGTCCAGCCCATCCGGCAAGCGATATCGTCGTTCCAAATCCCCTGCAAATTCAGGGGCAGAGGAGAATCCTCTCTTGCGCCGCAGAGCGTTAAATAGCGACCGTACTGAAAAAATAGTGCATACAGCTGCGGATCGTCGTCGTTTCCTTCCGCCAGCCGCTTGATTCGTTCGTCCGTTGGCAGCGCGACAGGGCCGGTATAGCCGAAATCCACGTTCACACGGTCGTACAGCCTTCGATAATCGGAATTGTGATTCGCTTTGAGCCGCATATATCCTTTGGCTTCCGCTTCATCTAGTCGCCTCATGCTTTCTTTAAGCCAACTGTCTCCCACTACCCCGTAATCCGTTTGGACCGCGAAATAGATGACGGCCTCTCTGGCTCCGGTGACGACAAGGCGGCCGGTTTCACCCGATACTTGCCCGCCCTGGGTCCGCACTCTGACTTGGCCCCGGCACTGTACGCCGCATTCGCCGTCGCTATGGACGTTTTCCAAGGCCTGTCCTTGGAAAGCCCAAACGTCAAACGATTCGTTCCAGCTCTCGAACCGGTCCGTTCTGCCAGTCAGATGGAGGGAGAACGATACGCCGTCCGGCAGTGTGCTCCAAATTCGGCAGGCGATGAGTCCGTCTTCATGAGAGGCGAACATTTCCCGATACAGCTTGGCTCCATTGACATTATAGGAAGTCGTTATGATGGCATTGTCGATGTTTAATTCCCGAACGACATCCTTACCTTCATGCCCGAAGTGTAGTTGGACATCGCACATGGGCAAGTTCGTGCCGAAGTTCCCTTTGACCGGCTGCAGAATCTCACGCGCCATCCGTTCCCCGGCTTCATAATCCCCGTCGAAAAAATGCTGACGAAGTTTGACGATATCCCCTTTTCCAGAGGACCGGCTTTCGACGGGTTCCCGCTTGCCCGACCAATACGTCAACTCCGTGATATTCCAAATCTCTTTCTCGGCTCCACCATAGACCATGGCGGCCAGTCTTCCGTTCCCAATCGGAAGCCCTTCGGACCAATTTTTCGCTGCTTGGGCGTACCAAAGTTTCAATTCGTTCATGTCCAACATCCCTTTGTGATCAAATGAATCATACGATGACGGTCGGCAGGCTGGCGTACTTCCGGTTTCGGCAAACGCGGGGAACAGCTTGCCAAGCTGTTCCCTGCGCTGATTTCTTATTTCCAAAGAGCCAGCCTTGCTTGATAGTTATCGTTAATGATTTTTTCGACTTTTTCGCTTCCTGCCGCCTTCATATCAGCCAGCATCTTATCGTAAGTCTTCACTGCTTCTGCTTCCGTTTTGGCGTTGATCACCTTCGTCTGCAACTGTTTCATAATATCCTTAATTTTCTGGTCAATCAGGATTTCAGGCGAGCCTCCCAGAGGACCAAGATTATCGTAGACGTCCGTGTTCCATCCGGAGTCTCCCAAATTTTTAACCGCCATTTTGTCCACTTCGCTGCGATCATAACGAGCTACCATGTCACGAGTATCTCCGTTATCCGCCACGCCTCCTTTGATAAACCAGGTCCATTTGCGAACGCCAGTCTCCTTGACCGTGTTTGGATAATCCGCTTTGAATGCTGCAAGCACTTCCGGTTTAGGCACTTTTTTACCGTCTTTCATATCCCACTGTACGCCTTCAAGTCCCCACATCAACAGGGTTTGGCCTTCATCGCTGGCAAGATAGTTAATAAATTTCATCGTTTCTTCCGGATGTTTGTTCGCCTTCGAAATGCCGATGGCATCCCATCCTAACGAGCTCGTGGGGCCGTATGTGGTTTGGTCGGCATTCACGCCGGGAGCCAGGACCTTATACGCATAATATTCCTTGTCCTCGCCGCCACCCTTCTTCAAAGCAATGTTGGGGTCTCCGAGATCCCAGTACGCGCCGGTAGTAGCAAAAACGTTACCGTTGGTCACTTTTTGCAGCCACAATTCCCTCTTGTCAAGCGCCCACTCGGGATCGAGCAATCCTTGGCGGTACAGACTGTTGATATAAAGCAACATTTCACGGTACTTGGGATCTTGCGCGACATACTGAAGTTTCCCGTCGACTTCATAATACGTCTTTATGCCATACATCCCTTTAAAAGTTGCCGTCATTCCGTCGATGCCTTGGGCCGTCAACCCAATTGACGGCTTCCCATTCACGTCGGGATGTTTGGCTTTGAAGTCTTTAAGAAGCTGCTCGAATTCATCCGCAGTAAACGGCACACCTCCTTCTGCCTTATCGGGAGCCAATTCTTTGAGCAGATCCATCTTCATATTGAACCCTAATACCGGCTCATTCTCGGCGAATCCGTACCAGTTGGACAGAAAATAGTTTTTGCCGTCCGTATACCGCGTCTTGTTGAGGATGTCTCCGTACATTTGTTTGACATCCGGTCCGTATTGATTTATCAAATCATCCAAAGGAATAAGCGCCCCTGACGCGATGTACTTATTGAGAATATCGCTGCTTCGATCGAACATAATGATGTCTGGAAATTCTTCAGCAGCCAACATCAAATTCAGCTTCTCGGTCGAATCGCCCGTCGGCTGTTGAATTTCGACATTCACACCGGTCCGCTTTGTAATTTCCTTGGCGATCGCATCATCGAATTTATCGCCTTTATTCTTGTCGAAGAACGTGATCGTCAGCGGCTCGGCTTTGGTGTCGGCGGTTTCGGCTGACGGGCTGCCAGAAGCTTGCGTGGTATTTGCCGCTGATTTTTCTTTATTGCCGCCGCTGCATGCTGCAAGCAGCGAAGTGCTTAACATCGTACATGCGATAACCAATCCCAGTTTTTTCATTGAAAACATTGGACAATTTCCCCCTTAGCATAATTTTTACCATAAATCGATGTGCCCGAAGCCTTTTCATTCCGATGGACATCACCTCCCGGCAAATCATGAAATCTCAACTTTTGACAGCGCCCAATGTCAAACCTTTCACGAAATACCGCTGAAGAAACGGATAGATCAAAATGATCGGAAGAGTGGCTACCATTGTTGCCGCCATACGTATGGAGTCGGGAGATACGGCCATTCTCTTGACGGAATCGGCCATTTGATCTCTGCTGCTGGTAAAGTCTTGTGTCTGGTATTGATTCAATATTTTGACCAACACCGCTTGCAGCGTCTTTAACTCCGGTTTATAAGTGAATACGTGAGAATCGAACCATGAATTCCACTGATTAATCGCAGAAAACAAACCGATGGTCACGAGTACGGGCAAACAGATCGGCATGATGATTCTCCAATAAATTTGCAGATCGTTCGCTCCATCCATCCTGGCCGATTCTTCCACTTCCCCCGGCAGTTCCTGCATGAATGTCCGAACGATAATAACGAAAAAAACATTCATCAGATTCGGGATAATGTAGACGCTGAAGGTATCAATCAGATGGACGCTTTTCAGAATCATGTAATACGGAATCAGTCCGCCTCCGAAATACATTGTAAAAATAAAGAACAAACTGAGCGGACGGCGTCCTACCAAATCCCTCTTGCTTAGCGCATAAGCGAGAAGACTGACCACAAGCACCGTAAGCGGCGCTCCGACGATCGTCCGAAGGACGGTCACTTTGAGTCCATTAATGATTTCCTCTTCACTCAAGATTTGCACATAACTTTCCAAACTAAAAACTCGCGGCCAAAACGCAATCCCCCCGCGTATGGTATCGCTTGCGGAATTCAGGGATAATACAAAAATGTTCCAGAACGGATAGAAAGTGATGATAAACACAAACACCAAAATCAGGTAAATACCGGCCGTATAGATTCGCTCACCTGTACCGCTGATTTTCAACAAATTTGTTGCCTCCTACAAATCGATTTAGACTAATATAAGGATTGCTGATTTACCTTTTTGGACCACGTATTTACGGATACGACCAACACAAAGGCTACAACTGACTTAAACAACCCCACGGCTGCCCCATATGAGAACATGCCGTTTTGCAAGCCGTAACGATAGGTGTAAGTATCGATGACGTCGGAATATTCAAGAACCGTTGTATTTTGAAGGAGATATTGTTGATCGAATCCAGCATTTATTACGTTTCCAAGAGACAGGATCAATAGAATCGTGATGGTCGGAACGAGTGCAGGCAGCGTTACATTCAACATCTGCTTCCACCGATTGGCGCCATCAACTCTAGCCGCTTCATACAGATCCGAGTTAATGCTTGTAATAGCGGCCAAATAAATGATGGCGTTAAAACCCATGTCCTTCCACGTGTTGGAGAAGGCAATAATCCACCAAAACATATGACCATTCATTAAAAAGAGAATCGGTTTATCTATTAAATGAAGTGCCATCAGAAGCTGATTAAGTGGCCCCTGAGAGGAAAGCATGGTAACGATGATGTTCGCAGCGATGACCCATGAAATAAAGTGGGGCAAATACGATACGGTTTGAACCATTTTCTTGAATAAGCCTTGCCTGACTTCGTTGATCGCAAGCGCCAGAATAATCGGGGCCGGAAAACCGATCAACAAAGAGAGCGTACTTTGGGCCAGCGTGTTCCGGAGTATGGGATAAAAATCCCCGCTGTTAAAAAAATAATCAAACCATCTCAGCCCGATAAAAGGGCTATTAAAAAACTGCTGGAAAAAAGGTCCCCCACCCGGCGAATAGTTGATGAAGGCCATATACAGTCCGAACATAGGGCCGTAGGAAAGCACCAACGTACAGAGAAAACCCGGAAGGATCATCAGGTACAACCATTTCTGTTGCTTCATCTTATTCCATGCCGCAGTGCCTTTTTTTTTGCGAATCAATTGAGCATCCGCGAGCTTGCCTTGCCCCAAAAATGCTTCCACAAGACCCCTCCTACACGCTGTCTAACCAAAAATGAAAACACTTACATTTAATTATTATAATTGTCCTCCCACGCTATCAAAACGTAGGAATTCGATCCGATACGCTTTGCCCGCTTCCGTTGGAAACTCAGGCATGCTTTTCGCCCAATAAAAGTTCCATGACATACATCTCAAGTGCTTCATAGTTTCGGGAATCCTGATAGCTAGACACTAGCCCCTTGTCCAAACGTCGAACCTTGGACTCTAGCAATTTGACCATTTTCAAGCTGTTTTCCAAATGAGCATACGACAGTTCACCGGATTGCGTTCTCATCGCCTTCACGTCAAGACCGATATATTCGCCGTTGCTGCCGTATCCGCTGTCCATAAGCACTTTGATCTGGTTAAAAGCGGAACGCAAATTTTCGACGCCGAACGATTTATCCTGATCGTAGCGAAGGCCGTTTTGATCGTTCAGATGGACACCCCATAATTTGCGGTGTGCCAGGCAGAAAGCCATTTCCAAAGCGGGGTCAAGACCAGCCAGCACAGCATGCGCGGATTCCAGCAAAGCACCGACGCGGCTCGGATCGTCGGTTCCAGCCGCAAATCCGAGTACGTGTCCGACCGTCGGAACGAAGCTGCGGTCGATCGGTTCGTTCGACTTCGGCTCGATCAGAATGCGAATGCCGGGATCGTGGGCCAGCATCGCATTTACCGCTTCGCGCAAGCGCTGCAGGCTGACGACCGGGTCCTTGCTCTCCGCGCACAATGTCCCTTCTCTCGCCAGCCACAGCACCAGACGATCGGAACCGAGCTCTCTTGCGATATCGATGGACCGCAACGACCTCCATAACGCAAACTCTCTGTCCTCCGCCGAATTGGAAGTGTAGCCGCCATCGATCGTTCTCTCGTCCATCCACAAGCGCGGAGCGACAAATTCAGCTTCCAAGCCTTGCGAGTCTAAGAGCTGCTTCAGTTCCCTCGCCCGCGACTTGATTTGGCTTTCCGACAAATCGTTCATATCCGGCACCGCGTCGTCATCGTGAAACTGAATGCCCGTAAACCCGATTTCCTTGAATTTAGCCAGCTTCTGCTCGAAAGAAATTGAAGTTCTTACTTCTGGACCGAATGCGTCCGCTCCTTCATGCACGTTCCATGGGCCGACCGAAAATTTGAAATTCGCCATCTTTATCTGCCTCCGTTATCGATTTTCGTTTATTAATGCTGATTGCATCGCAGCGAACTTGCTGGGCATAATCCCGACCGCCGATTTGAATAACCGGCTGAACAAATGGATGCTGGAAAATCCGACCTCATCCGCAATTTCGGTCAAGGTATGCTTGCCGTCGACGATTCTTTTTTTCGCTTGCTCAATCCGAATATGCGTCACGTACTTATGAATCGATATGCCGAGCTGCTTCTTGAACAAATGAGACAAATGGTTTGTGGACACCCCGACATGCTCGCTGATCGACACGTTGTTAAGTTGAGGGTCGGAAAAGCATTCGTGAATATAGTTAATCGCTCTTTCGATAAATGCCCACCCTTTTGTCATTTTGTCTTCGTCTTCCTTGCGATCCGCTTGGTTTTTCAAGAAGATGTTCAGCAATTCCAGGCAAATCGATTTCATAATCAGAGAGCTTCCGGGCCGTTTATCCAAAAACTCCTTGTGCATCAGCAAAAACCGCTTCTTCAAATCAATCCGGTCCGCCAACTGCAAATGGGAGATAGGGACGATCGAAGCCAGTTTCATTTCCCTATCGACGACCTTTTCCCTCATCCGCTCCGTCGCGCTCGTATGCTTCAGCAAGCTCCGCTCTTCGTCGTAATAAAGATCAAAGTGAAAAATATATTGAATCAATGGGACGGTCGAGGTCGATTTGATGATATGGGACATAAAGGGGTGCATAAGCAAAATATCGCCCTCCCGAGCCTCATACTTTACGCCGCTCAGGAAAAATACCGCTTCCCCTTGCTCGATATACGTAAAGACGTGATCGTGATCCATCCATTCCCCGGATAACGAGCTGGACTTCATAATTCTCACGGCCCTGACGAAAGGGGATATGCTGTTCATCCACGACTCATCCATCGCATTGACCTCCTGACTGACTTCGTGTCAATCGAAGATTTCCTAATATGTAATGGCAACCTTTGCCCCGGCAGTCGCCGATTGCTCGATCGCTTCCAAAACGACCTGGTTCCGATACCCGTCCTCGAAGCTGGGGGAAGGATTGCCGCCGTTTCCGGAAATCCCCCGCATAAACTCGTGCATCAAATTAATAAACGTATGCTCGTATCCGATCGGATGCCCCGCCGGCCAATAAGCTCCCGCATATGGGTGTACGCCCTCTGTACAGGTAATCGATCTAAAGCCCTGAATACCAAGAGGATCATTCTCCAAGTATAGTTCAAGTGTGTTCATCTGACCCATCGCCCAACGGATCGAGCCCTTCGAGCCGTTGATTTCGATGCAGTTTCCGTTACGATTCCCTTTTGCGAAGCGAGTAGCTTCGAAAACGCCCACTGCTCCGTTCTCGAATCTTGCCAGCGCGGCAGCCGCATCGTCCACATCCACCTCGGCTGCGCTGCCGCCGATGGCCGCTGCCTCCAATCCTCCCGACATTTCGCCGACGGGCCTCGTCTTAATGAATGTTTCCAGCAGGCCTGACACTTCGCGGATTTCCCCGACCAAAAACCTGGCCAGATCGATGGAATGTGCCATCAGATCGCCCAACGTCCCCGATCCGGTCACTTCCTTCCTCATGCGCCACACGAGCGGGAACTCGGGATTCATAATCCAATCCTGCAAGTATTGGGCGCGAAAATGATAAATATCCCCCAATACGCCCTCCTGAATGAGCTTCTTCGCCCATTGCACGGCCGGCACGAATCGATAATTGTGGCAGATCATATGGATGACGCCCGCTTGCTCCGCCGCTTTCCACATTTCCTTGGCTTGCAGGGCATTCATCGCGAGCGGTTTCTCGCAGAGAACGTGCTTGCCTGCTTTCGCCGCCGCAATGCCGATCTCCGCATGCGAGACGTTCGGGGTGCCGATGTCGATGACGTCGATATCGTCCCTCTCCATCAAGCGGCGCCAATCCGTCTCGTAGGACAGCCATCCTAGCTTCTCCGCAGCGAGCCGAACGGCGTTCTGATCCCGTCCGACTAGCGTTTGCAGCACGGGCTCCACGTCCGTATCGAAGAAAAAGGGCAAATCCCTATAAGCATGGCTATGCGCTTTACCCATGAACTTATAGCCGACCATGCCGATGCGTACCTTTTTTTTAGCCGTCATGACGGAGTCACGCTCCTTTGACCGGAATGTTCAGCTGCTGCTCGACAAAATCGCGGCAGGTTTGCAAGCTCTGCATCGGGGTACTCGTCGACTGATCGATTTCGACTGTCATCCAGCCCTTATAGTCGATTTCGTTCAAAGCTTCTATAATCGGCGGGAAATCGATAGAACCCAGTCCAAGCTCGCAAAATACGGGGAGCGCCTCATTGCCCAGCAGCATCGGGAAATCCTCTTTCGTCGCCTCTTTGGACGTCAAATCCTTCAAATGCACGTAGGCGACCCGATTGCGGTATTTCCGAATGATCGCCGCTGGGTCCATGCCCGCACCGGTCAAGTGAGCCGAATCCGGCGCGAAAAACACCACTTCCGGGTCGCATAGGCTCATAAGCTCGTCGAGTTCGTTCTCGTCCTGCACTTCTGTCCACAGATGCGGATGCAGGCAAGCTTTAACTCCAAGCTCGTACGTTCTTTTAGCTGCCTCATTTATCGTTACCGCGGCTTGCTTCAGCTCCTCCAGACTCGTCGGCTTCTGACGGGGGCCGCCGGGACCAAACACCAAATGCTCGGCTCCGCACTTGGAGATGACACGCGCCAGACGAACATTGTAATCGACGATTTCTTGACGAGCCTCAGGATTCGCGAATCTCCGATTCATCCCTCCGGAAGCTCCGCCGTAAAGGGCCGTCATCGCAAGACCGTGCCGCGCCAAAATCTCCTTGAATTCCTCCATTCGATCCTCGTAGGATAGAACGAAGGACGCCCACGGCTCAATCGCCCGGTAGCCGAGCATCGAAGCCTCCTCCAGCGCCTTGAAATGATCTTCTCCCCACGTAATCGCATGTACCGCAATGCTTCCTTTGAAATTGGACATGATTAAGCCTCCGCTAAGCATATTAAAGTTCGTTTTCCTAACTCAGTATAAAATCAGCTGCATCGGCTGGTCTTTATCGCCAACACTTGTTTTTTGTCCAAAATAACGATCCTTGTCAGCCTTTTACCGCACCGGCGGTCATGCCGGTCATAATCTTGTTGCTGAAAAATAAATACATGACGATAATCGGCAGAGAGGTCATGACGAGACCGGCGATTTTGCCGGTATAATCCGTCGTATATTGGCCGCTGAAGAAGGTCAGCCAAATCGGAAGGGTGAACAGCTCGGACGATTTATTCAGCACAAGAGCGAACGAAAATTCGTTCCACGTGCCGAGAATGCTTAGAATCGCAACCGTCGACATGATCGGCAGGCAGACCGGAAAAATGACTCTGAACATCGTGTAATCGAACGAACTTCCGTCCATATACGCCGCCTCTTCGATTTCCTTGGATATACCTTTAATAAAGCTGTCAAACAGGAAAATCGCCACAGGCAAATGAAACGCGATGTACGGTAGAATCAACGTGAAGCGATTATCCAGCATCCCCATCCACTTGAACTGCACAAACAGCGGCACAAGAAGCGCGTGAATTGGAATCATCATGCCAGACAGGAACAGCAGCATCATGACCTTTTTGCCTTTGAATTCGATTCTGGAAAAAAAATAGCCGATGATAAATGAGCAAATAATGATCAACGGCACCGCAATGACCGTGTTGAACAAGCTGCTGAAAATCGCGGAACCGATATTTCCGATATTGAATGCGTTCGTATAATTTACCAGCGTAGGGCTTGAAGGAAGCGACATCGTGCTTAAGCTAAATTCCTTATTCGTTTTCAAAGACGTATACAGCATCCAGACAATTGGAAACAGCGCCGACAAGGAAAAGAGCAAAACAATCAGGTTTGTTCCCGCATAACCCAGTTTTACCGCAAAAGACGCGTTTTTTCTCATCGTTCTCCCCCACCGCCAGTCCATCTGGACATCACGAGAACGATAATGGCGCACAAGATAAGCATGCCGATGGAAATCGTGCTTCCATAGCTCAATCGGCTCATCGTGAAGGCGTTATTGTATGCGTATTGGGCCAGCACCATCGAGCTGCGGCCGGGTCCTCCGCCCGTCATGACGTAAATGTGATCGAACACTTTCAACGTTCCGGTGATACAGAGGATAAGGGCAACGCTCATTACGTTTTTCAACAAAGGTAAGATGACGTATGCCGTCTTCTTGAACCACGTGGCTCCGTCGATTTCGCTCGCTTCCAGCACTTCCTTCGATATATTCTGCATCCCCGCCAGAAAAATAATGAAATACAAACCGATATATTGCCAGATAAGCGGAACCGATACCGAATACAGCACATATTTGGGATTGTCAAGCCATAACACGGGCTGAATGTTAACGAGATCCAGCAGCCAGTTGAGCATTCCCAAGCGATAGTTGTACATTAGCGACCACAAATAGCCGGTTACGATAGGAGCCAGAACGACTGGCAAAAAAATCGCGATCCGATGAAGGCCCTCCAGCTTCAGAAGCTTAGTCATAAAAAAGGAGGCGATCAGAAAAGCAATCCCGACCTGTCCTACAACACAGAAGAAAGTGATGATGACGTTGTTTTTAAGTGAGAACCAGAAGTCGTTGTCCTTCGCGAGCGCGACATAATTTTGCAGCCCGACGAATTCGGTGCCCCCTTCATTGTGTACGCTGTAATAAATCGAGATCAACAACGGCAGCAAAACGGTGAACGCGTAAACGCAAAAAATAGGAACCAAATAACGAAACGCCGGCCCGGCTTGCAGCTTGAAAATTCGGCTACTGCTCATACAATCCACTCTTTTCCTGAAAGATAAGCGAGGCTTTGGGGAGCGGCGCTCCCCTGGCCTCTATTGCGATTAGTCTCCCGGCAGCCGTTGTTACTTCTGCGTATCCCTTACGGTCTGGATTTTCTTGGACAGCTCCTCGGGGGTAATGCCTCCGATCAGCAGATCCTGAAGTCCCTTGTAGATCACTTCGACCAAAGCCGGACTAAGTTGGATATCGTAGATCGGCGAGAACTTCTTGTCGCTCATCAGTTTGAAATAATCGACCGCCATCGGAGAAAGCTTCGATTGGTCATAATCCGTCACCTTGACGGGAGGCTGCCCGTTATTTTCGATTTTCTTCCTGCCGTACTCCTGGCCGGACACACTTTTGATCAGCGCGATCGCCGCGTCTTTCTTCGCTCCGGTCAGCTTCGAATTGTAGGCCAACGACCACCCGGAACCGCCCGCAACGGACAGAGGGTCGCCCTTTCCTCCCGGAACGGATGGAAGAATCGCAAGTCCAGTCGCCTTCTGAACATCCTCGGGAGCATCGCGGGTAATACTGCTGACCGCCCAAGCGCCGTCCACAATCATGGCCGCTTGCTTGTTATAATACAAGGTGCTCGCCTGAACGCCGTCGATGCTGTTAATGTCCGGGTTGAACGCGCCCATTTTCGCCAAATCCTGAAGCGCTTTCAAAGCATTTACGAATTCAGGGTCCGTAAATTTCGCTTTCCCTTCCTTCATCGCCTTGAACCAATCCGTACCGGTGTAGCGGTCGGCCAACGTGCCGAACAAGACGGAACCGACCGGCACGTTCGACTTGTTGCCCATCGCAATCGGGGTTAACCCGCTGTCCTTGAGTTTGTGGATCGCGGCGGTAAATTCCTCCCACGATTGCGGGAACGAAGCGATGCCCGCTTTGTCGAACAGTTCCTTGTTATAGTAAATGACATGAACAGAGAACATCGCCGTCGGTAAGATTTTGCCGTCGGTCGTAAACTCGTCGAAGCTGTTCGGCAGAAAGCCGTTTTTCCATTCCGGGTCCTGATCCAACGCTTCGTTGAACGTTCCGACGTATCCCTTCGGAATGTAGTCGATCAGCATGGAGCCGTTCGCCACGAACAAGTCAGGCAGATCTCCTGAGGCGCCTAACGTCGTCATTTTCACCCGGTAAGGATCGTGCGGAATCGCTTCTTCGACGAGATTGACCTCGGGGTGCGCCTTTCGGAACTCCTCCAAGGCATCCCGGAATATAGCGCCGTTCTCGTCAACGTCGAAATGTCCGATCGTCAGCGTGATTTTATCCGCGGAAGTTTCGCCGTCCCCATTGCCGGTAGAAGAATTTTTGCCGCATCCGATTAACCCGATAGAAACGATAAGCAAAACGATCAGAAGCTTCTGCATTTTTCTAATTCTACTAAACATATGAACCCCTCCGAAGGTTATAAATTTGCGAATGCCTTATCGAATCCCGACTTGGATCTCGCCAACAGCTCTTCCATGCTTGCGGAAGTAGACGGGCCCAACACTTCTTGCGCGACGACGCCGCAGGGCTGCTGGACTGAAATCTTCTTCTACGGTTTCAACGTTTTGCGGGCTGACGAATATAATCTTGCGGTTTTTCAATCGGGTCCACTCCTTTGTTGTCGCTTACATGATTAATCTAATGCTTTTCCGATTTGAAGTCTTTGATCACAAAATCGATTTTTTATCTAAAACAACGATCTGTGCCTGCTCCCCCAATCCTTTTTCTTCCAACCGAAAATGACAAAAAACCGTCAAGCCGCGCTACTGCGCCGCTTGACGGTTTTTGAACTCAATATCGAACTGGAACTCTAAATCTGATAAAAGGCAGCTTTCGATGTTGTATTGCTACAATCATGCCTGAAGGGAGTTTTCACAGCACATTTATTTTGCAGCTATTTTAGCCTGTTCTTTTTTTAATTTTTCAGGAGTAACATCAACTCCGTTCGGATCAATAATTGTAGAATTCAGGAGCAAACTATCTATTGAACCACGGAAAATTTGAAGATATTCCTTACGCAAATTTGCTTGCTCTGTTTTTTCAATGTCAGTTAATCCAATTTCTTTTTCTTTTCTTGAAAGCTCATTAATTTTATTTAAAATGGTTATCATAATGACCCACTCCTTTATATGATTATAAATATATTAAATTTAAGATATTTTAATACGAGATAACGGTACGCCTAATAAAGTTGAAAATCAATCGTCACCTCCATGAATAACTGTTGCTATAGCAACAGTTATTCATGGAGACTTTATATTTTAATATGATTAAGGTGTCAATCATATTAGCCGATGGAAAAAGCGCCGGGACCGATAAAAGCAATGGCCAGAGTGACAACCGCCAGCACAAAGGGATATTCAAATCCACCTTTATCAATCCAATAACCATTTGGCATATGCACTTTAATCGCCCCAAGCATGGTTATTACTATAAGAGCTGTAGCAATCTTGGTTAAATATCCGGTTGCAAATAATAACCCGCCAATAAATTCTGCCAATCCTACAAGGACCGCTATCATGACACCGGGCTTAAAGCCAAACGACTCCATCCTTGCTCCGGTTTCCTTTGGACCATATCCCTTAAACCAACCGAAGAGTTTCTGTAAGCCATGCCCCATAAAGCTAACCCCAATTACCAAACGAATCATAAGTAAACCAAGATTAATCATTGGTACTTCCTCCATTTCTCTATTCTCCATTATTATCTTTCTATAGTAACTTACCTTATGTCATTATTATACTGACCTGCACTTACTTTTGTGAAAATGCGGTGAAATATTCTGTAGCAGCTCCCCAGTTCTCAAATTGATAGTCGAGCGATCAAGCTTTAAAAATCATATTTAGCTTCTTTTTCTTCTCGTATTTTTGTATACGTTTCGGTTAACACATAGGTATCCTCAACTAGACGTTCAATACGGAAGAGCACGTCATCGTTTACGATTTCTTTGCGATGGAAATCCTTTTCCTCGATAAATACGTAGGTTTGAACAATCTGTGCTTTCATATAGGCTAATATCGGTTTTAACTGTTGTTCAACCATGAGGTAATGCTTTGGTGTACCAGCTGTTACAAGCATGCTCACGATTTTATCGCGAAAAGCGCTGACCGGCAGCAAGTCAAATATGTTCTTTAATGTCGCTGGAATAGACGCTTGAAATATAGGCGTCCCAATAATTAGGGCATCTGCTTCCATGATTTCTTTTGTAACGAATAAAGTATCACCCTCATACTCCAAGTAACTGCGCCCATCGCTAAATTGCACGTCATATTCAGCCAAGTCTATAAGTGTTATTTCAGCCTCCGGATATTTTTCAACAAATGATTTTATTGTATAGTCCATTGCCGTGCGCGTTTTTGACCCCACTTTTGAACCCGATAACCCAACGATTTTCATGGTTAATTGCCTCCCTTATTTTGCTGTATGCTTTCGTATTTCCGGTAAAATTTTCGTTCCAATCAGCTCAATATTTTTTGCTAAATTCTCAAATGGAACACCGCCAACATCCAGTTGTGCGATATAACGCTGATGACCAAACAACTCATGTTGATAGAGCATTTTTTCAATGATTAGCTCTGGACTTCCAATCAACATGACGTCTCGCGTATCGGCGCCTTGGGCAAAATACCGTTTTGGATAGCTGCTTCCATTAATCAGTTCACTTGCAATGTTAATATGTGGATAGTACTCGCTAAGCGCCTGTTGCGTTGATTCGGCGGCATAGAACCATCCCGCGGTAGTAACCGGAAGTTCGGCGGGATCGAATCCGCTTCTCTTGGCAGCCTCCCGATAGGCATCGATCGATGACTTAAAGGTGGAAGCTGGTCCTCCTAAGGTTGCGAGCATCATGGGAACGCCTGCATGGCCGGCCTTAATGGCGCTTGCGGTATGTCCGCCTACCGCGCGCCAGATCGGCATCGAACCGTTTTTGGGGCGAGGATATACTTTGGCATTTTTTAAGGGCTCACGAAACTGTCCCTTCCATGTGATAACCTCTTCTTCATTTAGCTTAACTAACAGTTCAAATTTTTCTTCGAACAGCTCTTCATAATCACGAACATTATAGCCTAATAAATCAAAGAGACCTACTCGGGATGCACGACCGGCAATAATTTCTGCGCGTCCTTTGGAAATCAGATCGATGGTCGCGAAATCCTCATACACGCGAACCGGGTCTGACGTGCTGATAATGGTCGAGGAGCTTCCTATTTTAATTTTGTTTGTTGCCTGGGCAATGGCAGATAAAACAACAGAATGCGCCTGAGTTGTAAAATACTCTTGATGGCTTTCGCCTACGCTAAAAAAATCTATACCTGCTTGCTCGGCTAATTTAGCTAATTCAATGATTTCATGAATGCGTTGCTCAGCAGATATACGCTGTCCAGTGTGTGGATTGGGAAGGTGGTCACCTAGTGTGTAAATACCAAATTCCAATCCCTTACTTTGATCGATACGGTATTTTTCCATTTTTATCAACCTTTCTATTTATCCTATTTGTGGTTACTGCTTCTTTGTCGGTTTACGTATAGCTGGAGCCACTCATTGATTCTGTATAACGATCCTTGGGAAAAGAAGTCCCTCGTACTTGCAATATGTTGCTATAGCAACAATTTGACAACAAGTTTCCTTCACAAAATATCATTACAAAAAGTTATAATAAATATTATTGAAAAAACGTCAACTACTTACCGTTACTCCTTATCTTCGAAAGGATTCCGTAAGGTTACTGCATATCTTTGAAAGGATTCTTTTCATTTCATTCAGTTCATCATCTGAGATACCTTGAATGAATAAATCATTAATTTTCTCAGCCATTGGAATGATTTCGCTGCGGAGCTGCTGTCCTTCTTTTGTTAGATAAACCAGTAACGAACGACGATCGTTTTCAGGAGAAATTCTTCGGATGAAACCTTTTTGTTCAAGATTTAGAGCCATACGCGCAATGTTCGTTTTATCCTTAAATAGTTTTTCTGCAATTTCGATCTGAGTAAGGCCATCTTTTTCCCAGAGAACCATCATAATTAAAGTCTGTTCAGGTGCAAGATTAAATGGGGCTAATTGGTTTTTAATATAACTGGTAAGGGTTAAGTCTGTCTGATGAATAACAAGACTAATATAATGGTCTAAGGAAAATATAAGTCGTCGCCTCCAGTATGTTGCTATAGCAACAATTATACATAGCGACATTGTATGTTAATATGATTAAGCTGTCAAATAATATTAGCAATCTTTAAAAACTAAACTCTGCGTGCTTACAGGTGTTTTCAATATCCGGCGGTTGCTCGTCGAATAAAAGCAGGTTTCCTTCACAAATCATTATAATAAGTTATAACAAATAATATTGAAAAAATGTCAACTACTTACTGTTGCTGCATATCTTTGAAAGGATTCTTTTCATTTCATTCAGTTCATCATCTGAAATGCCTTTAATGATTAAATCATTAATTTTCTCAGCCATTGAAATGATTTCATGACGGAGCTGCTTTCCTTCCTCTGTTAGATAAACCAGTAACGAACGACGATCGTTTTCAGGAGAAATTCTTCGGATGAAACCTTTTTGTTCAAGATTTAGAGCCATACGCGCAATATTCGTTTTATCCTTAAGTAGTTTTTCTGCAATTTCGATCTGAGTAAAGCCATCTTTTTCCCAAAGAACCATCATAATTAATGTTTGTTCAGGTGCAAGATTAAATGGTGCTAATTGGTTTTTAATATAACTGGTAAGGGTTAAGTCTGTTTGATGAATAACAATGATAATACTTTGGTCTAAGGAAAATATCAAATCGTCACCTCCATTATGTTGCTATAGCAACAGTTATACTAAACAAGCAGCCTTTACATTCAATAAAACAGTTAGATTCTTATCCAACTGTTACTTTTCAGTTACTTTGATTTAGTGGAATACCTTGCCTGCTTTAGCGTCGACAGGCGGCTCTTACTAGTTTTGAGCTAATTTAATTTTCATGGGAGTTCAATAAAAAAGAACGCTCCCCGCCTTCGCTTGGGCTACGTCCCCCACATGATATTACCATTTTCAATAATTAATTAAAGCACATACGCGAGTAGCATGTAATATTTGAAGCTAATTATGGAATACACACATTTTACAAATAATCCCTATTGAATATGGGGTTATCTTTTCCTTCATTAATTCAATAATTTATACTTCCTTTTTCTCTGTCGCATAATAAATCATCGCAATGACCGGTAAAGCTATCCCAATCAACAATGCTGCTTTCCAGCCACCCATGGCGTATGCCCATCCTCCTGTCGCTGAGCCTATTGCACCACCAGCAAAAAAAATGGACATGTATAATCCATTAAGCCGGCTTCGAAACTCTTCTCCCAATGAGAAAATAACACGTTGCCCAAGGACCAGATTTGCCGAAACTCCCATGTCTAAAAGAATGGCCGCAGCTACCAGAGCTGCTAATGCGGCTGTCGAACCGGTTTGGAACATTAAGGGCAGAAATATAGAAATGATAACTAAAGCTAAGGCTAATCCTGTAGCCGGACGAACCCACCCCCTATCGGCAAGACGGCCCGCCACAGGAGCGGCTACCGCCCCAGATACACCAACCAATGCGAACAGTGCAACTTCACTGTGGGAAAAATGAAAAGTAGGACCGGTCAATAACAAAGGAACAGTTGTCCAGAACAAACTAAATGTCCCGAAAACACAAGCGTGATAGATCGCCCTGCGTCGCAGGATTGGCGTCGTTCCGAGTAAATGCAGCATGGAACCCAGAAGTGTTGGGTATGGTGTAGTTGTCAACGGCTTCCTTACAGGAAGCACCTTTGCTAATACAAGAGCGAGCACAATGATTGCTGCGCCGGATAAGACGAATATGGCGCGCCAGCCCATAAACTCCGCCACAATACTTGAAACTGGGCGTGCGAGCATGATACCAAGTAACAATCCACTCATGACATTACCCACATTGCGGCCGCGTGTAGCATCTGGCGAAAGATGAGCCGCATACGGTACGAGTACCTGAGCCGCGACTGATCCCACCCCGATAAAGAGTGAAGCTGTGAGAAATAACGCAGCACCTTTGACAACCGCAGCAATCATCAAAACGACTGCTGTGAGGAGCAATAACACAACCACCAGCTTTCGATTTTCAAGTATGTCTCCCAAAGGTACGATAAATAATAATCCGATTCCGTAACCAATTTGAGTCAGTGTCACGATAAGGCCAGCTGCCCCAGAAGATAATCCGATTGCTGAACTGATTGGTCCCACTAAAGGCTGCGAATAATAGAGATTAGCAACAATAATACCGCAAGCGGTGGCTAGAATGAGTATAATCCACGCCGAGATAGGTTTCTCTATTTTTTGATTTGCGATTGAACTCATAGTAAGCTCTCCCTCACTTATTATAAATGTCGTCGATACTGGAATATTCGGTCCAGTAATATTAAAAAAATATGTTTACAGCATCTCAATTACTGTGTTCATCATGTCATATATAATTTTCTTATCCTGTTTTACCTTGGATATCACGTTTATACTATGATTAAGGTTTAGCAATAGGTACGATAAAGTATAGATATCTTTCTTAGGGTCAATTTCTCCTGTCTGCTGCCCTTTACTTAAAAGTTCATAAAATAACTGTTCCAATTCCTCGAAACTAGCCCTTATCAATTTTTGTAGTTGTTCATCAGGCGAATCCAAACCAATGGTTGCGTTTGTAATCAAGCATCCGTTTGGTAAACCATCATCACGTGCGGCAAATGCATTCGTAACATGCTGATCAAAATACTGCCGGATTCCAACTTTCGCAGACGGTGCATTTATCAAGAGATTTCGTTTTTTTTGCGTCGTTTTTTTGTAATGGTTTATTGCCTCAACATATAGCGTTTGTTTGTCCACAAACGTTTCGTACAAACTTGATCTGCTTAGTTCCATTGATTCTAACAAATCCGGTATGCTTGTCGATTCATAACCTTTTTCCCAAAAAACTAACATTGCCTTATGCAGTACGTGTTCCCTGTCAAACTCTTTTGTACGTCCCATTGTTCCTCCTCCTTCTCTGTATGAACAGTTTATATTTTCCGGAACAATTAGTCCAGTATTTTTTCGAAGAAGATGGCCTCGCCACAGCTCCTCTCAATGATGTACAGTGTGATCCAAACAGCCGATTTCACTTACCATTCCGCACACACAAAAAAAGATCTCCTTGTCGGAGACCTTCCGCTCTAGCAGCTCTTTTGTCGATATCCGTTCTATCAACACGGCACAACCCGATAAACGTTTTTCTTCCCTATATTTTGCAAAATACGGGTTGGCACACGTGACATTTTCAACACATCCGTTATCCCTTTTGCATTTTTCGTTAAGGTTAACATCAAGATTGTTCCTCGCAGTCTTGCGGTATGCCGGGGGAGTTCGGTGGATACGAAATTTCCTAGAGAAGACGCCGCTACCCGATTTCTAATGTGTCCGTCGATGTCCTTCACCTTAAACATTCTTATCGGATGCAGCACATGGGGATGCGCTCTCGAAATTCTTTCCCGAAATTATAGTGTCCGTTAGTTGAGTCATTGCTTTTTTTCTGTATCACCATTGAAGTGAAGTTTATTGTGTTGTATTAATGGCATTTTTAGAGTCTCAATATCCGTTCTTTGCGATTTTGCATATAGGATCTTCCCCATTGGTGAAGCCGTTCGAACCTTCCACCGCTAGCACGATAGAGCTTGATATATCGTCCAATCTCTCTGAGCGCTATAAAATTTGGGATTTCCTCTAACCAGCCCTTTTCTAAATCATTTTCCAAGCTATATCCTTCAAGGAAGCTGCCTAGAAACTTCTCCCTCGCGTCATCCACATGATCAAGCGCCGTTGCGAAAAATACCGCGATGGCAATATCATCTGCGAACCAAGAATACCGGCAGGCATCAAAATCATATAAGTGGATCGTATCCCCCTCCATGCAAAAGTTACCATGATGGAAATCAGCATGAATTAATCCGTAGCTGTTTCGTGACTTCGAAAGCCTCGCGATATGTCCCCGCAATTCAGCGTAACGCTCTATGATTGACCTTTCGGACTCTGGTAGTTCAATGTTCGCGATTAGATTCGCTTCTGCGGACCAATCCGCTCTTTTAAAGCGGCTGGATGTTTGTTTATAATATTTCGTGACGTTATGGATTTTTCCCATGAAGGCCCCCATCAGGCGAAACAACTTAATATTGTAATCGGCTTCCGATATGCGCCGACCAGGTGCACCATCAAAGCAAACAGTTGTATATGTATCATCATCCGCGGTTATTTGTTCCACCAACTGTCCCCCGACGGAGCGAACAGGCCGGGATACGCTCAAGCCTTTGCCTGATAGAAACTCGATCCAGTCGATCTCTCCCCGGATGATGTCAATCGAACTATGTGTGTCTCTCGTGATCCGCAGGAATACGCTACTATCTCCCGTTTTGTACGAAGCAATGATGCTGTGTTCGGAATCATGATGACTTAGTAAGTTGTTCGGATCAAGTCCGAACATCCGCACGCCGGTTTCGAGTAACTTTTGTTGATTGAGAGTCAAGCTATACCCCTCCCCATTTTTCCCAATCGCGCATCTCTTGGAACACCTGAGCTTGGCCAGGAAAATACAAAGGAGACGCCGCTCAGGCGCCTCCTTTAAGAGGTTCGATTGCCACCCGTCTCTGTTCGCGCGCGGATGCAAGGCATGCCTCGATTACTTTTATAGTTCGTACGCCGTCCCAAGGGCTGACCGTCTCCGACTCTCCATGAAGCACCGCCCGCGCGAATCGGTTCAGCAGCAACAACTGCTGGTTGCCGCGCTCGAACGGCTCCGTCCGCATCTCGCCGCTCACAGTGACCTGAATGTCGGGGCTCAGATCGCCGCGCAGCGTGAATGCCGACGGCAGCCGTATCGTGCCGTGCGTGCCCCGGATTTCCAGCGTATTGGCGAAGTCCGCCCATAAGCCGCACTGGAACGTCATTGCCACGCCAGCCGGAAATTCGACGAGGCCGGCGGCCATCATATCAACGCTATCATGCTCCGGTGAAAAAAACGCCTGCACCGTTGTGGCCACCGGCTCCGTCTCCAGCACATAGCGGGCGGCGCTGAGCAAGTAGCAGCCGATGTCGTACAGACTGCCACCACCCATCTCCTGACGGAATCGGATATCGCGACCCATGGCGGAACGGTCCGACGTAAAGACACCGTGAACGGCCCTAACCGTACCAATCTCGCCAGAACAGATAATTTCCTTGACCCGGTCGTAGCGCGGATGGCAGCGGTACATAATGTTCTCCTGAAAGTGAACGCCGAACTGCTCGCAAGCCTCGACCATCTCTACCGCATCACGCCCCGACACCGACATCGGCTTCTCGACCAGCACGTGTTTGCCTGCCCGAGCGGCGTGGATCGTCCATTCCTTGTGCATATGATTAGGTAGAGGTATATAGACCGCATCGATGTTCGGATCGGCAAGCAGCTCCATATAGCTGCCGTAGGCGTCCGGTATGCCGTGAGCGTCCGCAAACGCCCGAGCTCTTGTTTCATCACGGCTTGCAACGGCGGCGATCTTCTGAATGTCCGAGGCCCGGACAGACGGAATAAACGCCTTTGTGGCAATTTGGGCGCACCCCATAATACCCCAACGCAGCTTTCTCATCAGCTCTCCTCCATTTGGATGATCCCCTGGCATAACCAAACGAATCAGTGTTTTCCTACTTCATCTGCTGCCGGCTGGTACGGATGCCACTCGTTTCATCAACAGCACTAAATACCCGTTAGCGTATCTGTATGCCTCCAAACTTAAAAAATCACCTTGCTTTCACTATATTCTTTCTTTTGTAAAATCCCAACCATTCTCTTTAGCATTTTTAATAATACAAGCACAGACACTCTGTTTAATTAAATTTGTAGCCCAATTAACTTTCCAAGAAAAGAACAATAAATAGTAGGATGTTTTTAATCTCGACGGGTAAACCATAGTTTCTTTCATCCCCTTCAAGTGTCGTGCTTCGAATAGTTTACCACACACTTTTTTGGAAAGTACGTTTATAATTAAACAATCTGCCCGTTGCGTAACGAGGCCGCTTTCAATACGCATTAGCCTCAGACTATAGTATCCAAACGGTTGAATTCAGCTAAATGAACTGGATTGACTTTCCATCAGACTTGCACTACTATAAAAATTAGTTTATATTGCTGCGACGATGGATCAATAGTACCTGATCACACTCACTTCAAGCGAACCGGGGATGGTGAGAGCCCGGTAAGGAGCGTCAGGGAAACGGCAATCCGGAGCAGTCCTATTCGCAAAGTGGGCGACGGGTAACTGTCGTCAACTAGGGTGGAACCACGGGTGCTTACGCTCTCGTCCCTAGGTATCGAGTCAATCGATGCCTGGAGGCGGGAGCTTTTTTATTTCTATATAGAGGGAGTCGATATGAGAATGAACAGCAACGATACGATGGAGAAAATTGTAGCGCTGGCTAAGCATCGCGGTTTTATTTTTCCTGGTTCTGAGATTTACGGTGGTCTGGCCAATACATGGGACTATGGCCCCCTCGGAGTCGAGTTTAAGAACAATATCAAGAAGGCATGGTGGGGAAAATTCATCCAGCAGTCGCCATATAACGTCGGTCTGGATGCTGCCATCCTGATGAATCCGCAGGCTTGGATCGCTTCTGGTCATGTCGGTAATTTTAACGATCCAATGATCGACTGCAAGCAGTGCAAAGCACGACACCGCGCTGACAAGCTCATTGAAGAAGTATTAAATGCGAAGCAGATCGAGCTCATCGTTGACGGTATGTCATTCGAGCAAATGAAGGCGTTGATCGTGGAGCACAACATTGTTTGCCCGGATTGCGGCAGCACCGATTTCACCGATATCCGCCAGTTCAACCTAATGTTCAAAACGTTCCAAGGCGTCACCGAGTCCACCGTGAACCAGATATATCTTCGTCCGGAGACGGCTCAAGGCATTTTCGTTAACTTCAGGAACGTACAGCGTACGATGCGCAAGAAGCTGCCTTTCGGTATCGGCCAGATCGGCAAAAACTTCCGAAACGAAATTACTCCCGGCAACTTTACGTTCCGAACTCGTGAATTCGAGCAAATGGAGCTTGAGTTCTTCTGCAAGCCCGGCGAGGACCTGCAATGGTTCGAGTACTGGCGCAGCTTCTGCCGGGATTGGCTCCTATCGCTCGGCATGAAGGAATCGCATATCCGGCTCCGCGACCATGCGGAGGATGAACTATCCCACTATAGCAATGCGACGACGGACATTGAGTACCGGTTCCCGTTTGGCTGGGGTGAGCTGTGGGGCATAGCGGACCGCACCGATTTTGATTTGAAGCAGCATATGGATCACTCAGGGGAAGACTTTCACTACTTTGATCAGGAGACGAACGAACGGTACGTCCCGTACTGCATCGAGCCGTCGCTAGGCGCGGACCGCGTTACGCTCGCCTTCCTTATCGACTCGTATGAGGAAGAAGCACTCGAAGGCGACGACAGTCGCGTTGTCCTAAAGCTGCATCCGGCGCTCGCACCTGTAAAGGCTGCCGTATTCCCGCTATCCAAGAAGCTGGCTGAAGGCGCGCAGCGAATATTTGCCGACCTCTCAGTGGTATTCACGATGGATTACGATGATGCCGGCTCGATTGGTAAACGGTATCGTAGACATGACGAGATCGGCACCCCATTCTGCATCACGTATGATTTCGATTCAGTGACCGATCAGGCGGTGACGGTCAGGGACCGTGACACGATGAGTCAGGTTCGGATTCCCATTAGCGAGTTGCAGGCATATATCTCTGAGCGGATCAAATTTTAACAATGCTGTTCTTTGAAAAAAAGTATTAAACTTACTCGAATATAGAAACAGCGGCAGATGGGACAGAAAAATAAAGTCCTGATATGCTCCCCTTACGGTAGACAGGTGAAATAATAAAACCTGTTATCGTAAGGGGAGCTTTTTCA
>NZ_JBHSOW010000067.1:0-2509 GCF_042656405.1 Paenibacillus solisilvae | reverse complement strand
ATCGCACTTGGTTTCTCTTACGTCACGCTCGATCTGCAAGGTTACCGGACCGGCAGTATGAACGAGGTACTCGGCAGCGAAACTGTAGACAAAGTCAAGAAAGCCGCTATCCGATGATGGATATCGGACACATTCTGAAGCTTGTTCAAGCGGGAGACCTGTCGGCTGAGGAAGCGGAATTACGGTTGAAGTCAATCATGCCGGGTGAAGAAGATCTCGGTTTCGCGCAGCTGGACCTGAACCGCGAGCAGCGAACCGGCTTTCCTGAGGTTATTTTCGGGGAAGGGAAAACGGCCGAGCAGATCATACTTATTATGCAGAAAATGATGGCGCACAATGATCGCGTGCTCGCTACAAGAATTGATTCCGCGAAAGCGGATGCGATTGCCGCGGCGATCAGCGGTTCCGTCTACCATCCGACACCGCGCGCGGTAACCTGGTTTCGCAACCCGCCCCTGGAGAAGCACGATGGCTATATCGCGGTCGTCTGCGCCGGCACTTCGGATTTGCCGGTAGCGGAAGAGGCCGCCTTAACGGCGGAGTGTATGGGCAGCCGGGTGGAGCGGGTGTATGACGTCGGTGTTGCCGGCATCCATCGGTTGTTCAGGAGACTCCCCTTGATCCGAGGTGCGAATGCGATCGTTGTCGCGGCGGGCATGGAAGGCGCACTGACCAGTGTCGTTGGCGGTCTGGTCGCCAGCCCCATCATCGCCGTTCCGACGAGCATCGGATACGGAGCAAACCTGCAGGGTTTGGCAGCGCTGCTGTCCATGTTGAATTCATGCTCCCCCGGCGTTTCAGTCGTCAATATCGACAACGGCTTCGGTGCCGGTTATATGGCGGGACTCATCAACCAAAATATGTCAAAAAGGTTGGGATAGCTTGAAGATCATTTACTTCGACTGCTTCTCCGGGATTAGCGGTGATATGACGCTGGCCGCGTTAATCGATGCGGGAGCCGACCGGGAGTATGTCGAGCGCGAATTGGCCAAAATTCGCATCGAACCTTTCACTTTGCAGTGGCAGCGGGTTTCTAAGCAGGGGATATCAGCCTTAAAAATGGACGTTCTGCTCGAGCCTGACGCCCTGCCTCAACATCATCGCCATTATTCGGAAATCGTGACGATGATCCGGCAGGCTGGCTTCAACGAACGCGTCGTATCGCTGAGCCTTGCCATCTTCGATAAAATCGGGACGTCGGAAGCGAAAATCCATAACATTCCTGTTGAAACCGTTCATTTCCATGAAGTCGGAGCGATCGATTCCATCGTGGACGTCATCGGAGTCGCGCTTGCTCTCGATTCGCTTGGCATCGAACGGATCTACTGCTCCCCGGTGCCGCTTGGATCGGGAACCGTTAAATGCAGCCACGGCATCTATCCTGTACCGGCGCCGGCAACGCTGGAGATGATGAAAGGATTGCCGATCGCTGCGACCGTTTACCGGATGGAAATGACGACGCCTACCGGTGCGGGTATCGCTTCGGGGATTGTGGATGAATTTTCCTCCGGGCTGCCTCCGATGATTGTCGAATCCATCGGATACGGCGCCGGCACCCGGGATCTTCCCGACCAACCGAACGTACTCCGCGTCGTGGTCGGCGTATTGGAAGAGCCGATCGCAGGCCGCCTGCAGCAAGCGCCGAACCGAGTCAATCATGGAAGCAGGCAGCTTCACGACCATGAGCACGAGCATCCACATGGACATCAGCACGAGCACGAGCATCCACATGGACATCAGCATGAGCACGAGCATCCAAACGTCCATGAGCATAAACACGATCATGCTCATAAACACGATCATGCTCATAAACACGATCATGCTCATAAACACGACCATGCTCATAAACACGACCATGCTCATGGAAATCAACAGCATTCTCATGAGCGAGAGACTTAAAGGGTCTCTCACACAGCAGCCTTACTTTTCCTTTTCTGTGCCAAACTGTCTTCGGGCTGCTTCATATACGGCTTGCAGCGGGACGTTGTTCGCTTTGGCAGCCCGCTCGCAATCCGCAAATTCAGGGGCAAACTGAACAAGCTCGCCGCGATGATAGCCGGTTTTTACAGTAATGTCGCCCCAGGGAGTGGTTACTTTCTCGAATCCTCTTCCCAACCGGTGGCATGCGGCGCGCATATAGCGTAAGCCTAACGTGGTCGTTTCCCGAAAAATGACGGTTTCCGCTTTCTCAAGCAAATTCGCGTGAATCAGCACGTTCAGCATCAACCCCGGTCTTCCTTTCTTCATGATGATCGGGATCCAATAGACATCGTTGGCACCCATTTCCAGCAGCTTATCCGTCACAAAAGGGCTCCATTCCGGGTTCATGTCATCAATATTGGCCTGTATGATAACCATCTCTTCGTCCAGATGCTCATTGGTATGATCGAATTTCATTTGCGTTTCCCCTCACTTTATTGGATGTAGACATTCTCTTTCTTTATAGTAGCTTAATTAAGTAGAATTCGATACGTTGTCTAGGTTAGGGTAGCGACTATTATTTTACAAA
>NZ_JBHSOW010000066.1:0-42009 GCF_042656405.1 Paenibacillus solisilvae | reverse complement strand
ACTATTGGATGAAATCCTGCGAATTCATGAGTCTGAGTGAGGAAACTGAATCATTTCGAGGGAGCATAAACGAAGGGCCGCCCGAGTGGCAGCCCTCATGATATTAAACGGTCTTGTTCTAACTCACCGTTTGGATGCGTTCTATTTATTTTCTGAAATATGCCAGCAGACACCAGCTGGATCAATTAAGTTGATTTCACGCTTTCCCCAAGGATATATTGTCGGCTCTTTCACCTTGATCGGATACTTCTCCTCAAGGGCAATGGTTTGTAAATGCGTCCACCAGCCGTCAAGATCCTCGACAACCAATTCTACCATGAAATTTTCTTGGAATTCCTTATTGTGGAAGTTTTGAAGAAAGAATTCCTGCTCTCCCATTCGAAAGATACTCAATCCGGAATCTGAATACAATTTCTCAAAACCAAGAGCTTCAAAGAAACGCTGTGCAAGATTGTAATCTTCTCCTGATGGAATGAATGGACGAAGTTTAACGGCTTTCATGATTGTCCTCCTCATTTTGTTTTCGGGCAATGACAATTGGCTGATAATACCCGGATTCTGCTGGCATAAGCCACTCGATATCCGTGAATCCAACCGCACTTAGAATATGGCTAAATTCATCTCGTAACAAAGCTCTGTATTGGGTTTTATTCTGCCTCGTCTTCCATTCCCCATCAATTTCCTGCAAAATAAACTGATTGGTCCAATATGTTTTTGCGTCTTCAGCCCAATCCCAAATCTGAAAAACAATACGCTTGCCCTTATCGTACACGCGCGGTTCTGTTGATCTGGGCTTATCTTTTATCAGGTCATCATAATTCCGTATTGTAATGATAAGAACACCTTCATGATCCGTTTTTGCATACAGATTGCGGGCAGCTGAATACAAATCTTCATCGGTAAGAAGATGGGGAATTGCATTATCAGCCGAAAGAACGACTTCAAAACTCCCGGAAACATCCTTCTCCAATGAACGAAAATCAGCAATTCCAAAATCGATATTGACTCCAAAAGCTGCTGCCTCTTGCTCGGCTCTGACTACCGCCGCTGGACTTATATCAGTAGCAGTTACGTTATATCCGTGTTTAGCCAGCCCTATAGCCTGCGTCCCTATTCCACATGAGCAATCCAAAAGTGAGGTAGGGTCCGAATTTGAATTTGTGAGCTTTGAACGGATAATCTTGTCTAAGATCTCGCCTTGCCATGAAATCGCTTGCTTCCAATCAACAAAAATAAGATGATACGCTTCAGCAAGGTCATCATAAAACGCTAAAACGGAATCCTTCACCACGTTCACCCCAATAAGGTTTAACAATATGTATTCGGCTTGCTCATCCGTAATCCTTCCTTTTGGGTCTCGCAATTTGCGGTGTAATATTTGCAGCTTCCGTCTATCCTTTCATCCTAAAACTCCCTCTCTTGCCTAAAGGAATTATACGGTATGGTTCTCCTGCACTCCCCGGTTGGCCGATTCCCGTTCCCGGTATTCCGTCGGGGTCAGGCCGGTCATTTTTTTGAAAATACGCGTAAAGCTGTTGACGTTCGTATAGCCCACCGATTCCGCTATGTCCCGGATTTTCTCGCTGCTGCCGGCGAGCTTCTCCTTCGATTTCCCGATCCGGATCTCCATCAGATAGTCGATAAAATTGCCGCCGGTGTAATCCTTGAACATTTTGCTCAAATGGGAAACGCTCAGATGAAATTCACCGGACAAGTAGTTGAGGGATAGATCGCTATGCATATAGTTCTGCTGAATAAAACGCATTATATTTTCAATTGCTTTGTTCTTCTCCCTGCCGCTCCGGCGGGTTCGAATCCCTTCGATGAAGCCGGTCAGAATCCCGGCCGCAAAATTCCGGATCTGCTCCAGGCTTTCATACTGCTCCAATGTCTCGTGAACATTCTGCGCAGGCATCAGTTCCTCCTGCGCCACGCCGATCTCGCCTGCCACAATAGCTGCTTTCATCATCAGCTGTACGACAAGCTGCTTGATAATATCCGGCGGTACATTAGAAGAAGCAAGCGAGTCGAACCAGTTCCGCATTTGTTGGAGCAGCTTCTCTTCGTCCTGCAGCTTGATGGAATCAATCATGCCCTCAGCAGCAGCAAACAAGCGGTGAAATCCGCCAACGCTGTAATCCTGAATCTCATCCGCCGCAATGATCGTGTTATTCCCCATAACCAGCTTGTATTTCAGCGCCTCCATCGATTGCTTATGGGAGATGTGAATGTTCCGCAAGTCGAATACTTCCCGTCCTATGCCGATTGACACCGTCCTCTTGAAATGCTCCTCGACAAAGTTCTTCAGCATATCGGCAACAGCAGCCGCACGCAGCGCATGCTTCGCATCGTCGTCGTCATCGAAACTAATAATGATCGCGCTTTGGCCGTCCTCCCACGGGGTGGCGGCGCCTTTGCTTTCCGCATTGATCAGCTCCTCTGCCACATTGCATAACGCATAAGCGTACAGATGCAGATCCCGTATTAAACCGATTTCCGATTTTCGGTCGAATTCCGCGCTCATCACAATATAACGGTTCGGATGCAGCTGTACTCCGACCAGTTCCATATATTGCCCGATATTCCGGTTATGTGCCGGATAATCGGTCAGAATCTCCATCATCAGCCTCCATTTCATAATCGGCTTATTTTCCTTGATTTGTTTCTGCAGCCGCTCACTGTCCGTCAAAATGTCCGAAACCGCATTCTCGAATATTGCGAATTGGTTGCCGTCCTTCCAGTCCATCCCCGCATAGAACGGGTGGTTCTTCAGTTTCCTGGTTAAATTAGCGGCAAATCGGTTAACCGGATTAAGCGTCCAGCGGCCGAAAAGGATCGCCAAAAGGCCTGCAGCGATAAACAATATAGCGGCAATGACGATCAATGCGTTGCGGACGTTGATAAGCGGTTTGTTCAGTTGGATCTCGGGCACAACATTGACGATTTTCCAGCCTGTATAAGCCGACGTCACATAAAAAACAGAACTGGGCTCGCTGTTAACCGTCGCCTGAAAGTAACCCTCCTTCGATTCCTTCAGCACGCGGGCCATACTATCGTCTTGACTTCTATCCTGACCCAACATACTCTTAACCGCACTTGACACCATAAGACCGTTTGGATCAAGCATAAAGGTATCGCCCAAACTTTTATTGTCCGCGTCCGTTAGAAGATGGTACAGCTCTTCCTCCTTGATATGGATCGCAATCGCCCCTCGCCGGTAACCCGGGGAATGAATGAGCGGGTACGTGCGGACAAGTGTCACGACATTCCGGTAGATTGGAAAATCCGAGTTGTTCAGCGACAGCTTGCGGGTCGGCAGCCAGCGTAAATAACCGTCGAATTGGGCGAATTGGCGGATCCAGTCATAGTTCGCAGACGTTGTATCTTCCTTCAGCGCACTGCCTGAAAACAGCTGCTTGCGTACATAGGAATACAGATCGATGGAATAGATATATTCTTCTGCGTTGACGAATTGGCCGAAATACGCGTTCAGTCTGTACGCATTGTTCAGACTCTGCTGTTCGGTCATGCCCGAATCGAAAAAGGATTTGACATCCCCGTTGTCAAACATCCGGATCGTCTCTTTGTCGATCGATTTCAGAATCAGCTCCATCTTATGATCAATCTGACTGAGCAGCGCCATATGCGTGTCCGTCGATTCGTATTTCAGCCGGTTCGCAGCTACCCGGTACGACAGAAACGATATCAGGGAAACGACAAGGAACAAGAGCAAGACAAGCACCAAAACCGTCTTTTTCGTGGAGCGGTATTGAAAAATGCGCATGCCCTGTTCCCCCGTTTCTCTATCTGCTACTTAAAGCTTGCTTTGTTGCCATCATACCATTCCTGGGCCAATTGCTCGGCCTTCTCTCCGCCTAAACGGTTCCATTCCTTGCGGATATCTGCGAGCCCTTCCTCTGCGGAGTAGCCGCTTTGGGTAACCGTCTTCGCCCTGATTTCATCGACCGTTTTCTGAAACGACGCCTTTAGTTCGTTGATTTCGGTAATATTAGGCTGATATGGAATGTCGCGCCGGAATTTGTTTTTCATGACGACTTGAAGCGAGTCGACTTCCAGCTTGGCAATCTGCTGGGAAAGCGGGTCCTGCGCCGCCTTGATCAGCAGATCTTCCGGCTTCTCCTCTTGCGGCCTTAGAACGGCGTATTCATTCGCGTAGCCCACTTCTTTCTTCACCTTGTCCGCATCCAATTTCTGCGGGATTCCATTAACCAGCTTGTAATGAACGCCTTCTTGTCCATATGTCAGCGAGAACCACCCTTTATCCATCATCCAATCCAAATATTCGATGGCAGCTTTCGGGTTCTTCATATTTTTGTTGAATGTCACGTAGATGTAAGCCGGCGTTTCCTGGTAGGTGCCGTATTTGCCGTATTTCGTCGTCACCGGTTCGAATGCGACCGGCTTCGCATCCGGATTGTTCGTCAGCAGATCGCGGTTCATGCTGGTCATCGTGCCGTTTCCCCATTGGCATAAACAAATGCCTGCCTTGCCCGTCGTCCAGAGCTGCTTCGCGCGCGAATTATCCGTGTCGGTAAAGTTTTCTTTATCGGCGAGTCCCATCTCGTAAACCTGTTTCTCCAGAGCAAGCGCATCGCCGTAGCGATCAAGCGTCGGACCGTATTTCATCTTGCCGTCTTCGAGGTACCAGTCGACCACATCCGTGCCGAACATCGCAGAATAGATGTCGCGCGTCGTATAGCCGACGATCGGAACGGTATTGGCCTTGCCGTCGCCGTCCGGGTCCTGCTCCTTGAATGCCTTAGCTACTGCGACAAATTCATCCACCGTTATCGGCGTCTTCAGCCCCAGCTTGTCAAGCCAGTCCTGCCGGATCAAGAGACCGTGATTCGCCACGGTGCTGATCGTCCGCCGGGTCGTCATGGCGTAAATCTTGCCGTCAAATGTAATATACGGTTTCAAATCGGGGTTTTCCTGCAAATACTGCTTGTATGTTGTGCTGTATTGGTCAATATAGTCGTCAATCGGCTGAATTACGCCCTGCGACACCAGATTCCCGATGTAGTTGCGGTCATATTCCCAGATGAGATCAGGCGCCTGATTGGAGGCGATCAGCACATTCAATTTGTCCTGCGCTTGGTTCCTAGGCACGGGTACGACGGAAAGGTTAATGCCTGATTGCTCTTGCATCCATTTCACCCAGCGGTTCTCCTCGTACGTTCCTTCGTCGCTTGACACCGCCCCCCTGTCGAACGCGGAGATGCTGAGATCCTTCGGCAGGCTGTCGAACTTGTCTCCCCCGTTTGCGTTGGTGCCGCTGCTGCCCGGCGGGGACGTTTCGTTATTCTTCGAGCAGCCGGCCAGCAAGACGACCGCCGCCAGGCTGATCGAGAGAATGGCGGAAGCCCATTTTTTCGTTCTCGTTTTCATCTGACTCCTCCTGTTCTTAATTGTGAATCTTCCTGGCTCGCAATCGCACAGCCAGATTTATTACAAGGCCTGAGGCGCTTATGAACTACCCTTTCACCGAGCCCATCAGGACTCCCTTCACAAAATGCCTCTGTAAAAATGGATAGACACCCAAAATCGGTAATATTGCAATGATAATCGAAGCGGCGCGAATCCCTTCCGGCGTGATCGTCGACTCGGAAACACCCTCGCCGTTTGTCGTCCGCAGTAGCTCCGAACCGACGTTTTGCAGCATCTGGTACAGCTTGACTGTCAGTGACAGTTTGTCTGTGCTTTTGATATAGATAAGGACATTGAAGTAAGAGTTCCACCAACCGACGGCATAAAATAAAGTTAACGCCGCGATAACCGGCATCGACAACGGAAGAATGATTTTCCACAGTATTGTAAAATCTTTCGCTCCGTCGATAGCCGCAGATTCCTCCAATTCCTCCGGCAGTCCCTCGAAAAATGATTTCATAACAAACATGTTGTACACGCTTATAAGCGAAGGCAGCCAAAGCCCCCAGTACGAATTGATCAGACCGAGCATGCTGATTAACAGAAAATTCGGGATGAGTCCGCCGCCGAACAGCATGGTGAACAGAATGGCCATCAGCATCGCGTTTCTGCCCTTAAGACGCCGCTTCGACAGCGGATACGCCGCAATTACGGTGAACAGCATATTCAAAGCAGTGCCGACCAACGTAAGGACCACCGAATTTTTCATGGCAACGAACAACTGACCGTCGGCAATCAAATTGTGATAAGCGCTCAGATTGAAGTCGATCGGCCATACGGACACTTCCCCCGCATTGATGGCGCGGCTGCTGCTGAAGGAGACGGCAAGGACGTTAATGAACGGAAACAAAGTGGCACAGGCGCAGCATCCCAGCAAAAACACGTTAATCCAGCGAAACCAACTGGACGAATTCATCATCCTACCATAACCCCCGTTCCCCCATCGCCCTGATCAAGCGGTTGACCGCCACGACAAGAGCCAAAGATACGACGGATTGAAACAATCCGAGCGCAGTCGTGTAGCTGTACTGCAGCCCCACAATTCCGCGTGTGTAGACATAGGTGCTGATTACTTCGGACACGCTGCCCACGGCGGAGTTCTGCAGCGCGTAGACCTGCTCGAAACCGACATCCATCATTTTCCCCATATGCAGAACGAGCAATATGGCGACTGTGCTTCGGATGCCAGGCAGCGTGACATGCCAGATTTGCCGCAGTTTGCTGGCGCCGTCGATCGCGGCCGCTTCATACAGCTGAGGATTAATAGACGCCATCGCAGCCAGATACATAATCGTGCCGAAGCCCGCTTCACGCCAGACACTTGAACCGACAAATGCAACTGGCCACCAGAACGTACTGGCCATAAAATAAATCGGCTCCAATCCAAGCAGCTTCAGAATGGCGTTCACGATTCCGGTACTGGGCGACAGCAGCGCAATAACGATGCTCCCAAGCACGATCCACGACATGAAATGTGGAATATACAGCAGATTTTGCAAAATCCGTTTGTACCTTTCCGAGTGAAGCTCGTTTAGCATAAGCGCCAATAGGATCGGCACAGGAAATGCGAACACTAGGCCGTAAACGTTCAGCAGTAGTGTGTTTCTCAAAATACTGATGAAATCGCGGCTTGTGAACAGCTTGCGGAACTGGTCGAACCCGACCCATGGACTCCCCCAGATGCCGTCTGCCAAACGATAATTTTTGAACGCCATCACCTCTCCAAGCAGCGGGGCATATTTAAAAACGATAAAATAAAGTGCGACCGGCGCCAGCAGCAGATACAAATATTTATCTCTACTCCAATGCTTCCTCCACTGCGGCTTGTTTGCCGCCGCTGCATGAGATGCTGCAGAACCGCTGGCGCTCTGACCGGCTGATGAAGCCATACTCTTCCTCCCTTCCATGCCATTCCATCCTAGTGTGATTGACATCCCGGGTGCAAAGACTTGCGGATGGGCTGTCCATTTGAAGGTAACAAACATGACGGCTGAAGCCAATCTTCACTTTTTGGGCGGACACTCTTTTATTCGTTTTTGCAAGCATCATTTTTTGTGATCATCCTCTATTTTTGTGGGCAAGACGTTAATTAAGAGCGAGCTGTCCCTGAAAACTAAATATAGCCGCTCGATATGAATGAGCGGCTTTTACATTATTATAGTTTTCGTAGTTATGAGTGCCTGACAAATTTAGCTAATCGAGGAGTGGGTTTAGATTGCACTGATCCCAGTCGTCATCGCATACTTCATGCCCCTGCTGGCTCTCCCCTGCTTAAAGGCTGCTTGCTCCAGGCACGACAATGCCTTTGAAATACCCTGGAGGCCGTTTATCCAAGGATTCAAATGCAGTTTGAATCTGCTCCAAGGAAAACTGATGTGTAATGATATCATTCATTTGGAATACCCCGTTATTAATCAGGCATACCGCTCTGCGTTGATCATCCGACTCATTCAAGGAATAGCCCGGGTGAGTTGCCCGCATTTCTATCGATTTAGTGATGACTGCTTCCATGTCGATATTACCTGCAGATTTATAGGCACTCATAAATACAAGTCTTCCTCGTCTTGCCTTCAGCAAACCGATGCAATCATTAATGACTGACGTAGTGCCCGTTCCTTCAATGACGAAATCTGCCATATGGCCGCCGGTTATGGATCGTACGGCTTCTACGGCTCCTCCATCCCTTGCATTAATGGTGTGGGTCGCACCGAAGGAAGCGGCAAGAGCAAGCTTGCGCTCATCAATATCAATCGCGATTAAACCGCTGAGCAACCTGCCGGCAAGCGCTTGAATGGCCCAGAGTCCCATCGGGCCTGCCCCCATGACAACGCCGAAATCTCCGGCTTCCGGAGCTGCACCGCGAAGGACGGTCACGACGCATTTGAGCGGTTCCCCCAGCGCATGCTTCGGATCTATGTGCGGCGCTACTTTAAAGGTGCTAGCTGCTTTCACAGCCATATAATCGGAGAAGCCAGTCAAGCTGTTCGGAAGACCCGTTACGAGATCGCCTTCCTCAAACCCCTTTGTGTCGCGGCCTGCAGCGACGACTCTGCCAGACCATTCATGCCCAAGAGATAACGGCCCCTGACCCATCCGGCCATGGAAATGATTAAGCTCCCACGTGCAAAGTCCGCATGCTTCTACTTGAATAAGCAGCTCATCAGGAGCAATCTCAACTTGCACCTCACTCAGTTCAACTCTTCCCGGTTCAATTAAATAAGCTCGACGAGATTTCATCTAATCAACTCTCCTTTTTGTAAAAACGTTTACGCATCATTATATTCATAGAAGTAGGATTGATATAAACAAACTTATTATAGCTTCCCGCTTAAAAGGTGTAAACGTTTTTACAATATTGAATTCAAGAATGTTGCCTTCCCTTTGATCAATCAATTAAAATAACTGTAAAAACGTTTACGTGTGATTCAGGAGATTGAAGATGAAACCTACAATTAAAGATGTAGCAGCCAGAGCCGGCGTATCCATTGCAACGGTTTCCCGCGTGATGAACAACCGTGACCGTGTACATACAGCAACCAAGGAAAAGGTACACCGCGCTATCGAAGAGCTCGGCTTTGCACCAAGCACGATAGCCCGTTCCATGGTGATGAACGAGACGCGTAACATCGGACTGCTTCTCCCTTTTCTCAAGAATGAATTCTGGGCAACCCTAGCCGAGTCAATCGAAGCCAGACTGTGGGAGAATGGATATACCGTTACTATCGGCATGGCGGACAGCCGGAGCTACGCAAAGATGAAAGCCGCTGTTCAATCCATGATCGAGAGGAAAGCCGATGGCATTATTCTGTGCAGTTCCCCTGCCGATCCTCGTGAGCTTGCCGACTTTACCAAGCTGGTCGTGGAGTCCGCCGTTCCAGCCGTCACGTTTGAATTCGACCTTCCCGGCCTGCCGTCCGTTAAAAGCGATCATATTCAAGGCAGCTCGGCTGCGGTGAACCATCTTATTCGGTTAGGGCATACCCGCATTGCACATATCGGAGGACCGCTGGTCAGTATCGGGAGGGAGCTTGGATATCGCGAGGCCCATCTCCTTCAAGGACTTCCTGTAGATGAGAACCTGATCCGCAGGGGCGAACCTTTCTTTGAATTCGGTCAAGCGGCAATTATAGACCTTCTGGAACAGGAAGCTCCTTTCACCGCTGTCTTCTGTGCCAATGATCTTATCGCATTAGGTGCCGTGCAGGAGCTGCAGCGAAGAGAATTCCGCATTCCTAAGGATATCTCCATTATCGGCTACGATAATATTAAAGCTGCGGTTCTGATCAAACCCAACTTGACAACAATTGCCCAGCCTGTCTCAGATATGTCAGCATCGCTGGTTGATACGCTGTTGAAAGAGAAGAACGACAAACCTGCGAGGCGGCTCCCTCCAAAGCTGTTGTTTGAGCTTGAATTGATTGTGCGGGAAACGACTGCGGCGCCTTTAATGAGCTGAAACCTATCGTAACTTTGCCGGATAGATTCACCCGTTTGTCCGGTTAACCGGGAACACTTGCATGCCGGCTTCCCGTCCTATTGAAAGAAAGACATTGCTGCATCCAATCTAAACATGAATGGATGCAGTAATTGATGCAATAAAAAACCCTTGAATATCAAGGGTTTTCATATCCTCTCTTTGCAGCTGACTGTCACTTGCTGACCCAATAATCAGAGGGTAACCCCGACTATTCTAAACCTGCCAAATACTCAACCACCGCTAGATGTTTCCTCATCGACTTCTCATGAATGAGATTAATCTTCCCGTTATCGAGTCTGCCCAGTTTATCTCCAAGCTCTTTATTCTCATGTGTCCACTCTACACGCTTCAATCTGTCCAAACAGGCGGTCCAGCCTGGAACATATTTCCCCTCTTGATAGAGATAAGTATGCGCATAATAGGCAATCGCTTCCTGAATCACGCGGCTTGAAGAAATGTACTGTGCTAATCCAGGCTGTTCCGGCATATGAGACATGATCGCGTTCAGAAATTGGTGCAGAATCTCCACATGGCTCGTTATGTCTTTCCTTAGCCGGCGTGCAAGCTCATAAGAAGGGATTGTTTTTCCAGTGAAAAGTAAAGACGCGGTCGAATACATCCAGCTGAAGCAGGTGTAATTCTTATTAAAGGAGGTCAGGTTGTTGCGGCTCTCAATTCCGGCTGATTTCAGAAAATCATTATGATCGGCTACCTGCTGCAGCACGATATTCAAAGGATCGCTTCCGTCAAAGGAATGCCCCAATTCTTTGCTGACTAATTGGACCTTGGAATTTATGTCGCCGAATAGCTGCTTCTCTTCTTCTTCGCCCAATCCAACGTAAACTTGAACGGAGAGCTCGCTTTCCAACAAGTCCAATCTTCTGAGCTCCATCTGTTGGTGCAGCCCTTCCTGCTGCTCCATCACTTCACGGATCTCCGCATTATGCGGCTCCTTACGGCATTTCACCTTGAGCCTCATCGCTTCCCGCTCATACCGGCGGCTCTCTTTAATCATCTGGTCATTGGTATAGCCTAATGCCAGTATCCGATGCTGGCCGTCTATTATGCTTAATTTGGAGCCATGATTCAAAACGAGATGATCTCCGCTTTTCGTTAATGTACTTACATCGCGAAGTGACAAGGTAACAGGGCCAAAAAACACATGATCCAGCTCGCGTTCTTGAAGATAATTAGAAATCTTCCTTCGCTGCAGGGCACTTAATTTACGCTGCACCATCGGATCAATTGTTGTATAGTTCAGCAAATCATGAATGCGCATCGAAACGGTGGCCACACCATATCGATCGCAATACGGATAAACAGTCATACGTAACGGAAGCCCATCCATCAGCCAACTTCCTCCTTGTCTTCAATTAGATACAGATGCTGTTCATCGAAGAAATCCCGAATAAATTGATACGCCTTCATGATCCGGCTTCTTCGAGGCAATCGATCCTTTTCGTCGTCTTTGTAAATGAGATTCCAATCAATATGCGGTAAAATCTTCATCGCATACAGCAGCGTATATTTATTGTATTGAAGAGTCTTATGCGCTTCCTCATAGAGAAAGAGCGCCAGCGCAATTTGAATATTTTCCGACCAGCAAATCTCTTTCCGGCTTGGCTGGGGCAGATACCTCAAAAGATTGTCAAAATAATAGGCTGCCTGCTCGACATGCTCTTGCAGACTCTGGTCCGTAAAGTGATAACCATTATTTCTAGCTCCGGACTTCAATCTGCCTTCAAAGATCCCTATCAATAATTCAATTAGCAGGGAATAAGAGAACAGGTATTCCGAATCTTTCCCGCGTTCGGAGAAAATATCCGTCGGCAGTTTATCCATTACCGGGTATTCCTGAACAAGATGGGATGCCATCACATGATAGAATCGGCGCTGATCCCTTAGAACAGCGAGGTTGCCGCCGATTTTTCTTGGAAGTTTATTGATGTCCGAGAACAGCTGGCGCTCTTGACGGGAGTGAATATCCAGGTAGATCATGACAGACATTGGAAAATCATATAGTTTACGCAGCTTCTCAGTAATTTCAGCAACACGTTCATATTCTCTTCTATCCTTGGCCCTTGCCATGTTGCCTTGAAGCGTTTCCATAGCACGGCGGAAAGCTGCCAAACGATGCTGCCCATCTACGACGTAACATTTCTCAATGGCCTGCAGGTAATATCGGCCTTGCTCGGGGATATACTGCCCTGCCCCGCGAGCAGACAATATAACGCCCGGAAAATAAATGGGCTGTCCGTGATCCAGATACAAAAGGATATAGTCGACAAGCCGGGATACATTCTGGGGTACAAGCTGCCTCTGTACTTCCAAATCAATCTCATAGATGGAAAATAGTTTATTCATCGTCAGCGTTGTAGATAAAGTTGTTTGACCGAAGGTCCGCGCCAAAGGGCCGGCGATCTCAACTGATGAACCGGCTGGACCAGCCGAAAGCAAATCAGATAACGATTGAACGGGCTCCATATTATTCCTCCATTATTAATTTCTTAATATCAGAATATATGAAGATACCTTTGGTTGCAAACCCACTTTGACTAATTAAAACCTAACTTTTTTTAAAAGTCCTATTTCCGGCGCAGCGGCTCAAATAACGAATTGCTAATTATACAAACTTTTAAATATTCGATAGACTCTTGGGGCAATAAGCCTATTGAATATTTCTGACAAACACCAGACCAAAAAGGTCTGAGCCGGGATATAAACATCCATGACGTCAGACCTGACAACTAACATTCTCCGGCTTCTTTCTCCAGAAATGCACGAATGGAAGGATCCATGCACAGTCCGATTGAGCGGCTGTATGCGGCACGTGCCTCCTCGAACCTCTGCATCCGCTTGAACAAATGGGCGCTCAGCGCCCAATAAGGCTGATAGCTCTTAACCGCTTCGGCCGGCATTTCCCCAAGAAGCGCCATCCCGATTTCGGCGCCCCGCGCCTCGGCAACGGCTGCCGCGCGGCCGACGATTGCGCCGATCGTTGGAGCGATACCCACGAGCCCCTCGTACAGCAGCGCAATCTCTTCCCATTCCGTACGGCCAGTCCAGGCACGCTGGGCTGGACAGCAACTCGCTCAATATTAAGATGATAATCACCAAGTCCGACATAGAACATCGTGATAGCAAAGCCGTTTTCTTTGGCTTTCTGCATTTGACGAATGACATTGCCGCCGGCCAGCGTTGTTTCTACCGAAAACCTGCGTTTATGATGGATACAGTCCCGGACCAGCTTAATAATCGCTTCTTTACCTGCAGACGATATTTACATTGATCCCAAGCCGATCCACGATCAGATTGCGGATGGTGCTTTTGCCGCTACCGTTATTCCCACCAAAAACATACATGGCAGGTGTTGGTTTACTCATAAGGGTGGTCTTGTTGCTTAATGGGAATAATTTCGCCATTGCTGAATTCTTTCACAATACGGCCTTCATTCGTTTTATATACAATATAGGTTCCATTCGCTTTCGCATCCAGCTTCGCACGATCTCCGGTAAGCTTGATCAGCTTCTGTAAATCTCGGATCTGTTCCATTACCGTCACCATCCAATCCGCACTATGATTCTAACTCCAATTATAACACGCTAGAATCGTTCGTCCATCGCGGGCGGCTGCATAGCCATTTGCTTCCTTCTTTAAGCACGAACTTTTTTATCATTCGCAGCTGCTTCAAGCCGTTCCTTCTCTATCTTACGGAAGACAAGGAAGCTTCGGCGTGCACATTCGGATACGGCTATGGGATGAAACCCGTGGAGATCCGCATAGAACGTATCGTTCAGCGGATCAATCCATGAAGCCGGTAGCGCACGTGCCCCGAGGCTTGCTCCGAGAATAGAGCCAACTGTTGCTCCGTTGCAGTCGGTATCCCAGCCGCCAAGCACCGCGGTCGTAATCCCTTTCTCAAAATCCCCTTGAGCGAAAATAATCGATGCAGCTACAAGAGCGGCATTATTATTGGTATGTACGGGATCATAATGCTTGAAGGCTTCCCAGATTCGGCTAACCAGCTCGATTTGATCCGTAGAGGATTTGGCAATTTCGACTGCTTGGCCGATATCTTGAGCGAGTCTGGACGTTGCCGGGATCTGCTGCAAGCCTGCAGCTACAATTCTCTCCGGATCGGATTCAATGAATGCAGCAGCGATCATCGCGGCAGCAAACATCTCCCCATAAATTCCGTTCTTCACATGCGAGAAGGAAGCATCCCGCCACGCGAATTCCGCCGCCAGCTCTGGATTGCCTGCGGCTCCGTAAGCGAAACCGTCAGCCCGAATCTGCGCCCCGATCCACTCCCGATACGGATTCAAGTAGGTTCTTACCCACTCTTTATGGTCTTCCCAATTATCCGGTTTGCCTCTCCAGCCTTCCATATGGCTGGTGACCTGAGCAAAATTCAAATAAGCTTGCGTCTCCGCCGTACAAACCTGTCCATAAGTCAGCCTGCTATGCCAAAGTCGTCCGATATCCCAGGAATCCCAGTGGAGCCCCTTCTCTTCCAGCATAAGCAGCCCCAGCACCGTGTATCTCACATCGTCATCGCTTTCCATGAATGCAATATGCTCCTTGGTGCTTTTCCAGCTCCAATCCGCAATAGCTATTCCCTCGGTTTCAGCGCTTGAGTGCCTCGGTGTATACCCTTTGATCGGCCATGCCCCTGCTCCCTCAAACCACAGCTGCACATTTCGCCACCCGGGATGCTCACTCGTTCCAGCCATGAAAGCTCCTGACTCGAGCGGTTTGCCCAGTGCGCAGCCGCTAAGACGTCCAAGCCATGCGCCATAGAACTTGTCCTGCCACTGCTCATCGGTATACGCTGCTTCCGCTAATGTAGAAGCACCCTGCTCCTGCGGACGAAGCCGGCGAATATGATCAAGCTCTGACGGTTCCTCGAATGGGAACGCAGCATCTACCGTAAGCGCCGCAAGCTCTTCATACACCTTCAATAAGTGCTGTCGATCTTCTCCCGCACTCTCCCATTTGTCCATAAAACCCTCAATGCTGCAGCCTTCTTCTTGGCGCTGAACGATCTCCATCTTAATGAGCTGCTTCAATGAATCCCAACCTGCCACAGTGATCACCTCTAGATTATTTATTACATCTAGATTAACCGTTCCCAAACCGAATTTCTTCCCGATTCCTAACCCGAATTTCTTAAAAACGGCTATTCTTTTCGATGAAGGCGACGGTAACCCAAAGGTGAAATACCTACAAGCTGTTGGAAGGACCGGTAAAAAGGTGCTGAGCTGTGAAACCCGCAAGCCAAATAAATATCTGTCACGGACGGATCGCTGGCACAGAGCAGCCGCTTCGCTTCTTGGATACGGACGAAAGCCAGGTATTCCTTGAAATTCTTGCCCACGGCTTCCTTAAACAAGTGACGCGCGCGCGATTCGCTTAGCGAGAGAACGTCTGCAAGCTCTTTAAGGCCAATCTGCTCTCTGTACGAGGTATGAATAAATTCCAGTGCAGGCTTGATTTGACTTAAGCTTTTGAGCATGCCGCTCCAGCTTGACTCGGTATGAGCGCTCTCGTCCATTCGATGCAGGCGCACGCACAGCTCCAGCATGCGCGAGCGCAGCAAAGCTGCAAAGCCAGATCGCTTCGATGTATATTCATCCAGCATTGCAGCAAACATCGCGCCAAGCGGAGGTATCTCCACATGTAAATTGCGAATCGCTGTATTTCGAAACGACATCAACAGCTGGCGATCCTCTTCCTGAAAGAATGCGTCGCTGAAATAGACAAAATAAAACCGGCACTCCTGCGCAGGATCGGATTGTGCAATATGAGGTTCATAGGGCGGGAATAGCATAAGATCCCCTGGCTGAACAGGATAGGTCCGATCCGCGATATGAAAGCTCCCGGTCCCCGCATAGCAGTACCCAATCTCATAGAAAGAATGCCAATGCTGCTCCGCATACCGCTCAGGAGGACTGTAGTCAAAGAGATGAAAGGGAATATCCGCTTCAAACAGGAACAGCTCCTGCATCGATGAACCTCCTCTTGATTGACAGTGGAGCATTGCTCCTCTTCCTTCCTCCGAACATATCATTAATAGGTCTACAAATAAAAGAGCTGTTTGAGCGTGAACTCCATACTTGCTCCAATGTAAACCTTTCAATTTTATAGCATTAAGCATTTGCTTCAGCATATAAAATAAATAGGAATGGCAATTGAAAATGACAGATAGAATAGGTAAATCAGGGGAATATTGATAAGCCTTGATGAATATATCTTATAAACAGTAGTATCTTTTAAATATAAAATCTTCTAGGGCAGATGCACCTTCAGGACTAGCCTGGGATTGAGCCTTGTTGATAAACATTTTTTCAGAACGTAATTATCCACCTGTGGATAATTCAGACTTTATTTATTTTGTGGTTATTTATTCAGAATGGGGATAATTTTTAAATTCTCGGCTGATAATCAATTAAAATACAACATATTTCTAAATAAATCACAGTTTGCTTTTTGATATTCATGTACAGGCTTATTAATTCTGATTTATTAACATTTTGCATGTCAGATGAATGTGGCACTGTGAACAGAAGCTGTCGTTCAACAGAGGATGATCTTTGATTTGTATAGGAACAGCTTTCATCCTTATTAAGGATGTGAGTACAAATGCAGTAGGAATAGCCCTCCCTTTTTACAGGGTGGGCTAGTTTGCAAGCTGTTCAGTTGAGCCGAACTTCAGATTGATGAGCAGATCCTCAAGGTAGAAGTGGTAATTGATATTGTTCCTTGAATCTTGAATAAGCTCTGAATGAAGTCCGGATCCGAATTGCTGTTGTAATAGAGGTAATGCTCGCAGACAGATTTTACGGAACTCTTTAGGTGTAAACTGTTTATGAATGTTCCGGTAAAATTGTAATGGTCTGCTGCTATCCGTGGAATCCTCTCCTATTCCCAGATATGCATAAGCGCCTGTTTGCTTTGTTATGGTTATGTATTCGAAGAAATGATCCGATTCCACCTCGTATTTAATGGTATTAACGATATCGTCACCACGCTCTGAGTCATATCGATGCAGAGCGAACAGTTCATGGATACGCTCTGAAACATGACGCAATAGTTTGATACTGCTTCGGTTTGTTAGTTTAAGCAGCCGCGAGAAAGGTAAGCCGTGATTTAGCTTTTCGAATTCGGATACTCCATTCAGCTTCAGCAGTTGACGGAGACGTGTTGCTTTCCTGGAAGAGGGAATCTTGGCAGCTGGTACAGAGCGATAATGTTTACCTGCCTCGTGCCGGACAATATAGGCCGGATTAATTGTACAGCGCAGCATTGTTCGACCGAAACTATCTTTTGAAATGGAGTAGGATTTGAGCAAGGAGCATTGATCAACGGGCTGCAGATCAAATAAACTTTTTAACAGTTTTTTGATTTGAGAGGGGCGATTTTTATGTGTAAGCGTGTATAACCAGCATCCAGGTTCGATTGTTTCTTTAAATTCTCTTTCTCCGCTATTACCATTCCGTGAAGTCACATAGAGAAACAGTTTCTGAGCCGCTACCTCCAAGTCTGTGAACTTTTTAGTGAAAACAACCGGATTAATGATAATAAACCGCTCTGTATCACGTTTAAAAGCAGAAAGTTTAAAGGATTGTAAAACGCCGTCTTGCGAGACTGTAATGATGCCGGTATCGATAAACTTTTGAAATTCAGCATAAAATTGTTCTTTCGAGCAGCTGTTCTCATATTCATCGTTCATTAATCGGTAAAGATTATGTATCGTGACGCCATTCAAGTGACCTTTCGTATTAAATCTCCGTCCGATTGTCATTAATAATCGAATGGATGTGTCCGTTATATGATTGGTTCTCAGGGGATGGCTGTTGCGTCGGAAAAGCTTAACGGTATCGGTTGCATATTTCTTCTCAAGAGCAAGAAATTCAGTTAGAACGGTGTAGTCGATTACCACAGGGTAGGTCGGACCATTGTTCTTGTTGTTGAGGGTTAAATAATTCAATGAAAATGGTGCTTGATTATTTTCCATTGCTGCTCGCAAAAAGTCCGACCTCCTTCCTGTTAATATCTCGACTTTAAAGGCTGAGAATGATATAATAATAGATGCACAACTATTTTTGACAAAATTAAAGCAGACCTCCTTATCTCGATTTTTTTCGAGTTAGAGGCTGTGTTAAGACAAACTTGCATTTTCAAGCTTGTCTCTAGGTTAATTAGTTGTAAATCGATGCAAGACCGATCAGCGGTTGCTTGCCGCTGGTTAAAACAAGTAGAGTTTTCTACTTATGAAGAACCTCCGTTGCCGCGGGGGTTTTTTCATTTGTAGTACGAATCGCTAAAGTTAACTAATTCTACTCTTTTTCGACAATATCATTCCTGTAAATAATGGTCAATCGTAAACGAGAGGGTGGTTTCTTCGTAAATCAGAGGTGGTTTCGTAAATCAAAACATGTTTGACTCGTAAGTTAGAGACGCATAATTTCGTAAATCAGAGGTGGTTTCGTAAATCGAAGACGCATTAGTTCGTAAGTCAGAGGTGGTTTTTCGTAAGTCAGAAGTGGTTTGGTAAATGAGAGACTGGTTGAACAGTAAGTTAGAGGTTGTTTGTTTCGTAAATCAGAGGTGGTATAGAAGGACGCAATAATTCATTATTTTTTACTAATAATTCACTTGGAAAGAATATAAAGTCGTAAGTCAGAGGTGGTTTCGTAAATCAGAGGTGGTTATAATCGTAAATCAATGGTGGTTTTGGCCTTCTAGCGGTTCGGTCAGGGAAAAATCAAAAAAAAACACAGAGACATATCATCTCTGTGCGTTATAAGTGGCCAAGTGATAAAGAAGCATGCTCCTCGACATCGATATCACGGACCCAATCGGAGGGCTCGAATAGGATTTTGGAATAGCTTCTTCCCTCTTTAATTATGGTGAAGTTTTTAATAAAGTCGAAGCTCTTTAATTCTTCGAGAGAACTCTTAACCAAGTTGTTCGCTTTGTAGCTCTCATAACTATGAAGATCCAAATGATTAACTAATTTACTATAATCAAGAATAGTTTCATTATCTTTAATCTTATTCGCAAGCAGCAGATATAAAGTCTTGGAGATTGGTGAGGCTAAATCATTGAATAAAGCCATGCTAATCTTTACAACGTTACCTACGATGAGGCTCTTATGCAAATAAGAGTTAAAAGCAATGGTAGCTTTGTTATTGACCCTGTCGATATCGGCATCTGTTATAGGATTATGAATTCTAGTTCGCGTCCGCTTACCGCTCTCAGGATCCAGATATTCTTCCATGATAATAGATGTTGTTGCGAGATTTTGAAGGCTCTTATGAATTTGCGTATATTCCCCGCCGTTAATGTCCGCGTATATGGTATGAAGCAGTTCACGGAATTCAAATGTGAATTGAGCTGATTTCCCCTTTACTTCCCAGAGCTTAAATAAACCGATTAATACTCTGCTATCATAGGGTACCAGTAAGTAGCCGTTCTCGTTCTGATAATAAAGTTTTCTGAATCCAGTCTTTTCCATTTTGATAATGCCCTTGTCTCGCATTTTCTCAAGCGTCTTCTCATTAGGTTGGGTGGAAGAGATGAATGGATGCTCGATCAAATTCCGATCAACCTGATGGGTGAATGTGCGTTGATACTCACGCTTCTTCTCAATTGACCGATCGACAATCGATATCTGTATTTCCAGAAAATCTCTTTCTTGCTCATAATCAGGATCAGGTGCTTTGTGTTCTTCCATGGCACGAAGGATTTTGACTTGGACTGCGTTTTTCTGTTCGGTTAGTTTAGCAGATATCCGGATTAATTCATTAATTCGTTTGTTGATCATGGGATGACATGCGGAATCGATAAATTGCTTCATTTCAGATTCAATGACGTAACTGTTCTGGTTGGAGTTAATTAGAGCTTGTTTGTTCTCGAGCAGTTTTACTGTCTTGTCTTCTAAGTACTTAATTATTGTTTTACTCATACCTTCCCCTCCCTCATCCTTCATCCTCTTCTTATTGTATTATTTAAGTACTATGAACACAATGAATCTATTTAAATATTGCTGAATCAACACGAATAAACCTGTATAGGAAGCATCGTTTATGTGGAAGTAGATAGATTGATCCGAATAAATTCGATTTTAAAGGTGTTGATTGATGAAGGAATTCTCAGGATGGAATGGTTTAAGAAACGGGTAGAGCCTTTAGTTAGCAAAAGAGCTTATAAAAGCATTGAATCGATTCTATTCGATTCAATGCTTTTTCTATTGATGCAATACGAACTTCTATTGCATCAATAGAAAAAGTAACGATTCCCACGATAAAATGGAATAATTCGCAAATTGACTTGTCATATTTATGGAATATAGGTTAATATTACTCTATTGAAGCAGTTATAGATTCGAATCGATTCAATAAATGAATGAAGGAGGGATTAAATATCTTTACCAGAGAGCAAATATTGAAATTGCTATTGGAGCGCTTAGGCTACGGTAAATGGGCGTTAGCTATCTTGAAGAAAGAGGATCGTCCCTTAAACAAGGAACTTCTTGGTGAACTGGTTAATCAATATTATCAGCAGCAAACAAACACAAAAGAAAAGCTGCTTGGTTCAAGGCATATGTTAGATGAGATGGCCGCTAGGTTAGAAGGTGCTGCTTTAGTAGATATAACGGTGCTCGGGCGGGCTCGATTATATAAGGTTTCTTCATTGGGAGAGGAACTAATTTCGTTTATTCAAACCAGTCAAAAGTGAAAATAAATCTCATAAAAACAATCATAGGATGGTGTGACAATGAAAAATGTATTAGTTCGTCAAGACCTTAGTTTAAGTTTGAAATTCGGGTTTCTTGGACTAGGAATGGGTGGATGTTCAATCGCATATGAATGTGCAACGATTAAAACTCAAATTACGAATAACCATAATCCCTATACAGCTCTCTTAATTAATACGAATGAAGTGGATCTTCGTAAATTTAGCGAGCATAGCAATGTTAGAAAAATTGGACTTCCTGGATACGAGAAAGGCGCGGGAAGAGATATAGCGATTGGGGAAGCAGCTTTCAAAGAGCATCGTGAGATGATTCAGAAAGAAGCAACTGAATTCTTCGTTGACCGGGATTTTATTTGGGTTATAGGCGGTCTTGGCGGCGGTACTGGAACCGGCAGTATACTTGAAGCGATCAGAATGCTTTATGCCAATGGATTCAAAGATAAATGCGGATTAATGATCACCCTCCCCCGTGATAATGAAGGGTCAACTGTTATCGAAAATGCACTTGATCGCTTAAAAATGTTAGCGGCTGCATTAAAGAATCTAGGCTGTATTTTAGTTGTAGATAACCAAAAACTATATAATGATTTTATTAAAAAACAACCACAGGCGAGCATTTCGGAGTATCTGGATTATAGTAACAAATACATAGCTTCAGCGCTGCATGAAATCAACGTTGTTACGTCAAGCTTTAATCCGATTGCCGGTTATCATTTCGATAGTTCTGAATTGCTTAAGACCCTGCAATCGCCGGGACTAATTTCTATAGGGAAATTAGAGTTTGCAAATGGCGCGATTGATACTGCAAACCAAGGAACATTCCTTCCGGATTTCAAGAAATCAATCGAAAACGGAACCTTGTCTGATGGCTATCAATTTGAGAAAGCTACTAGATTAGCCGTTAGTATGGTAGCTCATCCGAATACAGCTAAACGTATTTTCTCGATGTCTTTCATAAACTCTATCGAGTCTACAGTAGAGAGTTTGTCTCCTTTTGCAACTGAGAAGTCTATTGCTGTCTACGATGATCCAAAGGGTGAGGATATTTCCATTTATACGCTTGTTTCGGGCCTTGGATTACCTAAACGCGTGAATGATTTGGTGCTTAAAGCAAAAGAAACTCAGGATAAATCAGAGGATATTTTCGCACAGGAGGATTCAGCTATTTCTGCTTTAGCCGGGTTCTCACGAAAAAAAGTTGAAGCTGAAGTGAATACGGCTCAGGATCCATTCGCCAATACCGAGGTTGCAGCTGCGAAACTCGATATCAAAAACAAAGACGACTTTGATCCGTTTAGTATTCTTAATAAGTAATTAAGCAGCACTTCCCCCCTTCTTTTAGGTGTACAAAGCAAAAAGCCTTTTAAACCATTTTTCTTTGGTTTAAAAGGCTTTTGCTTTGGTAATGCAGACAGTTCCTTAATTGTAAGGCTTGATTGTTTGGGTCAAGTAGCTGAATTGGTTATCGAATGATTAATTATATCTTGCAAAAGAGTCAATACTCTTTATTAATTACAACTAAAAGCCTCTTTCTTCACCTCCTCCCCCCTATCTTCTTATCCGGGTTCGACCTCTTTAACTTGAATTAAAGATGCTTATTATGTAAAAAAGATCCAAATAAGCTGGAAACCTGTATAAAACCTACTTATTCAGCCTTATTCATCCGCTGAATAACTCACACTTATACGAAGAAGCCGGATTTCGATGGATAAGTTAGGATTATACGCACATATTCATCTCTAAATAAAACCGTGTATATCCGAATTAATACGATTATAGACAAACAGATTCGAATGGATGATGAATTAATTCAAGTGACAGGCTGCAATTCACTTTAATTCGCTTTATAATTAATACGAATCAACTCGTATAAAAGTGTATTAATACAGCTAAAACCGACTTATGGTGAATTAATGCAGATGATGGTCTATAATACGCATTAATTCACTTTAAGATTAGTCCGAATAAGTGCAGATTAAAGTGAATAAATTCAGCTAAAATCGACTTACGATGAATTGATTTGTGTTTGCACGGATTTGAGATTGAGGTGAATAAACCGGGATAAACGCTTTTTATTCAGGTGTGAATCCTGTAAAATAAGATTATATGATTGTTATGGTTTACTAATTGAAATTGAGGTGATATAAAGTGGCGGATGAAGGAAGAGTGTTTACGAGAGAAGAAGTTGAAGAAGCGAAAAAAGAAGAGATTCGGGAATTACTCATACAAGCATTTGATGGTCAGTCGGTACTTTATGAAATTTATAAAAAACGGGGCTGGTTGGAGCGTATTCTGACAGATAAGATTCTGTCCATGGATCCAGAAGCATTGTATATCTCAAGTCAAGTTGCTGAAATATGTGAAACTCAAGATTATGTCATTAAGAACAAACGAAGAGATCTCCTAGACTATATAAACCCTACAACGATGGGTGAGGGAAATAGTAAAATTTATAAGCATAATTACATATCTGTTTTTAAGATAAAGATGATCATAGGCTTAACTGGAGAAGGTTCGGAATATACACTGCCTCAACTGAAAGAGCTGATCTATGGCAATATAACTAAGCCTGCTGCTGCTTCTGACAATAAAGCAGGGGAGAGTAATAATGATTTGCTATTTCAAGTCATGAAGCAAATGGATCAATTCAAGGACTTCTACAAATTGATTCAAAGCGGTGATTTTTTTAAAGAAGTGGAAGATCGTGCTAAAGCTGCCGCTCAATCTGCTGCACAGACCTTAATGCTTGAATCTCGTAATGATGAAGAAGTGAAACTGCAAATTGATGATTTGTATCAAAAGATTAATGCTGCTGATACTTCAATTGCTGAGAAAGAGCTTCTACTTGAGAAATTCAGTGAATTAGAGCAAGGGAATCCGTCTCAAGCATTCACGATTAGAATGTACAAAAATGCAGCTGAAGATCGAGTTACGAAATTTAAACAAGACGAAAGAGAATTACATATCAGTAAAATAAAAGAGCGAATTCTTGAGTTGTTTGAAACCTTTGAGAATGCTGCAAGTGAAAATGAAAGAGAATCGATACGTGAACAGCTGCAGCAAATTAGCAAAGAGAACACGGATTTGCACTTTGAAATTCGCTATTGGTTGTCGACTACAGGAAAAGAGAAAAAGCGGAAGGGTTTCTTTGGCAGACTGTTTTCTAGTTAGATTCCGAGCGGAGCTTCTTTGTATTCATTCCATTTGTTAAGAGGTGATGTTAATGATACATGGGAACGTTATTGTTGCAGCCCAGATGTATCAGAAGGAAAGAGAAGTAGTGATTGTATTATATTGTGAGATGCCGGACGGAAAAAAAGGATTTAAGTATGTTGCTTCAGAATTTGAAGCTGGGGCAGCTTTCTGGCAGGCATTAGGGTTCGTTTTGAAGCCGATCTATCAGTTATATGCGAATACCAAGATGATATACGCGTTCTCAAAGCTGTTTTTAGAGCTCCCAGGCGGCAGTGCCCGTCAAGCTGTCACCCCATACTTACATTCATTTAGTCACATTGAACATCAGTCTAATGAAGATTATTTAGAAGAGCTGGATTTGGTCTACAAGGAAATTACAAATCAAACGCTTGTAAAGAATAAATTGTACAGTTTGAATATGCAGGCTTTTAAAGAAATGGCGTCAGTGCATCGCAAACAGCACAATCAGCACAATCAGCTTAAAGATCGAATCCAGCAGCTGGAATCGCCTGAAGTATACGAGAATATTGAGATGCCCCGGGAAGGTATCGTATTAGACTTGGAAACTACAGGATTTGCGGTAAAGTTCGCCAGAATAATTGAAATCAGTGCTCTTCGGTTCAGGGATGGTTTAGTTGTGGACAGCTACAATACGTTGATCAATCCTGGCATTCGTATTCCTAAAGCCGTTGCTGCGCTAACTGGAATCACTCAGGATAAAGTGAAAGATGCAAAGCAGGGATATGACGCGATCAAAGAACTGCTCTCATTTATGAAGAATAGTTCCGTAATGGTCGGCCATAATATTGGCTTTGATTATGCTATTTTGCAGGAGCATTGTAAGAAGTTTCGTCTCCCTATGTGGCAGGGGCGTATTCTGTGCACGCATAAACTAGCGAAAGCGTCACTATTGAACGTAAAGAGCTACAGCCTCGAAGATTTATGCGTCTATTTTGATATTCACAATGTACAGCCTCATCGAGCTTGGAGCGACACAGCTGCCAACTTTGCGTTAATGCAATCGCTGTACAAGGAATCTCTACTGCTGTAAGGGCCGGCAACCGACAATTAATCTTGTTCAAGTCGGTTAACAATCATCCTTATTAACTCTTGCTGGTTGCCTTTCCGGATCTCGGAGATAAAATCCAGGACTAGAATAGAAAGAAGCGCAGACAAATTCATTTTGAAACCAGGGCAGCTTACTGTTAGATCATGAAGAAACACCTCTCCGCGAAGAACTAAAGGCCGTTCCAGGGGAACTGGAATGAGAAACCATTTTGATTTTAAAGTATGAGAACATAATCCATCTTGGTTGTTAAAATATTTCCGGCGGCGGCTTACAAGCCGATTAGCCATTTCTACCGGTGAATATTGTTTGCGTATTTGGAGTAAGAAATCATCGTAAAGTAATTGAACAAATGGAGTAAATGTAAAGTAGTGTTGATACTCACCGCCAGAGAGAACATTGAGGTCATCAAGAAAAACCTCTGCTCTCAGCAGGTCGATTCCTCGTGTTCGAACCATAACTGAAATGGATTTTTTATTCAGACGCTGAAATAGTCCAGGAGCCGATTCAGTCATTTTGATGAGCTTTTGGCGGATAAGGCTCTGATTGAATTTGGATACCACGCAGAATAACCTCCCCTTTAAAAATATAATTCATGAGCAGGCGGTGACAGGCGCAGCGGATGGAGCAGTTCCATTGCAGCGCTAATTCCTCAATTTGCTTAAAAACCATACCCGTAGGCTTTACATGCATATATTGCTTGCTGTCTTTATAGACAAGTGGCGGATACCATTCCGGATAAAGACGAAGTTGGTTAAGAGCCAAAATGAGCAATTTTGTATTTGAAATCGTCTCATTGCGACCAGTCACTCCCATTTCGATCGCACGCCGGCGAAGCTCCTGACGCTCGCTTGGTGTTACCGGAAACTTAATATCCTTCAGCTTATCTGAACGTTCCCGTCTAGCAGGTTTAATTAGTTTCCCCGCTGCTTCTATTACCTTCTGATTGGTATCCGGAGCTGCTTTCATAGGAACGGAATGGGTGTGGAATATCCCATTCAGTTGAGGCCGCTCTCCCCGATCCTGATTCATGCCGATTACCCTCCCTTAGCTCTAGGGTCATAATTCCAAAATGCTAATGTTCCATAATTCCTATAGTAAGCTTATGGGAGTGAAAGGGACATTAGAACAAGCAGACAAGAGGTTTATTTTCATAGAATCAGGCAATTCTAATAGAGAGGACTAATAGGGAGGGAGAGCTGCTTTAGATGTCAAAACTGACCAAGGATGATGTAATACGGCTTGGAGAATTGATGCGGAAAAGATTACAAAAAAGAGAACTCGAAACGAATATCAGCAAACCCCGAAGACGCCAAAAGACCTTCACAAAACGAAGTTAAACAGGCAGCTGCTGAGGAGTGAGTTCTAAATTAATGGAGATATGATCATGTGGAAATTAATATTGCCGCAGTTATTGAATCAACTAATGATTCAATAACTGAATCGATTAATGAATCAATAACTGCGGCAATAATTCATCTTTTGGAAGACACTGCGTGCGCCAGGGGATAAGCTCGTATGTAAAGGTAATTACAGGTGAGGCAGCACTGCTTCGGAAAGGCTTGATGCTAAGTCAATCGTATGTGGTGGTCAACTTGTTAAGCCGCACAGCGGGACTTTTTGTGCAAAAGGGGAATCCGCACAAGCTGGAATCCTGGGCCGATCTAGATAAGAAAGGCATCCGGATCGTCAAATGGGAAAAGGGTTCCGGTGCTCGGGTATTGCTGGACGAACAATTAAGGCTTCACAACATTCTGCCTTCGAACATATCGGGACACGAAGACGAGGAAAACAACCATATAGCTGTCGCCGGACAAGTCGCCTCTGGAGAGTCGGACGTTGGCGTGGGCATTGAAAAAGTAGCACATATCGTGAGTGGTGTTGATTTTATTCCGCTGATCCAAGAACAATACGATCTTGCCGGATAGGTGAAATTGTTTATGAGAGCTAATAAATACGCCCTTCATCACCTTGAATTCGTACAGGTGAGAAGGGCGTTTTATTTAATGCTCCGTGAAGCAGTTTTTCAAAAGCAGCATAATGAAGGACAGAAGGAGCATTGATCCTGCTCGCGTTTTAGACTTAAGGCAGTTTAAATCCATATTTTTTGAAGACAGAGCTTGCTTCTTTAGACTGTAAAAAGGTAAAGAAGGCATTGGCCTCGACACTATGCTTCGATTCTTTGACGATGCCGGCCGGATAAACGATCGGCGTATGTACGCCGGGAATGATTTTGATAGCAATTTTTACTTTTTTCGATGTGAGTGCATCGGTTTTATAGACAAACCCTGCATCCACATTGCCTGTCTCCACATAAGTCAACACCTGCCGTACATCCTTCGCATATACCAGTTTACTTTGCAATTGGTCCCAAACTTTGCGGGTAATTAAGGTTTCTTTAGCGTATTGCCCTGCAGGTACCGACTCGGGCTGCCCAATCGCGATTTTTTTGATGCTTTTGTCATTCAGCTCTCTTACAGTAGTAAATGTCCGTTTCGAATCGGAAGGAACAATCATCACAAGTTCGTTATTTAGAATGGTTTTGCTATTGGAAATCAATCCCTGCTTCACTAATGCATCCATCTGCTTCTTACCGGCAGAGAAGAACAGATCGCTTGGGGCGCCTTGTTCGATTTGCTTTTGGAGTGTGCCTGATGATCCATAGTTGAATGTCAAATTAATGTTCGGATGTTCTTTTTCAAATACCTTTTCAATCTCGTTCAAGCTGTCCTTCAGACTCGCCGCAGCGGATACCAAAATTTCGGTTTGGGCTTTGGCTGCAACAGCCGGTTGCAGTGGCGCGGCCAGTACGGCAAGCATTAAAAGCAGGCTTAATACCGAAGACAATTTTTTCAACAAAAACTCCTCCATTTTCTCTTCTAAGATTTAATGCTGCTTATCGTAACATAAGGAAATGACGTTTTATCATTTAGAGGCACGGGTTGATCGTTCTAATAAACATCACGTGCGTATCGTTGGATTGCACCATCTCCTTCACGTAAGCGTCTGAATCAGCGTCGCTCATTCCACTGTGCTGCTGGATGATCTTCTTTAGTGTGGCATCCACCTCTTTGGCCATGTTGCTGGCATCGCCGCAGATATAGAAGTGGGCGCCTTCCTGAAGCCACGCCCACAGCTCCGCGCTATGTTCCAGCATACGGTGTTGGACATAAATTTTCTCGGACTGATCACGAGAGAAGGCGGTATCCAATCGGTGCAGATGACCATTCTGCTGCATGGCTTCCAATTCCTCTTTGAAGCCCGCTGCTCGCCGAAAATGAGCCAATTCTTCCCTTTCGCTCCGATTGCCTGCCGCTCTTGAAGGAAGCCGCGAAACGGTCCAATACCGGTGCCGGGTCCGACCATAATCATCGGAATATCCGGATTGGCTGGCGGACGGAAATGTGCGGCCTTCTGGATAAAGATCGGAACTTCGGTATCAATCTGAACTCGATCGGCGAGGAAAGCTGAGCAAACGCCTTTTCTTGTTCTCCCGTTGAACGGGTAACGCACGGTGGAAACCGTGATATGAACTTCGTCCGGATTCGCTTTGGAGCTGGAGGAAATGGAATATAATCTGTGCTGCAAAGGCTTAAGCATGCCGATAAATTCATCCGCGCTTACCGACACGGGAAACTCTTGCAGTTGATCGACCAGCTGCCGGCCCCGCAGCCATTTCTTCAACTCAGCTTTGTTCTCGTCTTTCATCAGGCGCCCCAGCCATTCGCTGTTGGAGCGTTCCTGAACGAACTGAAGATTGGCAGGCGTAATTCGGGTAATATCGAAATACCGAAGCAGTGCAGCAACGAGCGGAATTTCTTGACCTTTGAGCTTCACCGGCGTGGACGGATTCAGTTTAACGGCTTCAAGGATTTCATCGACAAGCTCCGGACAGTTAGTCGGCAAGACGCCCAGCGCATCACCGACCTCATAGTGCAGTCCCGTGTTCTTCAGGTCGAACACATAATGGCGCGTTTCCTTCTCGGAGCCGTCTTTACTCAAGCGACGGTTTGAAGACATTCTTGTGTACAGAGGATGATTGCGGTCGTAAGTTCGATTGGCTAAAGTCTCCTTCGTCGCTGCCAATTCTTCAGCATATTTCGATACTGAGACAGTTGACGATGGAAGCGCCGTACCTTGCGTTTTGTTCTCCCCGGCTATTGCTTTTTCATTTGCCGGTTTGGTTTGGCTTCTCTTCGTTTAGAGCTTTTTGAACGGCAGGCATCCATGCATCAACTTGCTCTTGAAAGTCCGTATCGCAATCGACGCGATTCATAAGCCGCTGCGCCCCAAGCTGCTCCAGGCGCGTATCAAGATTACGCCCGAATCCGCAAAACAGATCGTAGTTGGTATCGCCGAATGCCAGAACGGCATAGCGAAGCTCAGATAAACGGGGGACGCTTTCTGCTTGCAGCGACTGCCAGAAGGTTTCTCCGTTATCCGGAGGATCGCCAGCTCCGAATGTGCTCGCCACAAGCAGCATATTGCGTTCCGATGGCAGGTCTGTCATGGAATAGGCATCCATGCTGATAAGACGGATTTCATGACCGGCGGCTTGCAGCTGTTTGGCGCACTCGTTTGCAGCACCTTCGGCATTTCCGGTTTGCGACGCCCAAAGGATAGTGACCCGCGATTTTTTAGCTGAATCCTCCGGAACGGCCGGTGCGGGGGGCTCCAACGTCGCTATCGTAGACGATGCCGCCGGTATCGTCGCGGAATTTTGTGTCCGGAAGATAAGTGCGGGAGAACATTCCTGCCAGCATGCCATCAAGCAAAAAGCGTTTGGATGGTTCGATAGGCGCTGCTGGAGGAAGAACAGGGATACCGGAAGCCGTTCTCGAATCGTCGGTTCGCAGGCTCATCATGAATCCTGCAACATACAATTTTTCATGACCGTCCAGCGTCAAGCTGGAGGCTGAATCAATGCCAAGCATACTTGCGAGTGTATCCACTTTAGCCATATATACTTCCTCCCTTATCGGTTCCATTTCGCTTGTATCTATGTGGACCAGGGTGCCGCCATCAGACGAAAGGGTTCCTTCATCGTCAAGATTGACTTGCACGCGGACCAGCGAAACGGCGCAAAATTTAAACTCAGGCTGAAACGAGATCGGATCGATCGCATCGTTGGTTACGTCGTTGATGGCAAGGTTTTCTCCGAAAACATCGTTCCAGTGAAACGGCGCAAAACAATTGCCTGGCCGTACCCTGTCGGTGACGACCGCCGGCAGGACGGACCGGCCGCGTCGGGACCGGATTTCTACGGGATCCTTATCGCTTATACCGAACGTGGCCGCGTCTTCGGGATGTATCTCGATAAAAGGACCGGGGTTGAGCGTCGGAATCTTCCCGGTTTTTGTCATCGTATGCCATTGATGCTGCAACCGGCCTGTGTTCAGCACAAAGGGGAATTCACTGTCCGGCATCTCGGCAGGCGGTAAGGAGGGACGAGCCAGAAAGATGCCTTTTCCGCTTCCGGTCGGGAAAACAATGCGCGGACGGCTTCCGTCCGCATCTTCTTTCAGCGTTTGGCTCACGCCGTCATTCACCGGCGGAGCTTTCGTAAGAAAAAGCGGCGGTATAACCCATTTCGCAAGCAACCCGGGCGATGATCATCCAATCCGGCAGCGCTTCTCCGGGTGGCTCGACCGCTTTCTGCATCAAGGTCAGATTGCGTTCGGAATTGATCATAACCCCCTCGGCCTCCGACCATAAAGCGCCGGGAAACATAACATCCGCGTATCGGTTTGTCTCGGTTTCGAAGAAGGCATCCTGTGTGATAACAAGCTCGGCGGCCTGCAGGCCTGCAATAACGTTTTTTCGATTAGCAACGGTGGCGACGGGGTTCGTGCAAATTATCCAGCACGCCTTGATGTCCCCAGCCTGCATGCTTTGGAACATGGACACGGTGCCAGTGCCAACTTCGGTCTGCAGTGCATCACGGGGGATATTCCACATATCTTCGATAAAATGACGCTCGGCTTCGACAAGAACGGAACGTTGTCCGGGTAAGCCGGGTCCCATATAACCCATCTCCCGGCCGCCCATTGCATTCGGTTGTCCGGTGAGAGAAAAGGGCCCGCTGCCGGGGTGGCATATTTTGCCGGTAGCCAAATGCAGGTTGCAGATAGCGTTCGTATGCCAGGTGCCGTTCGTGCTTTGATTCAGTCCCATGGTCCAGCAACTCATCCATTCGGGAGACTCGCCGATCCATTGAGCCGCTTGGCGGATATCTTCTTCGGGTATCCCTGTAATTTGGGACACCTTATCGGGCGGATAATCCTCCAAAAAGCTTGGCATATCGTCCCAACCGGAGGTAAATTCACTGATAAAAGCTGGATCGGTGTGACCGTTTTTGACGATTAAATGCAGCAGGCCGTTGAGCAGGGCAAGATCTGTGCCGGGTTTGATCTGCATAAAAAGCGTCGCCTTGTCAGCGGTCGCGTTTCGGCGCGGATCAACGACTATCAGTTTGGCACCCGCTTTTACCCGGTCCATGACCCGCAGGAACAGAATCGGATGGCAGTCGGCCATATTGGCTCCGATGACGAAGAAGAGGTTCGTTTGATCCATATCTTGATAAGAACCCGGCGGTCCATCGGCTCCGAGTGAAAGCTTGTAGCCGCTGCCGGCACTCGCCATACATAAGCGCGAGTTGGACTCGATGTTATTGGTTCGGACGAAGCCTTTTGCGAGTTTATTAATGAGGTACTGGGCTTCCAGAGACATCTGACCCGAAACATAGAAGGACAAGGCGTCGGGACCGTGCTCGTCGAGGATGGCGCGCAGCTTTTTTGCCGTATCGATTATTGCTTCGTCGATCCCGATTTTTATCGGCTCGACGCCTCGATTCGGACGTTTATAGGCATATTCCATGCGTCCCGATTCGGCAATCGCTTGAGCACAAGTATTTCCTTTTGTGCATAGTCTGCCGAAATTGGTGGGGTGCTCTTTGTCGCCCGTGACTTTGACAACACGGTTGTCGGACACTTCAAGCACAATTCCGCAACCAACACCGCAATAGGGACAGACGCTTTTCACTTTTTTTGTAGTCATGATCCTTCACCTGTGAGACGTGCATGGCACGTGTGGATTGGTAGAAAAACGATAGAAGTTATATCAAACATCACTAATTATAACTGGATATGTCTAAATATATATCGCACTACGAGTGAAGTCAATGGTTGATGTTAAGTTATATGACATTAATTATGGAGTGTTATGAGGTTAAATTATTGTAGAATCACTTTGTGTGATCGAACATGACGCAAATTCGATATGTTATGTCGATTGCATCAGGCTAAATTGGAGACTATTGTGTGTTTCGAGCTTGAACCCGCAGCGGTCTAAATTTATGTCATATAATATGACATCGGTTTATTGAAAAAAGTCGTTGAACGATATATATTAATTATAATCAGATATGTTTTAACATAATTAGTTTTTCGAGGTGGAAGGGTGGAAGCATCCGACCTTTGATGAATGGAGAACAAAGTGAGGATGAGTAGAATGCGGATTCAATGCGTACAGCATGTTCATTTCGAAACCCCTGCTTGGAAGAACGGGGAACAGTCCATCATGCTTCTGGAAGATTTTTTGAACCGGCTCGAACATACCAGCAGACAAGAAAGTAAAATTATTTCTTTTTCCATTTCTGAGGATACTGTACACTGAAAGTACAGTTTTCATGAAAGCCGGGTGTTTATAGATGGAACGATTACCTAAAAATGTGTACGAGCAGCTGGCTCTATTCCGATATCGCATTCGTAAATTTATTCGATTCAGTGAAGAGGCTGCCAGAAGAAAAGGACTTACTCCTCAATACCATCAGCTCATGTTATCCATTATGGGGTTCCCTGATCGGGAGTACGCTACGCCAAAAGAGCTAGCCGAACGACTACAAATCACCCCCCACGCTTGTGTGGAGCTTATACAGCGCTGTGAAGAACTGGGTTTAGTACAACGATTCCCAAACCCTGGAGATAAACGTAGTATTTTCATTGGACTAACAGATGAAGGAATGGGGATTCTCGAGGAGTTATCTGAAAGTCACAGAGATGAGTTAACAAGAGCGGGCTTGCTTGAATTTGATTCGGACAAACCTCATTCGGAATAGAATATCAAGCTTAAAATGAATATCTGAATAACAGAGGACACTTTTAATAGTGATTGGTCAATAAGAAAAGGAGGTCGATAGCCCTTTCATAAAGCTCATGTAATCCACGCACATGGACCGCTGTCTCTTCAGAGGCAGCGGTTATTTTGATTTTGCAGATTACCATTATTTCTCAGATTCAATTGTGTATATTCAGGTTTATATTATGGAATCAAACCGTAAAGCACGCTTTAATATGCTTTGCTACATTATGGAATTGAAGATGGGAGGCAGCGAATATGGCAAAACATACGATTTTATCGGTGATTCTGATGATAGTAATCATCATGACCGGTTGCTCTCCACATTCAACTACCGAAAAAAAGACAACGCTTACAATTTGGTACTGGAATCGTGGACTCGATGACAAGCTAATTGAGGCCGCGCGAACCAAGTTCCCTAATGTGCAGATCGTTGCTCAGAAAGTGGGCGGTGACTTTAAATCCAAGCTCAAGACTACGCTTGCTGCCGGTTCCGGAGGGCCCGACATTATTGCCTTCAATGACTGGGTAACGGAGATGTTCCCGAATGCCGACCGGTTCTATGACCTATACAAACTCGGGGCCCGCGACATCGAGAAGGATTATCTGGATTGGAAATGGAAGCTCGGCGTGACACCGCAGGGACGCATGGTCGCCCTGCCGATCGATACGGGTCCTACCGCTTTGTACTATCGGGCCGACTTGTTCAAGCAGGCGGGACTGCCGTCCGATCCTGCGGAGGTTCACAAGCTGATGGGAACCTGGGACGAATATTTTGCAGCAGGTAAGAAGCTTCAGGACGCTCTCGGAGGCGGTGTCAAGCTGACGGACAATATCGGCAGTATCTATACGCAGGTGAACGCTCAGAGTGAGAACATCTACTTCTCTAAGGACAATGCCTTCATTGGGGAGGATCCCTCCTCTTCCATGAGGAAAGCCTGGGATCTTGCCGTAAAGGCTTCTGGTATGGGGCTGCTTGCAGATGCAAACGGCGGAACGCCGGAGTGGAGCGCCGCCATGAATACCGGAAAGATCGCATCGTTCGTAGGTGCCGTTTGGAACAAGGAAGTTCTTCAGCAAGCCGCTCCTGATACGGCCGGTAAGTGGCGTGTAGCAAGGGCGCCGGGAGGAGATGGGAATAATGGAGGATCTTTCCTGGCTATTATGGGTACAAGCAAACATCCGAATGAGGCGTTCCAGATCATTAAATGGATTCAGAATCCGGAGAACCAGATCAAGAGCTTTGCCGATGTCAATCTGTTTCCTTCTGCAAAGGTAGCACTTGAAGCTCCGGTGATGCGTCAGAAGGAGGCGTTCTTCGGCGGCCAGGCGACTGGCGAGGTTTTCACGGAATCGGCGTTGAATGTGAAGCCGGCGTACTTCGGACCTAGATACGTTAATATTAACGGCATTGTGAACCGTCAACTGCAATCCGTGTCTTCTCAAGGCAAGGATCCGGGCAAAGCGTGGCACGATGCATTGCAAAGAATAAACAAAGAACTGCTCCGTTAGATAGCGTTCCCAAAAAGAGCAAGAATGAATGAACGAGGAGGTTGAACCTATGGAACGCAAAACAGGATTGGCTGTTGAAATTTGGAAGCATCGCAAAGCTTACGCAGCTATCTCGCCTTTTTACATTCTTTTTGCTATTTTCGGACTGTTCCCCATCGCTTTCTCCATGTATTTATCCTTTCAGCAATGGGATGGCATTGGCGACATGACATTCAACGGATTGAACAATTACCGGTTCATGCTCAGCGATCCCGAGTTCTGGCATTCGGTGGGCAATACCCTGCTCATTTGGATCTATTCGACGATTCCGATGCTCTTCTTGGCGCTCGTTTTAGCTTTTCTGCTGAATGCATCGTTCGTAAAATGTCGGACATTCTTCCGAATCGGCTTTTTTTTGCCAAACGTAACATCGCTCGTTGCTGTCGCCATCGTATTCAGCACGTTGTTCTCCAGCAATTACGGCTTGTTGAACTATATTCTCAACCTAGTTGGGCTGAATTCCATAGAATTTCTGCAGAAGACGTGGGGGATTCAATTTGCCATCTCCCTGATGATCGTCTGGCGCTGGGTCGGTTATAACGCAATCATTTATCTTGCCGGCCTTCAGAGTATTCCAACCGTGTTGTATGAAGCTGCGCGAATGGATGGGGCAACGGGCTTGCAGTCATTCTTCCGGATCACAGTTCCGATTCTGAGGCCGATTATACTGTTCACCGTCATCACATCCACGATCGGCGGTATGCAGATTTTTACGGAACCGCAAGTTCTCGTTGGTAACGACGGCGGACCCGGAGGCGGTGGACTTACCATCGTACTGTACCTGTACCGGGAAGCCTTCATCAACAACTACTTCGGATACGGCGCAGCGGTCGGATGGGGGATGTTCGTTCTGATCGCGCTATTCTCGATGGTGAATTGGAGATTGGTCAAAGGGAATCCGGATTCGAAGTAACCAGGAGAGGAGAGAATTCTATGGCTACGAGCAAATGGAAATCGGCTATACTGCATACGGTCTTGATTGTGGGGTTCTTGCTATCCATCTTCCCCTTCTATTGGCTCATGGTCATGGCCACCCGAACAACGGGAGAAATTTACAGCTATCCGCCTAAACTGTGGTTTGGCACGCAGCTCTTCCACAATATCGAGCGAGTGATCTCCACAATCGATTTCTTCGGCGCCTTCGCCAATTCGCTGTTTGTGGCGGTTACCGTAACGCTGCTAGTACTATTCTTCGACTCGCTGGCGGGCGTTACATTTGCTAAATATGACTTTCCGGGGAAAAAGTGGCTGTTCATCCTGCTTCTAGCTACGATGATGGCGCCGGCGCAGCTCTCGTTAGTTCCTTCCTTCGTTATTATGGCGAAATTCGGCTGGGTAGGGACGTTCAAGGCATTGATCATCCCGGGCATGGTAAATGCCTTCGGTATCTTCTGGATCCGCCAGTATGCGGAAGAGTCCATTCCGCCCGAATTGATGGAGGCTGGTCGAATCGACGGGTGCGGGTTTTTCCGCATCTATTGGAATATTATGCTTCCAATACTGCGGCCGGCGTTATCCTTTCTCGGCGCTTTCACGTTCATAGGGGTTTGGAACGATTATCTTTGGCCGTTGATTATTCTGAATAACGAACAAAAGTTTACGCTGCAGGTCGCCTTATCGTCACTGAACGGTATTTATGTGACGGATTACTCCATGGTCATCGCGGGTACACTGCTGGCAGTCTTACCGCTTATTATCTTATTTTTATTTATCAGCAGACAGTTTATATCGGATATCGCAGCCGGGGCAGTCAAGAGCTGAGTCGGCACAAACCCGATCCTTATAGAAAAGCAGCTGAACCCGAAGGTTCACACATCCAGGCTTACTATTGGCAAACTGCCCAAGGCATAGATCCGAGCCCAGTTGTATCAAGGATACGGCATCAATTAAAATCTGTGAGCCATGGTAAGAAGCTCCGCTGGAGCTTGTATCGCCAACTCAAAGATATGGAAGTCGTCTAACCTATGTATTTTGTCCAGCTATAACACATCTATGAAGGGGCTGTCCCAATTAGTAATTAAGGTCACCTCTTACAAGGGAAATTCGTTGTTTTAAATGAAAAGCGGTTGAACAGGGTATTATACCTGCTCAACCAATTTTTGTTTTTGTCCACTACCGCTTTTTTCAGTAAATTGCGGGCAAGGGAAAGCCATCTGACCTCAAGACTAGTGGCGAAGCAGGCGGAAACAGTCTGAAGAAGCGTTAGCGTTCGCCTTTGTACCCTGAATTTCACCGATAAAGTACTCCAAGTTCAAAAATTCAGAGGTACAACAGCGATCGGAAGACGTTTCCGCATGAGTAGCCATCTTTTTCACCTGAATTAAAACCAGACGGGGCCATCCTTAAAGCCATTGTTAAGGCTTTTGGGACAGCCCCTTCGTATTTTTTTACATACTGCTGACTTCAGCGCCCGTTCGCCCGCTATATCCATGAGAATGCGGATGGCTGCCATTGATTGTCGTATAACCTTCAAAAAAATGATAGTGTCCACCACCGGGAAGGGCAATAGCTGGGCCAGTTGTTCCTTGTATGAGATGGGTATGACCTTGACTTCGGAAAGTAACGGTATTATATCCATGCACATGAGGTACACCGGTAGGGGCAGGAGCAGTCCAGCTCACATATTCATGAGAATGTCCATCATTTATGGAAGTTACACCGGACATTGAATGAATATGAACTTGGCGAGGATTGTCATTCCAAGACGTTATATAGAGCTTGTGTGAATGATGAGTATCATCCTCACCAGAATCCAGCACGAACCCGGTAACAGGGATTTTCATGTAGAGCTCCCTTCAAAATTCAAGTAAATTACAGGATAATGTATGGTTCAGGATATATGTGGGGGAACGGCTTTAGCCCATTGAGTGTGGCAGAACGGCTTCCGGCTGAAATTTGTTTTTTGGCATAGTTGATCTTAAGAACTCTTTTGAAGCTTAAAAAAGCATACAAAATGCTAAAGAAGCTGCATTCATAGGCAGGGAAAGGCATGATAAATCTGTATTTTGCAGCAACCGAGTGGCCCTTTAACGGTTATCAATGGAAGGATAAAAATGGCGTTACAAAAGGAATCCTTCGAATTCTTAAAAATGATTATCAAATCAACTCCGTCCGGCTTCGGGTTTGTGTTAATCCGAACATGAGCGATTACGGAAACGGTTTATGAATGCCGAAAAGGCTGGCCAACTGGCTAAACGTGCGAAGGATCAGGGGATGAGTGTGATGCTGACCCTCCACTATTGAGTGATGAGGCCGCTCCATAGATGTATTGAAATGCTGATATTTACACGTCATACAAAGCGCAGGCCCCGTTCATTTTGGGCGGGACCTGCGCAATTTTCGGCGATTTTTTCTATCATATGAAATTCATGCTTAGCAAAAAGAAAAACTGATAGTTTTGAGAATTACGTAATGCAACACTAGTGATTAACTTAACTCGGGGATTCCCGGAAGAGCGATCGGTCACTATCTTACCAATCACTCCATCATCAGGGGAAACGGTGAAATCAGCAGCGAAGGATTTCCGGAAGTATTGGGAATGATCAATATTTTGGTTCCGCAAACATGGTATCGCCCGTTTCAGATTCAAATGTTCGGCTCTTATTACGACGATCGATATCAATCAAAACCGAGAATAAAGGAAGCACACGTTGAGGGGCTGCCAAAAGTCATAAAGGCTTAAGGGCAGTCCCTTCATTGTATTGAAAATATTATGAAATCGCTTTTTGAGCTAGGCTCATTTCCACACACATGAGAATAAAGGCGCCAGCGCCATGCAAATCATTCTCGCTGGTAGGCCTCGCGATATAGTGAGCGTAGTCACCGATCCCTGTGCCGATACAGATTTGGCCGATGATTACATTGCCGTTCTCATCAAGCTTCAGCGTATCAATGACCCCCTGATAGCCCTTCCAGGCATATTGCAGATACTTGCTGTCCAGATAGCCTAATCGCACTGCTTTGGCAATGGCATGTACGTACAAGGCCGTGCAGGAATTTTCCAGCCAATTATCCGGCCGGTCTGCTTTGTCGACAACCTGATACCATAAGCCGGTAGCGGCATCTTGGTATTTCGTCAGGGCGATGAGCAGGTCCTGAAGGATACCTGTCAGCGTTGCTTTATCCGTATGGTCCTCGGGAAGGTATTCGAACATTTCCAGCAAGGCGACAGGGTACCAACCGATCGCGCGTCCCCAAAACTCCGGTGCCAAGCCTGTAACGGGGTCAGCCCAAGCAGCTGCTTTGGTTTCGTCCCACCCGTGGTACAGCAAGCCGGTGTTAGGGTCCTTGGTATGCTTCACCATCAAGATTGCTTGGAAAGTCATCATGTCAAAATATTCGCTTTCGCCGAATGTCTTGCCGAACTGGATGGCAATCGGCCCAGCCATATATAACCCGTCCAGCCACATTTGATTCGGGTAATGTCCCTTATGCCAGAACCCGCCCGATGGGTTGGTTCTCCATGATTTTAATAAGGGTACAAGCGTGTGCAAGGCTTTTTTATACCGCACATCGCCCGTTTGCTCAAACAGGTTAAAGAGAAGCACACCAGGCTGAATATCATCCAGTTCATCCGGTTTGTATTTTTTGATGCTGCCATCTGCGAGAACCTGGCTGTCCACCCACCGTTTGATATAATCATAGTATTTATTCTTCTTGGTTTCCCGCCAGTATTTCTCCATACCCGACAGAAAAACTCCCTGATGATAGTGGAACCGGTCCGGAGGAAGCAATTCCGGCTCAAACTTGGACATTAACGCCTCGCAGGCCTTCTCAGCCCATTGAATGGGGGAGAGTGCCTCTTGTAATTTGCTCTTGGTTTTGGACTCTGAAGAATTCACCCTTGTTAACTCCTCCTTCTTGTACTAACCCTATCTTAGCAGAGGAATATGTACATTTTTTGCGAGAATGCCATTTTTCTTCTTATATCTTGCAGTAAATGAGCAGTGACGTATAATAAATGGCAAATCGAATGAGAGGGGGAGCACAAGTTGGGAGATTTTCAATTCGATAACCGTGAAGGGACCTTCTCGGTATCCTACCGAAAAGCGTTAAGTCACCATATGCCGATCAGTCATTTTCACAGTACGTACGAAATTTTCTATTTAATGTCCGGCAAACGGGAATTTTTTATTAAGGACAGGACGATGGTCATCAACGAAGGGGATGTCATCATCATATCGCCGAATATACTGCATCGGACAACCAATACGGAAATGCCCAAGCATGAGCGGCTTATCGTTAATATTCATGACAACTATATGGCCTCGGTGAATGATTCCTATCGGGACATTTTGCAGCCCCTGTTTGAGAATGAGTACATCATCGTAAAATGTCTCCTGCAAGACAGGCTTTCTATCGAGGCGCTTGCACAGAGTATCATGCAGGAGATGCAGGAGAAAAAGCCCGGCTTCGAGATGTATGCGCAGACTTTGGTGCTGCAGCTGCTCATAATATGCTGCCGGCATGTCAATCAAAACAGCATGGAGCCGCTGGAATCTCCAAGCCCGATGCATGAAAGAATCTCCGAGGTTGTCCGTTATATGAATAACCATTATATGCATGAGCTGTCGCTGCAACTGCTGGCTGAGAAATTTTTCGTCAGTCCCTACTATTTAAGCCGTTTTTTTAAAGAAGCGACGGGCTTTACGTTCGTGGAATATTTGAACAGCGTCAGGATCAAGGAAGCGAAGAAGCTTCTGGAGCTGTCCTCCATGAAAGTCAGTCTGATTGCCAAAAAGGTCGGCTTCGGCAGTGTTACGCATTTTGGCAGAGTGTTCAAGTCAGTTACCGGACATGCGCCGTTATATTACAGAAAGGACAAGTAAGGATGCGTCCCATATTAGTAGGAATGTGGATGAAATGGGGCAAACCCGGTCCTTCATGGAGCGTATATGGCGAGCAGCTTTCCATTCACAGATGTGGTGTTTTTGTCATTTTTTTTGCCTTTCACCTGCAATCGCGATGTGTTGAAGAAGAGCGGCCTTTTCTATTGGTCCCTAGTGATTACCGTTATCAGTTTAATGATTGTCATCATTTGTTCCATTATGGCCATGGGGCCGACAACCGGAACTGCCAGATATTCCGTTTTCCAGCTTGCCCGTTTGATTAATGTCCGGGAGATTTTCGAGAGGGTGGATATGTTATCCGGCATCGGTTTAATCATCGGTTCATATATGAAAGCAACGATTATTCTTTACGTTCTTGTGTTAGGGGTGTCGCAATTATTGAATCTGCGTGACTATCGAAATATTGTTTTTCCGATTACGTTTATTACGTTCCTGCTCTCCAGCACGATGTATCAGAGTCCAGTGAATTCATGTTTTCCGTGTCCGCGGTTCGGCCGTTAATGAGTTTTACTTTCACTATTGTTCCACTGATCCTCATTACAGCAGTGACATGGTTTAAACGGATGAACGCCAAGACAGGGTAGTGACCATGCATAACGCTTCTTCTGTAAAGGGATAATAAGGAAACATATGATCTAAGGGAAGTGTTGATAATGTCGGATCAATCCCTCAATTCCTCACAAAATCCTCATTTCGACACCCTGGTGGCTGATAAAAAAGTGAACTACTTTAAAGAAACGCTTCGGGATCTGACAATTAACGAGGGCGTGAAACCGGATGAGGTCAAACCCGAGGATATCATTCAATTTTTTACACAGCATGGTGTGTCTTCAAAGTCTGCAGAAGTTCGGGAATATTCAAATGCCGGTCAGCTGGACGAAGCATTACAGCAGGGGCAGATGAAACGGGGGATGGTCTGGGCCGCGAGATGGATGATTGTTTTCTCCAACACTAAAGACCGGATAATACCGCCTCGATTCTATGGGACCGGTATTTTTTTATTTGCAGCTATATCGAAATGCCGGTTCATGCGCATTCTGCTGACTGGAAGGGAGAATGAATTTTGACATAATGTACAACATTGCTCTCATAAATTTGAATATTACGCCCCACTCGCTACGGAGCGTTGATTAACCCGTATAGAGTCTTACATAAAGGACGGTGTACGATGTACTCCAATGAGCCTCTGAAAGTAGTCAATGTGACGAATTCCCTCGTTAAAGCGACAGCTGGTAAATATTTTCTGGGAGAATCAGAATTTATTGATGTTGGCCGTACAAATCTGGCGTGGGCTGCACTCATTAATCCTTATTATTCAGGAGTTAATATATATTGTGATATTTTTGTATCAAGCAATATGTCTGCAGATAATCTGCTGGCCAAGATATGGTTTTGTCCAACCCTTCCGCCCCCTGGAAAACAATCCCTCAAAATCTCTCTTCCAAGGCGAACAAAGGAAGGGGCTGTCCCAAAAGTAGGTTACTCACTTGATGGACGGTTCGCCTGATAAAAAAACGTGTCAAATC
>NZ_JBHSOW010000065.1:0-30346 GCF_042656405.1 Paenibacillus solisilvae | reverse complement strand
GGTCATTTTTTAAGAAAGTGGACTGTCCTTTGGTGTGAATTTACATGCTTTTGGGACAGCCCCTTTTTTATTACACTGATTTCAGGATAAAGGAAAGCATTTAACAAAGGAGTGTTTATTCAAATGAAGCAGAATCAGAAAAGCAGCCTGTCCATCGTAATCGCCGGATTATTGCTCGGCATCTTAATGGCCTCAATGGACAATACAATCGTGGCTACGGCTATGGGCAACATTGTCGGAGAGCTTGGGGGAATGGACAAATTCGTTTGGGTAACTTCCGCTTATATGGTGGCGGAGATGGCAGGGATGCCGATTTTCGGAAAGCTGTCGGATATGTATGGCCGTAAAAAGTTCTTTGTATTCGGGATTATCGTTTTCATGATCGGTTCCGCCTTATGCGGGACGGCAGACTCCATAATGGAGCTGGCCGTTTACCGAGCTGTTCAAGGCATCGGCGGCGGGGCGCTCGTTCCGATTGCATTCACCATTATGTTCGACGCCGTACCGCTTGAGAAACGCGGAAAACTTGGCGGATTATTCGGTGCCGTATTCGGTTTATCAAGCATCTTCGGACCGCTTCTCGGTGCTTATATAACAGATCATATCGCTTGGAAATGGATATTCTACATCAATCTGCCTCTGGGTGTAATTGCCTTTATAATGGTTGCATTCTTCTACAAGGAATCACATGAGCATTCCAAACAGCCGATTGATTGGTTCGGCGCATTCACGCTTGTCGGCTCCGTCATTTGTCTGATGTTTGCGCTCGAGCTTGGCGGCAAGCAATTCGCATGGGATTCTTGGGTCATCATGAGTTTATTAGCCGGTTTCTTGTTCTTACTGACTGCATTTCTGTTTATTGAGAGAAGGGTAGAGGAACCCATCATTTCGTTTGCCTTGTTCAAGAATAGGCTGTATACGACAAGCATTCTATGTGCTTTCTTCAGCGGCGCGGCATTTATTGCGGCTTCCGTGTACATCCCGATCTTCATTCAAGGGGTATTAGGCGGATCAGCTACGAATTCAGGGCTTGTACTCCTGCCAATGATGATGGGCTCGGTTGTTACGGCGACCTTGGGCGGGTTCCTCATGACAAAGCTGTCCTATCGAAATATTATGATTCCGACACTTGTCGTATTCGCAATCGGAACGGCGCTTATCGTCACGCTGACAATGGATTCGACCCGATTGATCGTAACGGTCTATATGGTGCTGATCGGCCTTGGTATTGGCGGTTCCTTCTCCGTACTGGGTAACGCTGCTATTCATGGGTTGTCCTACCGGGAACGGGGCTCAGCCAGCTCGACGTTAAACTTCATGCGTTCGCTTGGTATGACCATTGGAATAACAATCTTTGGTCTGATTCAAAGCCATACCTTCGGCAGTAAGATGGCAAACCTTATGACTGGAGGCAGCAGCGGTGAGCCTTCTATACCGGATGGGCTTGATCTCAGGGACCCGCATGCACTGTTATCCCCTGAAACCCGCGCATTGTTTCCATCCGAACTGTTGAAGAGAATTTCGGAGATGCTGTCTTCTTCGATTGTGTATACATTCGCGTGGGCCATTATTCCTGTTTTACTCGCTCTGTTTGCATCTCTCTTCATGGGACATAAAAAACTGGACGCAACGGCAGAGCCGGCTGAATATTCAGCTTCGCATTAAAATACCGGCTTCCTTGAAGAATCGGTGATTGACGATTCATGCGTATGAAGTGAAAAACCAATCCAAACACCAAGTGAGGTGTTGGATTGGTTTTTTGTGCTGTCATATTATGAAGATGGAACTTTCTTATTTGACTGCAGGAAGTATCTTTTGCAGACTCTTGATCAGTATATCATTCTCTGCTAGAGTACCTATACTAATTCGTACATGGCGTGATAATCCCCAGATCCCCCCGTAGCGAACAATAACGCCATCCTCCATTAATTTGCGGTAAATCAATTCTGCCTCTGAACCAAGCTCAAGCAAGATAAAGTTGCTCATGCTTTCTGTATAAGCTAACCCCAGCTCGCGAAAAAATCCATACAGCCTCTGTCGCTCTTCTAAGACCAGTTGACGCGACTGGAGAATGTGCTCGTCATCGCCAATAGCTGCCGCTGCCGCCGCCTGTGCTAAAGCATTTACGTTAAACGGTTCTTTAACCTGCAGAATACTGCGGATAATTTCTTCCGAAGCTGCGCCAAATCCAACCCGGATTCCGGCAAGTCCATATATTTTTGAGAATGTATGCAGCACAAGCACCGGATAACCGGCATTGACGAACTCGATACCATCGGTATAATCGTCGGACTCGACATAATGACTATACGCAGAATCAAGCACGACAAGGACATGCTTTGGAAGTGCGTCAAGTATGTACTGCAATTCTGATTTTAACAGCAGCGTTCCTGTCGGGTTATTTGGAGAACATAAATACACGATTTTAGTACGTTCAGTCACGGCATGAATGATCTCCCGGACCTCATACTGATAGCTTTCACCCAGAGGAACAGCTGTGACGACGGCCCCCATAAGCTGACCGCCGAATTCATATTCGCTGAATGAAGGTTGCGGCACTATGATTTCATCGCCTGCATCTAAGTAAGCCTCGGAAACAAGCGTAATGAGTTCATCTCCGCCATTCGTAACAATAATCTGCTCGGATGACAAATGATAGTTATCGGCGATGACCTTTCTCAAATCAGTCGTTTGAGCGTCGGGATAACGATGAAGCTCCGCCATAGCGGAAGCAATGGCTGCTAAAGCTTTCGGCGAAGGGCCGAGCGGGTTTTCATTAGATGCCAGTTTAATCACTTTCTCCAATCCCAGTTCCCGCTGCAGTTCCCAGATCGGTTTTCCCGGGGAATAGGGCTTCATGGATTGTAACACTTCACGCGCTTCAATCTTCATTTGGGACATATTGATTCTCCTCTACACGTAATTAAAGGAAATGATTTAATGCATTACTGCTATAATACATTAGTGCGTTAACTAAGTAAAGTATTATCCTTTGCGGAACTGGTTTGAACAATATTTGTCCTTACAGAACGTTTCATATTATGGGGAGCTTGGTACGGATTCTCCGTCTTCTAGCTCTGGTGGTTTCACTTGTGACGCCTTCCTTTTACGTTGCAATTATTTCTTTTAATCCCGAGCTGCTTCCGACTGATTTTGCAGTTGCGGTTGCCGGCTTGCGGCGGTTGCACTGCTTGGAAGTAACCGATTCCTTCTAGAAGAAATCCGCCGGTTTATTGGGAATGTGGAAGGTAATCATAACTGATGAAAAAAAAGCCTTAGCCCGATTGGTTATGGGCTAAGACTTTTTGACCGCGTGTCTGCCAAAACACGGCGGAGAAGATCACGATACATACAAGAGCTGCAATAAAGTTATAGTAGAACACATTACGCATCCCGAATGCTTCACTTGCTGCACCTCCCGCAATGCTCCCGATAATTCGCGCAACCCCAAGGCTGAGCAAACCATTAAACGTTTGTCCGCTGGCCTTCAGTTCACTGGGTACTTCTTTATTAATAATAGTCGCCATCGTTACGGAAAGTACGATGAAGATTAAACCATGCAGGGCTTGCACAGGCAGGATCCAGTATGGATTATGTATCGCCGAGAACAGATACCATCGTAATGCAGCAGCAGCGCCGGCACCCAACAGGATATGCGGGATCTTAATACGCTTGAAGATTTTTTGTGACAGCAGAAGGAACGGGATTTCACTAAGCGATGAGATGACCATTGACCAGCCGAGCCATGTGCTGTCACCGCCCATTTCTTTAAAGTAAAGCGGGAAGAAGGCATAATAATAGCCGAGTGTGATCTGGAAAACAAAGTTAGCCGCAAAATAAATCATCAGCTTCCGATTGCGGAACAAGACCGACAGCTGTACTTTCCGGCTTTTTGACTGATGGCCTTCGATGGTTGGGAATCGAAGAACAAGCAGGAGCGATACAAGCAAGATAAAAGCGTACACCCAGAAGAGGAGATCGATCCTCTTCTGCGCGATAAGGCCAAATCCAATGGACATCACCGCGAAACCAAGCGTACCCCCGAGGCGGATGAGGCTGTAATTACCTTTTCCCCGTCTATCAATAGCTTCAAGTGTGATGGCATCGCTGATTGCAAAGATTGACGCCTGGAAAAAGGTAAATACGCTGATAATCACCATTAAATACGCGAATTGGCTGGATAAGGGATATAGTAGGGCGGAGATTCCGCTGCCCGCCAGTAGCAGCATAAGAATGCTGTTCTTGGTTTTGGCACTGTCACCTACTGTTCCCCAAACAGGCTGGGCGAGGATGGCAATGAGCGGACCAAGGCCCAGCAGGGTCCCGATTTGCGACGGAGCGAACCCCACATGCTGAAAGTAAAGCGGGATAAATGTGGCATACACCGCATTGCTCATATAAACGAAAACATAAAACCATACAAAATAGTTGAGATTAACAGGCATGTGATCATTCCTTTTGTCATTGTCATGGCTGCCAGAGTATGAGTAGAGCCATTAAAGTAGTTCGATACGCATAATAAGATTCCTTTATACGTTAAGAACATCTCTTCAGGTTTACCTTGCAGGCGGATGGTGAATAATTATTGAGTAACCATGTATGACATCCTGGTTTTGAAGGGAGAAGCAATGATGTCTATTTCTGAAGACGGTGTCGATCCGCTTGATGAACTAACGAATATTTTGAAAAATGCCTTATCCATAGAACTCAGAGTGGAGAATTCCATCGCCGAGCAGACGATTGCATGTATGGCTAAATATGATTTTAGATTTAAGAATTCATGGAGTTCTGTGGAATTGCCAGATCATATGGTGATTGATTTTTGGAAGAACGAGTTTTTCAAGTAAGCCGGCGGCAATAATTGGACAACTAATCAAAACCATAAGCAGGAGGTTGCAATGGAGTACAGGAGCATTGTTATCGGGGCAGGGTTTGCGGGGTTTACCGCAGCGGTTTATCTGGCAAGAGCAGGGCTTAAACCGCTCGTGATTAAAGGCTTGAAACCAAGCCATCACTTAATTAGCACACAGGATATTGAGTATTTTCCGGGCTTTCCCGACGGCACCAATGGAGCGGTATTGCTCGATAACATGTTCAAACAAGCCGAAGAATATGGTGCTGCCGTTCGAATGGGCGAGGTCAGCAAAGTAGATTTGTCCAGCCGGCCATTCAAAATCACCTTAGAGGGCCAAGGTGAATTAATAACCGAAGCTCTAATTATTGCTTCGGGTACAACTGCGAAGCTTCTTGGTGTACCAGGAGAAAAAGATGAGCGGGGTCTGCGTGTGAGCACCTGTGCTCCGTGCAATGGGTATTTTTCTACGAATAAGAAGGTTATCATTGTTGGCGGCGGAGATTCCGCGATGGAGGAAGCGATTTACCTCGCTCATTATGCCTCTGAAGTCCTTCTTATCAACCGGAGCAATCAGGTGCGGGCATCCATATCCCTCCAGAACAAGGTGCGGGAAATTAAGAAAATTAAATGGATTATGGATCGTACACCGACCGAGGTAATGATTGGCGGGCATGGTGTATCCGGGCTGAAGGTGACGCATAACGAGAGCGGGGCAGAGGAAATCATTCAGGCTGACCGGATCTTTGCAGCCATCGGCAGCACACCGAATACCGGCTTTCTGAACGGCCAGCTGCCGCTTGATGATCAAGGCTATGTGCTTGTAAAGCCGGGTACGACGGAAACCAGCATTCCGGGTGTATTTGCGTGCGGCGATGTTCAAGACCGGAGATACCGCCAGCTTCTGAACGCGGTCGGTTCAGGATGCATGGCGGCGATCGATTGCCAACGATATCTCATCCCTGGCAGTTAACTCGGAGTTTAAGACCAGTATAGATCTGGACGAGCTTGAAACAGAGGCTGACGAGATATATCTCGCCAGCCTTTATTTGTACTAGTCCCATCTGTCGAATCTATGTTATTTTAAGAGTAGCGGAAGATTCTCGAGAATATTAAACATCAGATGATAAGATGAATAGAGATCTAAGATGATCATAAGGAGTGCATTTGAATGAATACGGTGATTGATATAAAGGATGTCTCTTGGAAAAGGGAAGACAAAACGATATTAAACAGGCTGAACTGGCAGGTTGCCGAAGGTGAGCATTGGGCTGTTCTCGGACTTAATGGCTCCGGAAAAACGACGATGCTCAACATGATTAACGGATATATTTGGCCTACACAAGGTCAAATAAGTGTGCTTGGTCATGCTTTTGGCGAAATTGATCTTCGGGAATTACGAAAATCGATCGGGTGGGTCAGTTCTTCATTGCAGGAGAGGATCCATATGAACGAGCGGACGCAGCATATTGTCATTAGCGGCAAGCATGCATCTATCGGATTATATGATAAGCCTGAGGAGGCAGATAACGCCTTAGCTGACCAGCTGATGACGCAGCTTGGATGCGCCCATCTTATCGATCGTACCTATCAGAGCTGCTCGCAGGGAGAGAAACAGAAGATCCTTATCGCGCGCGCATTAATGGCATCCCCGCAATTGCTTATTCTTGATGAAGCTTGCAATGGACTCGATTTTTTCTCGCGCGAGGCACTGTTAAGCAGTATTCAGTCTTTCGCGCAATCGCCTAATGCGCCGCATATTCTCTACGTTACCCATCATATCGAAGAAATTATCCCGCTATTTACGCATACTCTGCTGATCCAGCGGGGGCAGGTGTTCGCTAAAGGCAGGACGGAGGAAATTCTAAGCAGCCAGATGTTATCGGATTTTTTTGAAACGCCGGTACGGGTGAATTGGAATCAAGGGAGGGCTTGGCTGTCGCTTGCTTAACGAATATAAAATTCCAGCTGGAGAAGCCCAGATTATGTCCGGGACTGGAACCCAATAGGTGATTGACCCATAAGATAATGAAGAATCGCATACGAAGAAGTTAAGGAGTTTTAACCATATGCCCAAAACAACAAAAGGATCGGATTTGACGCAATTATCAGCAGCAGATCTGGCTATATGGTCTGCTGTTATTATTATCATAGGAGATCTTTTCGGACTTTTTGCAGTCATAAAAGCCAAATCGGAAGAGAATGATTTGATCTAAACAACGAATGAGAGGAGAGATAATGATGACTGATAGCATCAGAATAACCGCTGATGACTTGGCCAAGATAGCCATCACCCTTACTATTTTGGGTGACGGATTAGGATTGCTTGCGATTGAAAAAGCCGTAGCGGAAGAAAAAGCGGGTAAGGCTGCAAAAGACAACAAGGACGCAGAAGTCATGAAGCTGGCATTGAATAACTTAATAAACCGAAGATTGAAATAAGGACTAAGCAAACTGATTATACAAAATACCTAGAATCATCGTACTGAGGGGAGAAAGCGGGGATTAACCAAAGCTGCCGAGAATTAGAGGGCGGCTTTTTCGTTGTGCGAATGCACAATTCTATCAAATCCCAATCCTTCATACATGCGTTTGAATAGATTAATAGAGTAATACAGCAGCAGAGAAGGAGGAATAACAGATGGCTATCAGCAAACAAGAGATTTCGAAATATCGCGGCAAGAAGATCTACGCGGTCAAGAAAGACGGAACCATCGTCACTGGGACACTGGCTCAAATTCAGGGCAACCGCGTGATTCTTACCCAAGAAAAAGGGAAAACAGTTAAAACAAAAGCAATTATTCCATTGGTATTGTTCGATCTGCTCGCAATCGGATTGTTCACAGGGTTTGGCGGATTCGGCGGTTACGGCGGCTATGACGGATATGGAGGCTATGATTATTACTAGTAGTGGCTAGAGGGCAGGCTGTCTTTCCGTGCGGAGCGGGAGGATAGCCTTTTTTTGTGTGATTGAAATGAATGCAGCGAAAATCCGGTTATTTCGTCCAAACTCCTTATCGGAGTCTAGCATACGATATTGCAGTTTATAAGAATCCGGGAGGATGAATCCGATATGGCAACCCCAAAAAAAACAAACCGTAAACCAGTAGTTTCTTCATTCATGGATCAGGAGCGCTTTTATGAAATGGCTGCAAGGCAGGATGAGAGCTCTTCAGGCGGATTCGCGCCAACACAGAATCATGTTCCGAATACGCAGGCTGATGCATTCTCCGGGTCCGGGAATGAATCCTTTTTCAGCCGTATCGGCGGCATGGACGGCATTATGAACGGCATGTCCAATATTCAGAAGATGTACAGTGCTTTCAAGTCCATTCAACCTATGTTTAATCTCCTTGGATCGTTCGGTCCTGCTCTGCAGATCAAATCCGTTCAACAAACGCGGAAGCGTCAAGGAACAGCTTCATCCAAAGGCCGGAAGGGAACAATCAAAAACAAGAACAAATCTCATCGTTAATACCGCATAGGCTTATTCACTGCAAGTACAAATGCACAAGCATAACTTGTTTTCCCACATACATTACAAAGTAGGTTAAACACGAAAGGGGAAATGAACAAATGTCTTTTGCAGGCGGATGTGGCGGATTTACTAGTGCTGGTGTTATTCTGGTTCTCTTCATCCTATTGGTCATCGTTAGTCGTTCCGTTCTTTTTTAATCGCAATAACAAATATATCCTTAATTAGCAAGATAACCGCCTTTGGAAGTGAACGATCGACCAAAGGCGGTCCACTCCTCTTCTTTCATCTAACTGCATATAATGCCGGGAAAAGCTTGAGCCATCAGGCTTTTTGTTGTTTTCCATGCTAATTTAGAACGCCTTTCTCCGCTCGGAATAAGATATAGGCATGAGAGGAGAATGTGGATGATATATACGGTCAAAGCCGGAGATACGCTTGCAGGGATTGCTGCCAATCACGGTACTGTTCAGAATATGATGGCGAACAATATTATTTGCAATCCTAACCTGCTCTTTATCGGCCAACCTATCCTAATTCCGGATTCAGGATTTGAATATCCCAAGGCAGGCGGTTATCCGTATTATGTAGCTCAATACGGCGATAGTATCGGCTGTTTAGCACCGCAATTTGGTCAGACACAAGCAGAGTTCGCAGCAGCGAATCAACTTGAAGGCATGAATCACATCTTTGAAGGAAATGAAGAGCTGCTGGTTATGTTTAATGTGCCTAATCCGGTTGAACTGCGCAATAGTTGGCTAGAAACGGCGGACAATGCCCAGTGTCAATTATCCCCTCTGCAGGAGCATGGGATCTATTTTATCGGCTCCTTTCAATGGGAAGCATTAGGGGATACAGCCGTGCCGTACTTACTGCCTTTGATCAAACATTCCTGTTCTACTGTGAGATTCTATGCTGTCTTGAGCCTTGGCCGAATCGCAAATGGAATCGGAACGAGAGCAGCTCTGGAAGAGGCTGCAAAGGATTCAGAAGCGGATGTGGCGGAATTAGCACGAATTGCTCTGAACCGTTACGATCATGTGCAGCGCTATACGCGAAGGTTGCATTATACGACTGCGGATCAGCGGCTGTATGCTGAGGCTAATGGTCAGTCATCCTCGATTGCCGTACCTAAAGGAACAGGTGTATTTTCATTACGATGGAATATCCCCAGCTCTCTGAACGAAGAAGGGCCGCGTGGCGGTCTCCTCCTCTATGACCAGGTGCAGCTCATTTATAACGGTCAAGCCGGTTATTTGCCGCGCGTGGGATATAATGAGACGGTGCTTGTATAAGAGGCGGCACAAATCATCAATCACCAAGGCGTCATTTACTTGTGCTGAAATGATTTGTATGATGAATGGACCAAGAATGGAACTTTGTGCGGGCGAGGTTGAATGTAATGATCACAAAGAAAGCTGCAAGAAATTGAATGCATGACGGGCGGTATTCTGCAGCTGCAGGGTCATGCCCGTGATTGTGAAATTAAGGGCGTATCCATCGATTCCAGGACGATCAAACCGGGCAGTCTCTTTATTCCCCTCGTTAGAATAATGGATGGCCATCACTATTTCGATGAAGCGATTAATAAAGGAGCTGCCGCATCGTTATGGCAGGCCGATCACCCTAATCCACCGCGGGATATTCCGTTCATCCTCGTTGAGGACTGTCTCGAGGCTATGCAGAGTTTAGCAGGCGCCTACCGTCAAGAATGCCGGGTTAAGATTGTTGGTATTACGGGCAAACCCGTTTACATTGGTGTGAAAATGAACTGTTTCGTGTTCGGCTGATTGCGGTTTACTTATGCATGCTGTGCAGCTCCCCCAGCGGGTGATGGGGCGATACATATTGGCAGTCAACCTCGCGACGCCTTCGTCGCATCTATACTGGATTATTACAGCTATTTCGGGCTTTAGACGTTTAAAATAGCGCTATACTGGAAAATTCCAGTTATTAATGCCTAATTATGCTCCAAAACGCTCATTTGGGGCGATTTAACTGTATCGATTACTGTATAGAGGCCGCCTCAGTCGAACGACACTCTTTTAACTGCATGAAATCCAGTATAGGGCGAGGTGTAACTTGACTGCATGAAATCCAGTATAGGGCGAGGTGTAACTTAACTGCATGAAATCCAGTATAGGGCAAGGTGTAACAGGTATCTTATGCTCTTATGCCACGGATAGGCAGTAATAATGGGGATTGCTGTTAAGCCTGAGCCACAAAAGCCATCAAACAAACTGGATGAATTTGTAATCCAATTGAAACATGAAATATATCTGGTTTTAACATTGCCCGTCTATAATAGGATTCAACCCCCTTATTAATATAAATTTTAGACCCACAGCCCGTTGCTGTGGGTCTCTTTTTGAAAAATACTTTGCATTGGACGATTAATGTACATCAATTATTCAGCGGATGGCTGTACGTCGTTGAAAGCCTGGTTATAACAGCGGCGGCAGACCGGCTTATAATCCTCATTCCCGCCAATCTGGATTTGCTCGCCCGCATTAACGGGCTTCCCGTCACGGAACCGGATAACCATCGTCGCTTTGCGATCGCAATACCAGCAGATGGTTTTGATTTCTTCAATTTTGTCAGCTTGGACAAGCAAATTATAGCTGCCTTCAAACAGCTGGTTCTGAAAATCATTTTTCAGGCCGAATGCCATTACAGGAATGTTCATTTCATCAACGACACGAGTCAATTCCAGGATATGATGTTTCTTGAGGAACTGGGCTTCATCGATCAATACGCAGTAAATTTCCTTTATTCCTGCAGTTGTCAGATGCGATTTGACGCTCTCGAAGAGATCGGTTTGTTCATAAACCGGTATTGCGGCCCGTTCGAAGCCGACACGGGATCCGACCAGCTCTTGGTCGCCTCTTGCACTGAAAGAGGGGGAGTAGATGAGTACCCGTTTCCCTTGTTCCTCGTAATTATGAGCTACCTTGATGATTTCAAAAGACTTCCCGCTATTCATGGTTCCGTATTTGTAGTATAGCTGTGCCAATCGATTCTCCTCCAGCCTGTTTCATCTTCCTTAAGTCATGAGAACAAAACTCAATTATAACTTTTTTTCATGCAATGAAAAAGTTTATCTATTTTTTACCGGTAATTGTCAGAAATCAAACCGATCTTAATTCGGCGGGCTGGTCAGGCGGCTCATTTCCCAGCTATATGGGAGATCGGAATTCATAGATCGTTGTCCGCGTTTCGGTTGACTCCAATATTAGAACGAGAAAGGATTTGGGAACAATGAAACAAGTTATTTTGCCGTATAGTGAGACTTATCATGAAGTTAGATCATGGAACACTGCAGTTGATTCTCTGTACAATATGCTTCGTTACACAGACAGGAAGCTATCCTTTGCGATGGTTGCAGGTTTGACAGGTCAGGCTTTCAGACTTCAAATCATACCGGAAACGGTTCATATCGCAGGACCGACTGCTTATTCATTCGGTGATGTCATGGTAAGAGGGCTCTCTTCGATCGGAATTAAAGCCGAATTCATCGATGCGCTGACTCCTTCAATTGGACCGAATGCGAACCTGATCGAACCTTCTCTCTTACAGAAAGATGCTATGGGGAAACGGGAGATTCATCATGCGCTTCCGGATGCGCTGGCATTCATCCACTGCGCCTTAGATCGTGGATATCCAGTTCTGGCATGGGATATATTCTTCCCTGAGTTTGGTCTGCTGTACGGATATGACGATAATCAAAAGCTGCTGTACGCCTATGAATGCGGCAGACTGGATACGCTAGTTTATGAGAATCTTGGCCGAAGCGTGCTTGAGGAGATCTATGTGCTGGCATTGGATGAAGTCTTCGAAATTACACTGCAGGACCAGCTGCGGCAAGCATTGCTGATGATCGTAGACCATTATGAAGGGCGGGAATTCAACACGCCTTCGGAATCGGTCAAAGGGTTAAAAGCATATGAGGTGTGGTGCGATGCATTTAGGGGAGGAAATATTGAACCTAACGGGAATGCCTATAACATCGCAGTTGTGATGGATGGTCGTAAACAGGCAAGCGAATTTCTGCTGGAAATGACCAGAAGTTGGCCGCAGCTCGAAGAGACAGATCTGCGTGTGCGTTCTCTGCTGGGCGAAGCGGCGGAATTATATGAAGAAATCACCCGTCATTTCAATGAACTTCATCAACAGTTCCCTTTCCCGATAGGAGGCGAGCCTAATGAACCGGCGAATGCGCGCCGATCGATTGTGCTTCTGGAAACGATTAAAACAAAGGAAACAGAGGCTGTTCAGATTTTGCGGGAAATTTTAGAACGATTGGCATCATGATTAGAAGAGCAGGACGACGATGAACGATCTGGCTGCTGGTTTATGGATCAGCAGATTAGATAAATGCTGCTGGCGCAATCGCGTCAGCGGCTTTTCGCATTCACTTATGTCAATATTTATGTAAGTTAGAGCTTTTCCACGGATGATATAATAGGTAAAAATACAGCCATTCTGGTGGCTAATAAAGGAGTATGACTGACGATGAACGGAAATTTATTAGAAGCCTATAAACAAACTGTCTATCCAGTCCTCGGTCATGGTCCAAGAAACCTTCAAGTTTTGAAAGAGGCGTTCGAACATCAAGACGGTGACCGGGACAGTGATATTTATGGAACGGGTATGCTTATAGAAGAATTTCAGTCGAAAATTGCGGACTGCCTGGGTAAAGAAGCTGCCGTCTTTTTCCCTAGCGGAACGATGGCTCAGCAAATTGCCCTGCGAATTTGGTGCGATGACAAGGGGATCAAGAAGGTGGCGTATCATCCCCTTAGCCATCTGGAGATCCATGAACAGGACGGGCTGAAAGAGCTGCACCATATCGAATCTGTTCTACTGGCGGATGCTGGCAGCTTGATTCAACTGGAGGATGTTCTGGGCATGCAGGATGATATTGCATGTTTGCTGCTTGAGCTGCCGCAGCGCGAAATTGGGGGACAGCTGCCTGAGTTTCAAGAGCTTGAAGCGATCTCTGCCTATTGCCTCAGAAAAGGAATTCGGCTCCATCTGGATGGTGCAAGGTTATTCGAAATTCTGCCCTATTATCAAAAGTCTGCTGCTGAGATTTGTGATCTATTTGACAGCGTATATGTATCGTTCTACAAAGGAATCGGCGGAATTGCCGGGGCTGTTCTTGCCGGAAGCGAGGCTTTTACCAAGGAATCGAAGGTATGGAAGAGGCGTTATGGCGGCGATCTGATCAGCTTGTATCCGTATATTATTAGTGCTGACTATTATTTCAATCAACGACTGCATAAGATGGAGCAGTATTATGAAGAAGCCAAGGAGTTTGCCGGGTTATTCAATCAGTGTCATGGCGCGGCAACGATACCGGCAGAGCCTGTATCGAATATGTTTCATGTTCGGTTTGACGTATCGAAAGAAAGGCTTGAACCGATTCTTATTGCTGTCTATGAGGAAACTGGAATCGGGTTAATCGCCTCGATCAAAGAGACCGGCGGGATGACTTGCCAATGTGAAGTGAATATAGGCGACTGCTATGCAAGTGTGCCTAAAACAGAGCTGAGAAACGCATTTCAATTGCTGGATGCGAAATTAAGAACAGTTGATTAGGGTTTGAAAGACGGCACTGCGGCAGATAAAGGGATTATTTGCGGCACCATCCGCAGCTTGATTCGTGAATACAAACCGGCATCTCTGGCGGGGATGCCGGTTTTACTGCGATCCAGCTCCTGTTAACGCTGACGCTTCGTAAATACCAAGAAAGTAACACCGAATTTATCCGTTACAACGCCGTATACCGGGCTGAAATAGGTTTCCGCAAGCGGAGTTTCCACTTGACCGCCTTCCTGCAAAGCGTTGAACAGCTGCTCCGCCTGATCGGCATCACTTGCCGTGAGGCAGATAGTCACTTGATTGCCCTGATGAAGAGGTTCGCCTGGGACGATATCGCAGCACATCAGCTCTGCGTCTTCGATCTTTAGCACCGAATGGGCAATTCGATCTTTTGTATGGGCAGGCAGTGGATTGTCATGGTCTTCCGGGCCTTCGCCAAAGGTTTGTTTGAACACCAGCTTGCCATGCAAAGCTTCTTCATAAAAACGAATCGCTTCCTCCGCAGATCCGTCCAGCATGATAAACGGGGTTAGTTGTAAGGCCATCATAAACAGCTCCTTGTGTTCAATTTTTTTATTAACGGTTTCTTCAATTCCATTGTGGCCTATAATAGTGACAGGAACTGTCATAGTTGTGAAGTTTAATTATTCCACTGCAGCATTGAGTTTTTCGCATCAAAACGCTTATAATATAACGAGAAAACGAGAAAAGACTAAAAGAAAAGGTGTTATTCATGAGTATATTAAACGTAGAACGACTAAGCCACGGCTTTGGAGACCGTGCGATCTTCAATGACGTATCCTTCCGGCTGCTTAAAGGCGAGCATATCGGACTCATCGGCGCTAACGGTGAAGGAAAGTCCACTTTCATGAACATTATTACGGGCAAGCTCCAGCCGGATGACGGTAAGATCGAGTGGTCCAAGCGGATGCGTGTTGGATATCTGGATCAGCATGCGGTTCTTAGCAAGGGGATGACAATCCGCGATGTTCTGAAGGGTGCCTTCCAATACCTGCTGGATATGGAACAAGAAATGAATGAAATGTACGGGAAGATGGGCGATGTAACGCCGGAGGAGCTCGAACGTCTGCTTGAGGATGTCGGCACGATTCAGGATACGCTGACGAATCAGGATTTCTACCTGATTGACGCCAAGGTGGAAGAAACTGCGCGAGGACTCGGTCTTACCGATATTGGTTTGGATAAGGATGTCCATGATCTCAGCGGAGGACAGCGAACGAAGGTATTGCTGGCAAAGCTGCTTCTTGAGAAGCCGGATATTCTGCTTCTGGATGAGCCGACGAACTATCTCGATGAACAGCATATTGAATGGCTGAAACGTTATCTGCAAGGGTATGAGAATGCATTTATTCTTATTTCGCATGATATTCCATTCCTTAACAGCGTCATCAACCTGATTTATCATATGGAGAATCAAGAGCTTAACCGCTATGTCGGCGACTACGACTATTTCCTTCAGGTTCATGAAATGAAGAAGCAGCAGCTGGAATCCGCTTTTAAACGCCAGCAGCAGGAAATCGCCGATCTGAAAGACTTCGTTGCCCGTAATAAGGCGAGTGTCGCGACGCGCAACATGGCGATGTCCAGACAAAAGAAGCTCGACAAAATGGAAGTTATCGAGATTGCGAAGGAAAAACCGAAGCCGCAGTTCAACTTTAAAGATGGAAGAACGTCCGGCAAACTGATATTTGAAGCCAAGGACCTTGTCATCGGTTATGACAGCCCGTTATCAAGAGCGCTCGATCTCCGTATGGAACGCGGTCAGAAGATTGCACTCGTAGGTGCCAACGGAATCGGTAAAACGACGTTGATGCGGAGTATTCTCGGTGAGATCAAGGCGATATCCGGTACTGCTCAGCGCGGTGAGCATCTGCAAATCGGTTATTTTGAGCAGGAAGCCAAGGATGCGAACAATAATACGTGTATCGAAGAGATTTGGAAGGAGTTTCCTTCTTATTCACAGTTCGAGATTCGCGCTGCGCTAGCCAAATGCGGACTAACGACGAAGCATATCGAGAGCAAAATTGCAGTGCTTAGCGGCGGCGAGAAGGCGAAGGTACGTCTGTGCAAGCTCATCAACCGTGAAACCAATCTGCTCGTGCTCGATGAGCCGACCAACCATTTGGATGTCGATGCTAAGGATGAGCTTAAGCGGGCTCTTAAGGCGTACAAAGGCAGTATCCTGCTGATATCCCATGAACCTGAATTTTATCGCGATGTCGTTACAGAGACGTGGAACTGCGAATCATGGACGACAAAAGTGTTTTAAATTATAGCACGAAGCTAAACCTATCCAGCTGAAATAACAGCGGGGTAGGTTTTTTATATGAAGCGGCTATAAGTTCTTCCTTTTATAGGTAATCTATGCTATGATAAACGGGAACACTTGTTCTAATTGGATGATAGCATGGATAGAGGAAGGTGCAGGAATGGTGACTGATCTGAAGTACTCGGAAATAGACGAGGTGATTACTTATATTCATCAACGAATCGATGAGCCGCTCCAGCTTTCCGGCTTGGCCTGGCAAGCAGGTTATAGTCCTTACCATTTCGCGCGCATATTTAAGGAGCGAATCGGACTTTCGCCACTCTACTACGTATCTTCTCTCCGCTTACAAAGAGCAAAGGAGCTGCTGCTGCACACCAATATGAGTATCCGGGATATTGGAATGGAGATTGGCCAGCAAAGCCTGGGAACGTTCACGTCCCGATTTACGGAACGGGTAGGCGTGACACCATCAGGCTTCCGGAGCTCTATTATGCAGGCAGCTCAATGCTTGGAGTCCTTGCAGAAGCTAAATCATTGGCGAATACCGCACTCTACTTCGAATAAGTATGCGAGAATAACCGGGACCATACAAGCGGAGATTCCTTTTAAGGGAGTCATCCTGATCGGCTTATTTGCCAAACCAATTCCAGAAGGGCTGCCTCTCTATGGAACACTGGTTTCTTCCTTAGGCGAATTTTGTTTCACAGACGTCAGTCCAGGTACCTATTACTTGATGGCGACGTCCGTTTCTTGGGGATCGCAGGCTATCGATTTTCTCCTGCCCCAGTCGACACTGCGCACGAGGTCGAAGGAGCCCATCCAAGTGAAACCGTTCACCTTCGTCCCTCATCAGCAGGTTATGCTTTATGAACCACGCCCGGATGATCCTCCGATTCTCATCTCACTGCCGCTGTTAATGGATAATTTCCTCAAACGGTTTCTTCAGAAATAGCGGTCATGAGAATTCAATGAACTTACCGTTCAACCTATTGCAATCTATGATTCTCTATGTCAGAATATTAAATTACCGCATGTGTGTGTGATAGGTATGCATCAGCCATAGAAGAATAGGAGTGGTGAACATGAAGAAATATCTATTCGCCTACAAGGTTAAATCAAGCGATAAGTCTTGGGAAAGCAGCATCATCGCTGAATCCGAAGAAAAGGCAAGAACGGCAATCATCGCGAAGATCGCAGATTTTGAATTCACGGATGAGAGCGAAATTGAGCTGGGAGAGCTTCTTGCAATCAAGGAAGCGAACGGCAATCAATACATCGAATGCGAAGGCTGCAGCGCTTAATTTCGGTTCCTTCTGGCATCTATTGGACGTACATTTGTGGATTCATATATCTTTTAGGTGAGCGCCTTCACCCGAGCAGAGGGCGGGCGCCGATATTTTCTTCGGCGATAGCACAAGCTCTTGATTCGGTACTGCCGTGACCCTTAAGCGCGACCATTTGTCGGCAACTCCTGAACGGTTCGGCTGGAACGGCGGAATCGGAACATCCGCTTATTCGGATCCCAAAGAAGAGATGGTCGGGATTCTGATGACTCAGCGTATCATGGATTCTCCTACCTCTCCCCGAATCTTTGCCGATTTCTGGACGTCAGTCTACCAGGCGATCGACGATTAAGCTCCTGTATGAAGATCAATGCGAATTCAGCAAGGAACCGAATAACGTTTGAGAATGATGAAGGACTGCCAGGTCACCTGGCAGTCCTTCAAGTTATACTGTGGAACGAATAGGTGTTAACTTTCATTTCTTGCTTTCACGTGTTAATTTAGCAAGAGTGTCCCATTGCAAGTCGGTTAACCGCGACAGACTATTAAACTGTCCTGCTCCCTGGAGCCATTCTCCTCCATCAATTGTAATTACTTCTCCATTCACATAACCCGCATAGTCTGAGATGAGATAAGCCGCCAAATTGGCGAGTTCATCTGGAGCACCGGCCCTTCCGAGTGGAACGCGATTCTTCATTTGTTCTTCCAGCTCGGGTGTAGGCGCAAGGCGTGACCAGGCACCTTCCGTCGGGAAGGGTCCCGGAGCAATGGCAACCTGACGGATGCCATAAGATGCCCACTCTACCGCAAGTGACCGGGTTAGAGCCAATACACCCGCTTTTGCCGCAGCAGAAGGGGCGACATAACCAGATCCCGTGGAGGCGTATGTGGTTACGATATTGAGCATAGTCCCGCTTCTCCCTTGGTTAATCCACCGTTTTCCAACCTCCAATGACATATAGAACGTGCCGTGAAGTACGATGTTCAAGACCGAATCCACCGCTCGGGGAGAGAGGCGTTCTGTCGGACTGATAAAGTTTCCGGCTGCATTATTAACCAATACATCGATGTGCCCAAAGTGGGCTTCCACTGCATCTATTAAGCGTTGGACTTGTGCAGGGTCTCTGACGTCACAGCTTTTGTAGAATACTTGATTATGTTCAAGACTCATATCTGAACTTGCCTGCTTCAATACGTCCTCATTGCGGCTGGCAATCGCCAGCTTCGCACCCAGAGCTAGAAACTTCTCACCCATCGCACGGCCCAATCCCGTAGCACCGCCCGTAATAAGAATCACTTTATCTTTCAATAAGTCCTTTGCAAAAAGGCCCATAGGCGCATTCTCCTTCGAATCATAATCTGCTTGCTGTATGACTTGTATATTATTCATATCAGGCAGAGCATGGGCTTATGTTCAGAATTAATGGATTCGAATGAAAACGCACACAAAATGGCTTGCCAATCACTTCCGGCTGGAGTACGTTTATATGGCAGCGCCGATTAGCATGGAGAATGGAGGAGACGATTGTTAGGCTTATCAAGACTTCCTAAAAATGCACGCGGCTGTCTGCTGTACGAGCCTCTGTTTCTAATTCCGTACAGCATGTTCAGCACGTATGCCACGATTTATATGTTTGAGATGGGAATGAGTGAGACAGCTATCGGCTGGGTTACGACGCTGACTTTGCTGGTGCAGGTATTCTCCTCGTTCATAAGCGGCTATTTGACCGATAGGCTCGGAAGAAAATGGGCCTTACTCTATTTTGATGTGCTCAGCTGGACAGTAGGCACTCTGCTCTGGGCAGTCTCACAAAATATTTGGTTTTTTATCGTAGCGGCAATCGTGAATGGTTTTCAAAGGGTGCCGCACACCGCGTTTTATTGCTTGCTTGTTGAGGATACTGCTCCAAAGGATCGGACGTATGTATTCTCGGTTCTCCAGTTTGTCGCTATGCTGGGAGGATTGTTCGCACCGCTTGGGGGATTGCTTGTTGCCCATTACGGACTGATTCCCGGCACACGAATCATGTATTTCCTTGCCTTTGTCTGTATGACGATCCAATTCATCGGCCGTCATTTTGCAACGAGGGAAACAGAGATCGGACTGCGCAAAATGGAGGAAACCCGCAGTATCGGCTTTTTTGCCGGTGTTCGTGAATATAAAGGGGTTATACGCGAAATGGCAGGGAATCCGCCGCTGCTGCTGATTTTTGGGGTCTATATTCTGTTCCAGTTCCAGCTCACACTGAAAAGCACCTTTCTGTCGTTGTTTTTCGTCGAACATTTGAAGCTGAACAGCGGGCTGGTATCGATATTTCCGGCTGTAACTTCTGTCTTTATGCTGCTTTCGATGTGGCTGCTGCTGCCCCGGCTTCGAGAGGATAAGCTCCATACCGTCATGCTGTGGGGATTCCTCATCTCGCTAGTGTCAAATCTCGTATTGATATTGCCGCTTCCAGGTATGATGTTTTGGCTGATTCTCAGTACGGTTCTCGCTGCGGTTGGGACGATGATGACTTATCCTTATTTGGAAGCGGCGGTTGCGAACGCCATTGACGATGAGAAACGTGCAAGCGTGTTTGCTATTCTATCCGTACTCATCCTGCTCGTTATTTCGCCGTCCGGGATCATTGGGGGATGGGCTTACAAATGGGATCCTACGATGCCATTTCTATTAATTGTCCTATCTTTCGCGGTATGTGTATTCCTGCTGGTCATGTATAAGAGAACGATCCGCTCTACATAAACTTTTACTTATCCAAGCCTGCTAATGCGAATAAGGGGCTGTCTCAAAAGGGTTAAAATGATGCAATCACGCCCTAGCTTGTCTCCCTTATAAAAAATGGAAGTACAGTTCAATCAAACCTGTACTGCCATCTTTTCTTGTGAGGCAGGTCAGCATTCGCCCTTTGTTTCCGGATTTAAACCTTGAAATGTTGTTCAATAAATTCCGGAACCAACAGCAACCAAAGGAACATTCTCATGCACAGTGCTTGTGTGATATTGGAATCTGCTCCTGTACACTAGGCCTAAACTGGATTTCGTACAGTTAAAAAGAGTGTCATCCGATTGAGGCTGCCTCTATACTGTAATCGATACAGTTAAATCGCCCCAAATGAGCGTTATGGAGCTCAATTAGGCATTTATAACTGGAAATTTCCAGTATAGTGCTAATTTGAACGTCTAAAGCCCGAAATAGCTGTAAAAATCCAGTATAGATGTGCATGCGTCGCGTGGTTGACTGCCAAAACGTATCGAACCCGTTACTCGCAGGGAGCTGGCGCGGTGCAGCGAGTAAGCCGCAGGAGCTGGCGCTGCGCAGAAAGTAAGCCGCGGGAGCTGGCGCGGTGCAGCGAGTAAGCCGCAGGAGCTGGCGCTGCGCAGAAAGTAAGCCGCGGGAGCTGGCGCGGTGCAGAAAGTAAGCCGCAGGGAGCTGGCGCGGTGCAGCGAGTAAGCTGCGGGAGCTGGCGCGGTGCAGTGAGTAAGCCGCAGGGAGCTGGCGCTGTGCAGCGAGTAAGCCGCGAATGCCGAATACGCAGCAAGTCATTCCAAGCGTCGCATGACGGTGGTCAACCACATGCCAAAAAGTAAAGCAGGGGTGCCCCAAGTCTCTTCGTTAAAATTTGGGGCACTCCCTATGGTCTACACATCCCGGAAAACCGTGTCCGGTTAAGCTGGTTTATTCGTATTTACCGAGTATTTGGACTGCTTCTTCAGCAAGCGTTGTATCGATGGCCTGCTTCAAATCAATGTCTTTTATTAATGCGCCTCTTTGTTTGTACCACTCGTATTGTGCCTTGATATCATCGACATACATATTACCGTTTGGATCCAAGCCGGTGACATTAACCTTCTCCCAAAGTTTGGCATCTTTCAGGGCCGTATATTCGGTCATAATTGAAATGACGCCTTGTTTATCTCCGGTTCCTTTTACAAATACATCATTATAGTCCCGCAATCCCTTCAGGTATGCGAGCATGAAGCGAATCGAAACATCATGTTTATCTGTAACAAACTGAGGTGATGCCAAAACCATGGCAATTTGGGCTTTTGGTGCAAAATCGGTCGCATCCCCGAATTTGACGTGAATATTATCGGCGGCGCCTTTTGTGATAAGCGGCTCGATTTGAAGGGCCGCATCGATGGTATTCGTCTGCATCGCGGCCAGCATATTGGCGAAGTCAGGGAGCAGGACGAACTCCACATCATCACGCGTAAGCCCGTTATGATCGAGCATCTGCTGAAAAATATAATCATCCACAGCATTTTCGGAGGATACGCCAACTCGTTTGCCCTTCAAATCTTTATAATCTTTGATCTTGCCTTCCTGATCTTTATCAATGACAAAGGTAAAATACGATTTTCCGGTTAAATTATGCCCTTTATCCGCAATCATTTTGACATTGATGCCTTGCGCTATCGAGTTAAAGAATGATGCCGTGGATACGCCGCCGGCGATATCGATTTTGCCTGCTGCCAAGGCAGGGAGCATATCGTCGCTGTTGGCGAAGGTTGCGAATTCGACGTCAATATTGTAATCCTTGAAATAACCTTTTTTCTCTGCGATATAGAATCCGGCGCCTGAAGCAGCGCCATCTTCGGCAATAATGACTTTCGTTTTCTCCTTAAGCGGCGGCAGATCTCCGTCTACAGCCTGATTGTTTCCGGGATCGGTGGCAGCCGGTTTCGAACCTGAATTGCAGCCTGCCAGTACGATGCTGAGCATAAGTACGATCAGAAACAGGGCAGTTAGCTTACTTCTCATCTTCCATCATCCTTTTAATTAAGTTCTTGAACCTTGTACTTCACTCTGCAAATGATTCCAGATCTGAACAAACATTTCGGCCATTTGCGGATCAGAGCGAATTTGTTCCATGCTGCGCGGTCTTGGCAGCCCGACTCTCATTTCACCGGCGATTTTACCGGGTTGGGCAGAGAGTAGAATAATGCGATCACTCAGCATCAACGCTTCATCTATGCTATGTGTAATGAAGAGGACTGTTTTCTTGGTCTCCTCCCAGATGTTCAGCAGCTCCTCTTGAAGAATGAACTTGTTTTGTTCATCCAACGCCGCGAATGGCTCATCCATTAACAGGATTTCCGGATCATTGGCAAAAGCTCTGGCGATGCTGACCCTCTGCTTCATCCCGCCGGATAGCTCTTTGGGATAGTGATTTGCAAACTGAAGAAGTCCTACTTTGTCTAAATAATAATCGACCCGCTCTTTCACAAGCTGAGCAGGAGAATGGCGGAAAGTTAAGCCGATTGCAGCATTTTCTCTGACCGTCATCCACGGGATAATTCCATTCTGCTGGAAAATCATCGATTGGAGCGGCTTGCCCGAGTTTGTTTGCCTGATATGGAATTCCCCGGCGCTCGGCTGCTCCAAATCCGCCAAAATCCGGAGCAGTGTAGTTTTGCCGCAGCCGCTGGGACCGACTAAGCACACAAATTCACCGTCTTCCACCTGAAGAGACACATCTTCAAATGCGGTGACCCGACGTTTTTTATGATAAAATGCTTTGGTGAGATGATTGATTGAGATTTTGATTTCTCTTGTCATATTCGCCCCCCCCTGATCATCTGCGTTCCTGCCAGGGAACCAGCTTCTGCTGAAGCCAGCGCAGCAGAATGGAAAAGATGTAGCCGAAGAATGAGATCAGAATTAAGCCGACATACATCGGTTTAAAATTAAATACTTTATACGAACTCCAGATGAGATAGCCGATTCCGGATTGCGCTCCAATCATCTCGGCTGCGACAATTGTCAGCAGTGCAATTGCCTGCCCCATCTGAATACCTTCCATCATGACAGGGAGTGCGCCGGGAAGGGCGATTTTGAGGAAGAAATCCTTGGGGCCGGCCCCGTAATTCTTAGCTGCATCCAGATAAGAGCCGTCTATGTTGGCCACACCCGCTGCGGTATTGATGACTACAGGGAAAAAGACACTTCCTGCGATGGTAACCACCTTCGATAGTTCGCCAATTCCAAAGAGAATCAGAATGAGCGGCATCAAGGCGAGTGTCGGAATGGGCATCAACGCCATAAGCAGCGGGGAGAAGAAGGACTTGAGCGGGCGATACATGCCCATAAGTAAGCCAAGCAGAATGCCGGGAATGGTTCCTGCAATAAAACCAATGACGATACGCATCAAGCTGATGCCGACATGAGAGAAGAGTTCACCGCTCCTTGCAAGGTCCCAGAAAGTTTGAACGATGCTGGTGGGCGGAGGGAAGAAGCGGGAATCAATGATTTCGGTGCGTGATAAAACTTCCCATAGGATAAGGAGCAGGACCGGTGATGAGATGGTTAACCATTGCTGCTTTCTTCTCTTCTTTTCCTCTTTAAGCCATTCATTCTTTTCAATATCGATCACCCGAGTATGTCACCGCCTTTTCATCGTTCATCCTATGCGTTTACCCATATGGGAGTGACTCGAAGACCTGACCGGGAGGAAGGGAATAAAGATGTTTTATGCCATTGCCATTCTAGTTGCGCTGATCGATCAAATATCAAAATATTTAATCCGTTCTTATCTTCATATTGGTGAGACAGCCTCGTTATGGGGGATCGAGCTTACACATTATGAAAATAGCGGCATGGCTCGCAGTTTATTTCAAGGGTATGCGAGACTTTTTGGCATTGCTGCGGTGATTTTTGTTGCTGCTGTGCTCTATTACCGAAGAACAGGTCAATTGAAAGGGCTTATCCTTAACTGCAGCTTAGGGTTCTTAGTAGGCGGGGCAGTCGGCAACGCCATTGATCGTCTCTTATTCGGCCAAGTGACGGATTTCCTGGTGTCCCGTTCCGGAAAAGGCATTCTTAATTTTGCGGACCATGCCATAGAAGCCGGCGTGCTGCTGCTTATTTTACATGGCGTCATTCAGTTCACACGTAAGCACTTCATTAAAAGGAAATTTTCTTAAATATTGGAAGAATGGACAAGCTAATTGGAAGTAAGGCAACGGGAATAATCCAAGGATTGGATCGAGGATGACAATGAACCGGCATGCAAATGAAATGAAGGATATTGTAGAGGTCTGTCTATTAGCGGGCAAGCTGATGCTGAAGAATGGGGCCGAAACTTACAGGGTGGAGGATACGATGACACGGATCTCTCACGCTTACGGAATTCATGAATCTCATAGCTATGTAACGCCTACCGCTATCTTATTTTCCATTGAAGGAGCGGAAGCTGCCAGGCTGGCGCGTATTTCAGACCGTACGATACAGCTGGATAAGGTAACCGAAATTAATGGGATATCCAGAAGGATCAGCAGGGGAGAGCTGTCGGTAAAGGAGGCGTATAACCTGCTAAAAGAGGTCGATGCCTCGCGGAAAATATATCCTTTGTGGTTCAGCACACTGGCAGCAGGCCTCACGAGCGGCTGTTTCTTGATCATGTATGGCGGTATCTGGAGGGACTTTATCCCTGCTTTAATTGCAGGTGGCTTCGGGTACTACTGTCTAATCATCGTCCAAAGATATGTGCATATTAAATTTTTCTCTGAATTTACGGCTTCCCTCATGATTGGTTTGCTTGCCAGCTTGATCGTTTTAATGGATTTGGGGGAGCAATTCGATAAGATTGTAATCGGTTCCGTCATGCCGTTAGTGCCGGGTTTATTAATGACGAACGCGGTCAGAGATCTTATGGCCGGACATCTTGTTTCTGGCTTGTCCAAAGGCTCTGAAGCCTTTCTTACCGCCTTTGCCATCGGGACGGGAGTTGTGGCGGTATTAAGCTGGCTTAGCTGAAGGGAGGGAGTAGATGGGCGTGATCCTGGCACATTTAATGACAAGCTTCATTGCATCAGCAGCATTTGGAGTGCTTTTCTATGCGCCGCGTAATTCTATCATCCATTGCGGGTTTATTGGGATGCTGGGCTGGATGACCTACCTCATGTGTAAGAGAAGCATTGATCCGGTGATAGCAACACTTGCTGCATCATTCGCCGTTACGATTACCGGTCATCTATTCTCCAAGGTCTACCGGAAGCCTATCATTGTGTATAGTGTTTCGGGCATTATCCCGCTCGTTCCTGGCGGGCTTGCTTATGAGGCCATGCGGCAATTCGTGCAGAAAGATTATACGGCTGCGCTGGGGACGGCTGCCGAAGCCTTTCTGATATCCGGTGCAATCGCTGTAGGATTAGTCGCATCCGAGGTTCTCAATCAAATTGTAAAGAGTGCTGGCAGGGACAATGCGGCTTAGTCTCTGTTAATCAGATCGGATATCTAAGGGATACAGCAGATATCGCAGCCGGCTGCGGGCGAGGGCTACTTTTACTCGTATTTTATCCCCTGCCCTGCTGTATTTCGTTCGTTTACGAGTATTTTGTGGTTTATCTAGGCGAAAAGGACTAAAAACGAAAATGGATACGAAGCTTATAAGGATCAGTCGTATTCACAATTAAGGAGGTGATGGAATGGACAAACCATCGACAATCACTTTAGAAGAGATGATGAGTGAAGCAGAGTTGTTTCAATCCGTCTACTCGGAGCTGGCCAGCGAGATTGAGAGAGGCGAGAGTACACGTGGGAAACTGAATGATTTTCAGCTCATGCAGGCGGTTGCGCATGCAAAGGACGGGCTTGGGGTTATGAGCTATGAGCGGCGGCAAATCATTAATGCCATATTTGAAGCATTCTCCGCTATTTATCGGAGAGACGGACGGCCATCCGCTGAGATTTGGGCCACTGAAACATTTGGCTGTATCAGAAGTGAGGTTAAGCGGGAGGATTTGAAGGTCATCGAGGAAAGAATGGTGGAGCTGAACCAACTCATACAGCTTAAGGAAAAGGAGCTTCTCCAGCTGTACCGCGAGTTTCACATGATGAACCAATATTTGGCGCAAAATGAATGAAAGTTATGCTATATTGATTTCATCATCGTGAACAGAAATGAGTGATTACTTGTGCATCAGCGTTCGATTGGCGCTATTAGGCAAATCTCCAGATATCCCGTCAAGTCCATGGCCGGCGAGGATTTGGAGAAAGCCGTAATCGCATCCTATGGTATATACGGAGATCGCAGCCATGCTTTTACCGATGAATCAAAGGAAGGCTGGGACCGGTATATTACGGCGAGGCAGCTTCCGCTCTTGCTCGGATATAAGGCCGGATTAGGTGAGAGCAAATTGCCTGATGCGTTTCCGCAGGTGGAAGTTACGGCTCCAGACGGACAGATCTTAGGGTGGGACAGCCGCTTATTGAATGATATCCAATCCCATATCGATCAGACTATTCATATGATTCGTTATAAACCGTCTGGTTCAGACCTATTAGCAGTCGATACGGGAAGTATATTAATCGTGACGGACCGCTCCCTTCATAAACTCGAGATGCTCACAGGTAATCGACTCGATATCCGGCGGTTTAGACCCAACCTTGTAGTCTCGTTAAGCAGTGAGTTTGCAGGCAGCGATGAAGATTTAATCGGCAGTCGTCTCCGCATTGGAAGCACAGAATTACAGATTAATGAGCCATGCGAACGCTGTTCTCTCATCACGATTCATCCAGATACTTACGAGCGTGACGTTAATATCTTGAAGAAGGTCAATGAGGAGATGAATCTTAATTTTGGCGTCTACGCCTCTGTGATTCAAACAGGTGAACTACAGGTGGGCGATCAGGTATGGATATCGGAACCATAACTACACATGTTTACTAGAGGTATGTTCAATGAACATACCTCTTATTTATAACATGCTTCGATTCAGGTATGTATATGTACTTCTGGCTGTGTTTATGGTCATTTTGGCTAGTGACGGCAGTCTCTACTTTTTTTCTATATTCATACCAGTGACGACGCCGGGCAATGGTTACTTTAACCCCGCAAATGTCGTTACGATGGTGTATGATTATAGGGAAGTTACGAACCAGCTGTATAAACGGCTTTACCACTTTATCCTCATCCTCATTGCAGCATTTGCTGTAAGCAAAATTATGCTCATCTTAGTAAATCGCATTATCGGGCGCACCAAAGAAGATGCAATTGTAGATGGTGAGTTAATTCTGCATGCCATCCATCCGTTGTAGATCGGAGTGAGAGCAGTGACTAAACGAATATTAGTCGTCGATGATGATCCTTCTATTATTAGAATTATTCAATTGTATCTGAGCAAAAACGGCCATGACGTGGAAGAAGCATATGATGGGCAGTCGGCATTGAACAGGATCGAGTCCGGAGGCTTTGACCTTGCTGTGCTCGATCTCATGCTGCCTAAGCTGGATGGCTGGGCAGTATGCAGGCAGCTGCGCGGAGCGGGAAACCAAATTCCGATCATCATGCTGACTGCGCGCGCTGAAGTACATGAACGGATTGAGGGGCTTCGCATCGGGGCAGATGATTATTTGGTCAAGCCCTTTGATCCAAACGAGCTGCTCGCACGGATCGATTCCGTTCTTAGACGATCGGAATGGAAACGATCGCATCAGGATGCCCTGGTTGAAGCGGATGAGCTAAGTGTTGGAAATTTATGCTTGCGATTGGATTCCTTTACAGTGTCGGTTAATTCGGAGCCTGTAACCCTTACAAGACGGGAATTTGATTTGTTGGCCTTCTTGATAAACCGGCCAGGCAAGGTTTTTTCCCGGGAAGAGTTAATCGCTCAAATCTGGGGATGGGATTTTGACGGCGAGGATCGTGTCATTGATTTATACATTCAGCGGATTCGGCGTAAATTGGGAGCGGGAGAGGGGTGGAAGTTGACTACGGTATGGGGTATCGGATACAAGCTTGAGGCAGCCTCGGCATGTTAAATTCCATTTTTCGACGATGGCTCGTTGTCTCGCTCTCTATTACGATTACCATTCTTCTGATCCTGACCGTTACGGTCAGCTGGCTGGTGCAGCGGGACTATTACCGCCAGGGCTTGAAGCAGTTAAATGAACGGGCTGAGTCCGTTGAGCTGGCCTATGAAGAATTTAGCCAAGGGGATTTACAGGCAGCGGATTTCCGTAAGGAATTGAGAAGGATTGAGAAGGAGAACCATGTTTCGATTACGATCCTGGGCAAGAAAATGAAAGTGCTCAAGCAGGAGCTATACGAAGTAGGCGTGCGTCCCGATATCAGAAGCTGGGTAACCTCTGTAAGCGAAGGAAATCGAGTCGAGGAGATCGAGAAGTTTCGAAACCAAGATGACACGAAGATGCTAATCGTTGGATTTCCATTAAAGAAGGATAATCGAATCGTCGCTTCCGCCTTCATTTACTCACCGGCAGCGGATGTTAAGCAGTTAGCTGCTCCAATTCGCAGAAGCATTTGGCTGGTTGCTATTGCATGCGCAGGGCCATTAATCATTCTGCTATGGTTTGCCATACGCCGCATCGCAGGTCCGATTCAGAAGATGAGTGAGGCTGCTATGGCGGTTGCAAACGGAGAATTTGCCAGCCGCGTCGAGATTCATGGTAAAGATGAAGTCGCGCGTCTGGGCGCTTCCTTTAACATGATGGCTGAGCGAATGGAGCGTGTAGAGGAACGGAGAAGGCGATTGATCATGGAGATCGCTCATGAATTGCGCACACCGCTTACCAGTATTAGAGGTACTTTACAGGCACTCACAGATGGCATTCTAACAAACGAAGAGCAATCCGAATTTATAGCGCTTTCCCTGCAGGAATCTTTAAGACTCGGCAAGCTAATTGATCAAATTCATGAGCTGTCTGCTTTCGAGGAGCATCAAATCCAATTTGAGTTTAAGAGGATAGACATGACGGAACTTACGGATCAGACTGTGCTTCAATTCAAGCATAAGGCTGAATCTCAGGGAATACAGCTGCAATTCGTATCCAATAAGCATACGCCTATTATCTTAAAGGCCGATCCGGTACGACTCAGGCAAGCTATTATTAATCTGATTGGAAACGCGCTTGACCATAATCAGCAAGGAACCACGGTTACCGTTCAATTGGCTGCGGATCAACAGAAGGTAAAACTAATCGTTCAAGACAATGGTCAGGGCATCAGCGCTGAACATATACCGCATATATTCGATCGTCTGTATAAAGCGGATGACAGTCGTTCCTCCAAAGGCTCTGGACTCGGACTTACGATTACACGTTATATCGTACAGGCTCATCAGGGTACGATTCGGGCTGTTCCGGAACGAGGTAAAGGTACGGAAATGCATGTTGAGCTTCCTCTCAATCGCACATGACAAACTTTTGATATATATTCCCTGTAGAGTTATGGATGTAAGCTTAATCCGTAAGCAGGAGGGAAGATGACAGGATGAACAAGAAATTTATTGTCGCGGTGTTGGGACTAGCTTTAACGGTTGGTGCAGCGCAATCTGTTTTTGCAGCCAGCACAGATTCGTCAGCTGCGCCCGCATCCAAGCAGCAAACGGCGAACTTCGCATGGAAGGAACAAACGGCTTTACTTAAGAAGCAGCTTCTGTCCCTTAGAGCGGAGCAGCAGGCTCTGCAAACACAAATTAAGGCACAGTCGGAGTTGAATAAGGCCGCACGCAAAGCAATGACAAAGGAGCAGAAAGCAGCGCTCAAGGAATCATTAACAAGCTTGAAGAATCAGCTCAAATCGCAGCATGATTCGATTGAATCTCTGCGAACTCAGAAACAGACACTTTGGGCCCAAGTGAAGGCAGACAAACAAGCAAAACAAGCAGGTCATACTGCTTCAGGAGCGGCAGAGCTCCAGCAAATTATTGACCTGAAAGAGCAAATAATCAAAGCCAAACAAGCGATTCTTGCCCTGCAGCAGCAATTACAATCGGGATTGAATGAAGGTAGTGTCTGATACAGAAGAGAGGGGCTGTCCCAAAAGTAGGTTACTCACTTGATGGACGGTTCGCCTGATAAAAAAACGTGTCAAATC
>NZ_JBHSOW010000064.1:0-24528 GCF_042656405.1 Paenibacillus solisilvae | reverse complement strand
TTTTAAGTCTGCGAGCTGCTTTCGTAGCTTGCGCATCTCATCATCTTCAGGCTTTAAGTTCCCGCTGCTCGGAAATGCGCCTTCTCCATCACGTTTATGCGTTCTCACCCAGTCTCGGACTGTGGTGTAGTGAACATCCAGTTCCTTGGCCGTATCGCCTACTGTTGATTCCTTAGCCAAGATTCGTAGTACTACTTGCTCCTTAAATGCTTTGTCAAACTTCTTCCGCTGCCCCATATTAAATCCCTCCACGTATATTATAGAGGTTTTCTATGTGTCTATCTATGCGGGGCAGGGTCATGACCTCCTTATTCAAGAATAATAATAAACCATTAGAACAAGGTTTTCCCAATAATTCAAGGAAGATATAAATTTCGGATGGAGTGTAGAATTGTCCATTGCAATTCCCCCTGTTACTAGCTTATTTATTCATCAAAGAGTCTACCCGACCCATCAAATGACTGGTTGCGTTATGATTAAAAACCGTATTCTGCTTCTTTCTCTTCGCGAAGTTTCGTATAAGTTTTTGTTAACAAAACAGTATCCTCAACGAGACGTTGAATTCGAAAGAGGACATCATCATTGACAATTTCTTTGCGATGGAAATCCTTTTCTTCGATAAATACGTAGGTCTGAACGATCTGTGCTTTCATATAAGCCAAAATCGGCTTCAACTGATGTTCTGCTACCAAGTAGTGTTTAGAAGAACCTGCGGTCACAAGCATGCTTACAACTTTATCCCGAAATGCGTTTACTGGGAGCAAGTCAAAGATGTTCTTTAATGTACCTGGAATCGATGCCTGAAAAATAGGTGTTCCAATCAAAATGGCATCTGCTTCCATAATGCTATTCGTCACAACACCCGTATCGCCCTCATATTCCAGGTAATTCCGCCCATCACTAAATTCGACATCATATTCGCCTAAATCAATTAATGTCGTTTCAACATCTGGGTATTTTTCAGCGAGAACTTTTTGTGCGGAGTTCAACGCTGTTCTTGTTTTTGAACCCACTTTTGAACCGGATAAGAGAACCATTTTCATTTTTGCTCAGCCTCCTGTTTTGTTGCCGTGTACTTTCGGATAGCGGGTAAGATTTCTTTACTGATGATCTCGATGTTCTTTGCTAATTTATCGAATGGAACACCGCCGAAATCCATTTGAGCGATATATCGCTGATGACCAAACAGTTCATGTTGATAAAGAATTTTTTCAATAATTTGCTGTGGACTGCCGACATTCATGACACTACTGGTATCAGCACCTTGTGCCCACAATTGTTTCGCAAACCCTTGTCCGTTCGTTACCTTCATTCCTTCATTAATGTGAGGATAATACTCCTTCAGTGCATCTTGCGTTGTTTCAGCTGCATAGAAAAAGCCGGTTGTTCCAACCGGAAGAGCGGCTGGGTCGAACCCCTTTATTTTGGCGGCTTCCCGGTACGCATCAATTGATCTTTTAAAAACCATAGCAGGACCACCCAACGTAGCGAGTATCATGGGCACACCAGCATAACCAGCCTTTATGGCACTTGCAGGGGTACCGCCGACTGCACGCCAAATCGGTAGCGAGCCGTTTTTGGGTCTTGGATAAATCCGAGCGTTGTTTAACGGTGGTCGAAATTGTCCTTTCCATGTAATGACTTCTTCTTCATTTAGCTGATTCAACAATTCGAATTTTTCTTCAAACAGTTCTTCATAATCCCGAGGATTGTAACCCAATAAATTAAATAGCCCGATACGGGAAGCACGACCAGCAACGATTTCCGCGCGACCATTGGAAATCAAGTCGATTGTTGCGAAATCCTCATACACCCGAACGGGATCGGATGTGCTTATAATCGTGGAGGAACTTCCGATTTTAATTTTTTTTGTGGCTTGAGCGATTGCTGCCAAAACAACAGAATGAGCCTGAGTTGTAAAATATTCCTGATGACTTTCACCTACACTAAAAAAGTCAACACCTGCTTGCTCAGCCAGCTTAGCCAATTCAATGATTTCATGAATTCGCTGTTCAGCAGAAATACGATTTCCAGTATATGGATTATGGATATGGTCTCCTAACGTGTAAATCCCGAATTCCAAACCTTTATTTGGATCAATCCTGTATTTTTCCATTTATCTCACCTTCGCTTTGTTTTTTAGGGTGCTCGATGTGACCCAAGTGAATACCTTCGCTTGCGTTATTAGGTTCAAATGGTTTACATGTTGTATTATAAGATGCAATGGCGAATGTAGTAAGTACGCACTTCAATGTGATATAGTATGCAAAAAGATACTATTGGAGGATACAATGAAATTTAAACCTCAGTATTGTCAAGTACAAGACGCTCTTTCAATCTTGGTTGGGAAATGGAAGCCCATCATATTGTTGCATCTCATGTCGGAGGGTACAATGCGATACGGCGAAACTAAAAAAGCACTTGTAGGTATTACCCCCAAAATGCTCACAAGTCAATTGCGTGAACTAGAGGAGGAAGGCCTTATCAGCCGAAAGTTATATCCCGAAGTCCCGCCGAAAGTGGAGTATTCCATAACTGAGTATGGAATGACACTGGAGCCAATTTTGGTTGCAATGCATGATTGGGGTACGAAGCATGTCATTAGAAAATCGGAAATGTAAGGCGTTAATCACAATTTTCTTATTTAATTAAAGGGGGAGAGAGCTCAATAACAAATGCCAGGAGGCTGCCGCAGGAACGATTGGCAGCTTTGTTGGGTAGTACCAGCGTAGCTGACACCGCCCGCAAACACATGGATTAAATTGGTAATTTGTTTATTAGCTCGTTATATTGGTAAAACGGATAGATTTTAAATTGAAAATGAGAATGCGTCTAACAGCAATCGTTTAGTGCTGCTAAGAGATGATCTTCCACCTGCGCGGATGCGCCGGTCACCCCGGCGATCAGTACTTCTACGACGGCTGGTCCGAAGCGCTCAACAATCTGACGACGCACCTGCTAGACCAGAAGCAGTAGACGGCGAGCAAGAACGCTGATTCTTATTGACTTTACTTCTTGATCTCATTTTCCTTTAACATTAGCAGCGCACTTGTCAGTCCTAATTTTTTAATCGTCAGTTTTGCCGTTACGGTAACTTCCGCCTTTGAAAAGACCTGCTCCCAATTTTTCTTGAGCGATTTCCACTGGTGCGGATATTTACGGCGGATGTGATTCATTTGAAGATCTCTTGTCTTTCCCTTCGAGAACGAGCTTTGCTTGAGTTCCTATATAGTACCGGCTGCCGTGTGGGGGAGGTACAGAAGATCAACATTGAAGATCTTAACTGGGAGAATTGCTCAACGATTGTAAACGGCAAGGGAGCGAAACAAAGGGAAGTTTACTTTACCACCGAATGCAAGGTATGGTTAAAAAAGTACCTGGAAAGTCGTGAGGACTCCTGTAAAGTTTGTTTGTGACGAATACACATCCTACTCGCCGTATGGCGATTCCGACAATCAGGTGGACATTAAAGCGGCTAGCAAACCGAGGAGAAGTTCAAACTAATGTGTACCCATTAACGTAATTAGAACATGCGAAAGAGCTTCTCCGCTTCGTAAAGCGGGAGGAGCTTTTTTATGTGCAGAGTGAGCTGGAAATTTCACCCTCCAATGAAGTTCAGTTCTCTACTCTTGTTGTTGAACTCCCATGAAAATTAAAAAGCTCGAAACCTTAAAAAAGGGCAAATTAAAATAGACCCAGGATAACACTTTTAGAAAAAAAGGCTGAGCCTCTGATTGATCATTATGGAGTTGGGTGGTAAATTCGGCAGCCTTTTAATTTGTCTAGATTTTGGTAAGGTCAAGTTTATTATTTCTTTCTTATGCTAACAATTGAATTTAGAAGGAGCGTTTTGGAGGAGAGCGATCACTATGGTATTTTCAATATTTTTTTCAATAACTATGATTATGAATGTCTCCTACGCAGTATCAAAAAAGAATCTCCATCTGTTCGAAATTATCTTTATTTGGATAGTTGTAAATATTATCCACCATAATTTCATGACCATATTCGCCTTAAATTTGGGATTGTTTGATTTTGGCGATCATCCAGCTCATTATTGGACTATGGCACTTATGAGAGTGTTTCTAATCCCTTTGCTCATCATTTGGTATTTAGATCGCAGTTTAGAAGGTGGTCAATCATACAAAAAGTGGACTTGGTTACTAGTGGGCATTTCGATCCTTGTTGGCATCGAATATCTTGCCAATGCTCTAAACGTCTATACCTTCAAATATTGGAAACTTTGGTGGTCCTTTGCGGAGTGGCTTATCATCTTCTTGCTGGTCAATTATTCGTGGCTCTGGTTTCAGAAATTATTGAGAAAAGAGATGGGCTAAATGTTGCCTTTACCCGATAAATTTGATCAAAACGAGTGGTTCATCATTCTCAATAGTGTATTGGGATATTTATGGCTATTATTTGTCCCCAAAAGATATCCTCATGTAATATCTGTGTTGGTTATCTTATTCACCGTTACGGTTGCTATTATCATGGATCATACAATCGCAACTCCACCATTGGATTTGTATGATATCAATGATCTAAAGAAATATGAAGTAACTGATATCATCACATATTTTATGTATTCCCCTTACGCTCTACTGTCTGTATATTTATTTGACAAGTTCAATCCAAAGGGATTATTCTTTACACTGTACGTAATAATGTGGTCTCTACTATCTGTTGGCTTTGAGTGGCTAGCCGTCATTTTTAACGTCTTCAAGTTTAACGGATGGACATTGTTATATTCATTTTCTTTTTATCTTTTTGCTACAACGCTCCACTTAAAATTCTTTCAGTTTATCTTGAGATATTTTCGAAATCCATCTAGCTTTAGATAAATATACCCCATTGTTATTAGGTAAAAAGGGATTATCACTGTTCAGCCATCCTGCTCATCTCATGTTAAACAAGTATGCATAGGAAAATTCTCCCTTAATTAAATACAATCTAATTTTGATCACCCTGCAACTCCAAAAGTATTCTTGAACTGCCTATTTAAAGTCAAGAACACTTTATATTTGCATTGAGCATTACAATCATATAGATACTAATCGAAAATTAATTTAAAAATTACATGGGCAGTATAAAACTCTAGTGGCGCGTGGATTCTTTAACAAAAATGTAAAAAAGACAAGAACATACATAGATTCAATTCCGCGCATAGCGCGGTTTTTTATTTAAAGCATGCAAGTTCTTGTCTTTTTCTCCGGACAAGAACTTACAGAAAATACGCATAAGATATCCATTTTTTTGGATTTGCCGACATAAAAATGTTGGAGAGAGGTGGTATTTTCTATGAAGCGAGGACTAATAATCGTTTTAAATGGTACATCAAGTTCTGGGAAGACAAGTATATCCAACAGTCTCATTAGCAAATCTGAGATGGATTTTTTACATTTTATCACTAGATGAGTTCGCTACTGGAATGTTCGATAATTATACGGGATGGCTTACTTCTAAATTCCCAAGATAAGCGAAGTAGTCAGTGATGAAGAACACCGGAAAATTGCAGGAATAATCTCACAGCCTATTATTTCTATGTTTAATTACACAATTAAGAGTTTTTCTGATTTGGGTGTTAATGTAATTGTTGAGGGTCTTCGTAATCGAACCTTGCCAACGATTTGATCCACTAGAGTATTCTTTAGGAACGAGCCCAGCATAGAGTAGTAACATTATGACCAAGTGTAACCTACGTTAAGCGATGGGAGCCGTTTCGTTCATTATGACTAATGGAAAACGCTAGTGGAGGACTTGCTATACTGCAGCTCCCTTTTTTGTCATTCGTCATTCCAGGCGGTTTTGGCGAGCTTATCGTTCGATTTTAACTGAGACTCCAATGGTTGTCGTGATCGGTTGCTTTATGGTATTGATGATTTACAGCCTTCGAGGCGGCACTGAAGTATTTGGCCTAATGGGTGAAATGGTGTTTCCCATCTATATCCTGTTAATGGTTGCCATGTGGATTCTCATGACAATAAGCATTGACCAATTCGATCTCAAGCGGCTTTCACCTGTATTAGGCGATGGAATAAAACCCTTATTGAATGCGGTATTTCCTTATCCTTCTCCTTCGATTTTAGCCTTTCCATTTGGTGAAACCGTACTAATTACGATGTTCTTCCCTTATTTAAACAAAACAAGCAATCCCAAAAAAGTAGGCATGGCCGTGATTCTTATTGGGGGGATATTACTGGAGATCAATTGCATGGTCATGATTTCGGTACTAGGTCCTGATATTTATAAGCAGGAATATACGGTTCATCCACGCACGATGTCGGCAGATGCTTGGAAAGTTAATCAGAGTCTCGAAAAAAGAAAAATTTGAACAGCCATACCGATTGGGTATGGCTGTCTTTAAGATTTAAATGTATAACACTACTGGCTTAAAGTCGAGAAGGCATATTCATTATTGTCTGAAACTATTTGTTGGCGGCATCATCGTTTGCGGCGGTGCCATCGTGTATGATGCATTCATGTTTCCTGCAGTTTGGTAAGTGTTTAGCACGGTATTTGTAGTTTGTTCCTTCATTGTCGGAACCTGATAAAATCCTTTTTGGTTCATATATTGCCATACTTCATAAGCTTGTTCAGAACAGTTTACCGCACCTTGCTGCATCAAATGTCTAAGTTGCGGATTCGCACACTCAAGAGCAGCAATCATTTTCATCGTGGCAGAAGCTTTATGAGAACCAAGCATACCACTGGCAACATCACGGTCATCCATTTGGTTCATCGACAGGTTTGGACTTTGCGCTGCAGGATGATCTAAACCATAAGTCGGTTGAAGATTTTTCGGAGAACGGTACGGTACGGCTTGTCCTTGCCCCTGCATGTTTATCGTTTGTACCATTCCATTATACTCATTCATCATAAATTGAAGCTGATGATCAAGCATTTGAAGAAGCTCCTGATCTTTTACGAAAGGGCGGTACAATTGAAATTGGTTAATTCCATCGATGGCACATGTCAAAATTTCATGGACTTCCATCGTTTCGTGTGCTCCCAAATGGGCTGCCATGTTGTATTGCCTCCTGTTTAAATTCATTTTTAAATTCATTTTACGACAATTAATTTGTCTCAATACATGATTTTCTATCCATTACCTTCATACACTTGAATCCATTCTATGTATTTCCACCCTGGTTTCCTGATTTGATTGAGGAGCTAAAACGTTTCATGCATATAATTGACATAAATAAGTATGTATACTGATCAATTATGAATAAATTAATACATATTAGAAATATTATATATGTTCACGCTACAAAGAATTATCATAACTTTCAAATTTCTATTAAAAAGGAGGGCTAAAATGAGTCGCTTACACGAGTATGTCGAAAATAGCCAACAACTGGACACGCTCAGTCTTATTTTAAAACAACATGTTGTTAACGCTGAATTTGTAGCAACTACTTTAACAAAAGCATTTAGCGAGGACAAAGAATTACCAAAAGAACTTCTAGAGGATCTAAAACAATTTCAAGCAACATTTTAATATCCACCTTGTTTTTATGTGTTCGTTGAAGTATTAATTTCGAAAACAATGAAGGGGCTGCCCTAAGCGTTGGCTTTGGACAGCCCCATTTGTTATTTGAGGTATTCTCAAACCTGTTTACTATTCGGGATTTGATCATAACATTCCGATTCATACATAAACTTGGTGAAAGAACAAGAAGGAGGTAATCGGAAATGGGAGAATAAGCTTTATTCGAGCATCGGTTCTGGACGCAGATCTTGGGGGATCACGCGAGGTTTATTTGCCTTAGCTCCCAAGGAGCAAAAAGATATTGAGATAGCTACTTCCTTTATCGCGAGTTTTGATCAGCTGCTGAATCAAGCACGTTTGCATGATGCAAGTTCCAGACTAGATCAGCTGAACAAGCAAGCCTATTCACTTCGAGCTTGAAAATCCATGGCTCATTATTGATGCTGGAACAATTTCCATCAATAATCTAACTCCTATTTCCCCGTCTTAAATCATGTAAAAAAACGGAGTTACCTGATCACCTAAATGGAAGGTATCTGAACGCAGACCCCGTCGTAAAGTTTCCAACGAAAGGATATCCGAGGGCGGAATATTGCCCAAATTTACGTTGGAGCCAAACGTTTGGATCATCAGAACCTGCTGCTGCTTTAATGGCGTTTCCCACATGATGTGTCTACAATCTCCAAGCATGCGTGTGACGGATTCCAGTACGCCCTCGCTGCAATCCCCTCGCTCATCGAACAAGCCAACGCCCTTGCCGGATTCTCGTGCTTCAATCGTTACAAGATCCGCTCCTTCGGACAGATCCTCATCAACTGTTACAGCAAGTGAGTTAGCATCAATCAATGACCCGGATAACTTCTTGCCGTATTCTGTAACCACTCTCAATCTCAGCTTTACACCCTCACGAATTAGCTCTGAACGTTGAGAACGTGTTACCTCTATCGTTCCATCAGACACCTCGATGCCATTAAAACCAATACGACAGACAGAATTAAAGAAAGCAGGTACGACATTCTGTTGGATGGCGGTTTCGAGAAAGGTTCCTCCAGGCATGACAGTAAGGCCGTAACGTTTTGCTAGTTCGATTTTGCTAATTAAAATGTCGTTTGGATAAAGAGGTGCTGTCCCGAAACCGAATTTGATGCAATCTATATAGTCACCAGCCGTTTCAAGCAAATCCGTGAAAGAGTGACATCCAAGGCCTTTATCAATAACCATTGTTAGTCCACTTCCGGTTGTCTGAATTTGGGTCTCTCTCAGATCCAAGCAAGAGCGGTCCGACATTCCACGTTGACCGCTTGGGTCGTGCAATGCTTCGGGCCATGTTACACGGGGATGTTTGTCGACGGGTTAACACCCAACACCATCAAGGAGGCGCTCTTATATGAAGTTTAATAACGAGTGCTGAAATTATATTCATTTGGAAAGAGGTAGCTAAGATGAGGTCAGAGGATCAGATTAAACGAATGATTATTCAACTAAAACAGATGGAAGAAAGACTAGAACCAGCTCTAAACAAAGATGAAATAAATGACACTCGGGGTAAAATTGAAATTCTGGAATGGGTTCTAGATGCTCCAGTAGGTAAGTATCATTCATAAATCTGAAATTGCTACGCTAACGGATACATTAGTTCAACTCCGAACGGGCAGGATAACGCAGCATTGTATTAACGCACATAAGCTACAAAATGGCATCACTTTCTGTGATCATCACCATCAATTCCTTGGACAAAATCAATCTCATAAGGCTTATCCAAAGGCTGTCCCCCGGATCTTTAATCACTCGAACAATCGACCGCCCGGGAGTATTGAACAAATATTGAATGACAACGGCCGTCTCGCCTGTGTTCAGTTTGACGGTCACTCCGACGGGAGGCTACGATTTCTGAAATACTTTGATTATCTCGGGTTCAAAATGCGAGTCTGATCCGGTAAAAAAAATCTCTATGGCTTCATGAGGCAGCATAGCTCCGCGATAGGCCCTGTTGGAAGTAAGGGCGTCAAATACATCGGCGATTGCCATAATTTTCGCGTAGGGATGAATCTCAGATCGTATGATGCCTCTCGGATCTTAGCCCAATGTTTGACATTCAGCAAACCCTACTTAAGCCCGGTTTATCCTGTATCGCCGACGACATAACGAATTAGCTCAAACCAAATAGATGCACCAGCACAAACCCTAAGCCAGACAGTAGAACCGAGCCCATCACCTCGGCGAGGAACGACTTCATCCCAAGTCGGCGGAACGTAGCGATGTCAACATTCAGTCCGAGTCCAACCATCGCCATTGCGATAAGTAAATAAGATGCTACAACCACTTGAGTCGCCAGCGCAACCGGAATAACGCCGAGCGTATTCACACCGCTCATCGCGAGAAAGCTGAAAATAAACCACGGAATCGGGATCGATTTCCAGTTTGCTTTAGCTTCATTTCCATTTTCTTTGCGCTCTGCCCGGCTTGCCCAGGTGCCAATCACAATAGCTACCGGTACAAGCAGCGCAACTCGCGTGAGCTTAACAATGACTGCCAGATCGACAGCGTCTTTGCCTCCAGGCGCTGCGGCGGCGATGACGTGCGCCACCTCATGCAGCGTTGCGCCTGCGAAAATGCCGTACCCTTGGTTCGTCAATCCGAGTACCGGAAAGAGCAGCGTATAAATCAGGGTGAAAATTGTTCCGAATATCGCTACGGTAGCCGCGCCGATCGCGGTTTCATCATCGTTCGCTTTGATTTGCGGCGAAATCGCTACGACGGCAGCCGCGCCGCATATCGCAGTCCCGCAGGCAGTAAGGATGCCGAGTCTTTTTTCCACTTTGAACAGTCTCGCAATCCCGTATACTTCAAAGATCGTAAATACAATGTTAATTACCGCGATGGCCAGCACCTTCGGTCCCGCATCGGCAATATCCACCAGGTTGAGCCGCATGCCGAGCAGGAAAATGCAGAAGCGCAGCAGCCATTTGCTGGAGAAGGAAATCCCGGCCATCGCCTGCTCCGGTACGCCGCTCTCCAGGCGATACCGAGCAATATCGCGATCACGAGCTGGCCCATAATGGTTAAGAACGGAAACCCAGCCAAATATTTTGCCATCACCGCAAGCGCCAGCGTTAATCCGATTCCTAGCGCAAAACCGAAGCCCTTTTTCTTTTTCAATGCATGGGCGTATGCGTGTGCCATTGTCCTCACTCCCTCGGTCTTATTTTGTACGGCTATTCAATACGGAAGGGAAATACCGATCTGTTATCCGAATCATGAGAAAAACTTATGATTGATTGCCGCCTGAGAGGAAACTGTATACTATGGGAGCATTGAGGGGGAATCGGATTGATCGTAGATACGCTTCGCATATTTATCGCGGTGGCGGAGCAGAGCAATTTCTCCCGTGCGGCCGAAATGTTAAACCTTTCCCAACCGGGCGTCAGTTTGCATATACGCAATCTTGAAAATGAGGTTGGAGCCAAGCATCGTTCGCCAAAGCATGTGAAGCTGACCGAAGCGGGCGAGATTCTATATAAGCGCGCGAAGGAAATTCTCGCTTTGTATGAAGAAGCGAAGCAAAGCATTTTCAGGCTCCACAATATGGTGACCGGATCGCTTCAAGTCGGGGCCAGCTTCACGATTGGGGAATATATTTTGCCGCGGCTGTTTGCGATATGCTCGATCTCGGCCTGGTTGAAGGCTATGTTGCGGCAACCGACTTGATCGTAACTCCTTTTATGAAGGATGAAATGATTTTGAATGCAGCCGCCAGGCACCGCTTGTCCTCTATCCGAATCGCCGAGACGACCTTGCTTCAAAATCAAGTATGGGTGCTTCGCGAAAGCGGCTCCGGCACGCGCGTGTTTAGCGACCAGTTCATCCGGCATGCCGGCCTCGTCCCGAAACGTTCCTATGTATTTAACAGCAGCCAAGGAGTAAAAGAAGCGGTGGCTGCGGGACTAGGTATTGCGATCCTGTCACGCTGGGTTGTGCGCAAAGAGCTGGAGTCTGGCGAGATTTCCGAAATTCCCATTAAGGGAAGCCGATTAGACAGAGATTTTTCGTTGATCCGCAACAAGGATCATGCCGCAACGATGGCAGTAAGCGTATTTATACAAAAACTGCTTGCCAAAAATTAATCCGGACGGTATTTTTCTCGCACCGGAGCCACCGCCGGGCACGTTAGCTTAATAAAGGGGTACCACCACATGCCCATCAAGCTAAAATTTTCGAATACCCCCAAAATGCTCACAAGTCAATTGCGTGAACTAGAGAAGGAAAGCCTTATCAGCCGAAAGTTATATCCCGAAGTCCCGCCGAAAGTGGAGTATTCCATAACTGAGTATGGAATGACACTGGAGCCAATTTTGGTTGCAATGCATGATTGGGGTACGAGGCATATCATTAGAAAATCGGAAATGTAAGGCGATAATCACAATTTTCTTATTTAACTAAAGGGGGAGAGAGCTCAATAACAAATGCCAGGAGGCTACCGGGATTTTTTATGCTTGGAAGAGGAGATAATTGAACGTTTTGAAAATTGTGAAAACATTTATGCAACGCTAGTCTGTTATCACAAACATATAATACATATTTATTTAATTAGTTGCAATTGTAGGTTATTTAGAATATAATTAACTTAAAACTATTCGGGAAGGTGTTAAAATGTTCGATATTGCAATTATTGGAGCAGGCCCAGCTGGCGCCAGCGCAGCCTTATTTGCAGCTAAAGCCGGAAAAAAAACTGTTGTAATTGACAGTGGCAAAGGAATGACCAAACGAGCTCGGTTGGAAAATTTGTACGGAATTCAGGAAGTATCGGGTCCGGACTTAGTTGACATCGGTATCCAACAGTTTAAAAAGTTCGGTGCTGCGTACATTAAGGACGTAGTCAACAATGCACAAAAGAATGACGCTGGATTTACGATCACGACAGAGAAAAACGGCGTTATTGAAGCAAAACATTTAATTTTGGCCACTGGCTTAGGCTTAGATTTGGCGGAAAAGCTCGGCGTAGAAATGAAAGCTGGTACGGAACCTCGCATCAAGACTGTGTTGGTTGCGGATGCTGAAGGAAAAACAAATATTGACGGGGTATGGGCAGCGGGTACGTGCGCAGGCGTTAGTGTACACGCTGTTATCACAGCCGGGGACGGCGCGAAAGTAGCTATCAACGTAATCAGCGAAATGAACGGCGAGCGTTACGTCGATCATGATATTCTTCAGCCGAAATAAGTGAACAAAAGCGCATCCTCTATTTGGATGTGCTTTAATTCTATCAAAGTAATCGATCAGGATCGCCGTGTTGTATTAATCATATATATGGAGGTGAGGTCAATGGATAATCAAGAGGAGATGTCGACACGTAAAAATATTCTTTTTATGATAAAAACGCAAGGTTCGTTAAGCGCGACCCAAATCACGAACCAAATGGATATAACGAATATGGCTATTCGACGTCATCTCAATACGTTGGAGAAAGAGGGCTTAATCGAGTCAAAAACGATGCGTCAAGCAATGGGACGTCCGACAGCAGTTTATAGTTTAACAGATGCGGCAGAGGATCTGTTTCCGAAAAAATATCACACGCTCACACTCGACTTGTTAAATGAACTGGTCGATGAGGCAGGACCTAACATGGTCGAAGTACTTTTTAAAAGACGCAAAGACACGCTGCACAAGAAATATAAAGGTGAAATCCAAGGGAAAAACTTAGAAGAAAAAGTTGCCCTCCTAGCCGGCATTCAAAATGAAAATGGTTATATAGTGAAATGGGAAAAATCAGGCGAAGACGGTCCCGAAGAATATGTTCTCACCGAGCATAATTGCCCGATTTCTCAGATTGCAAATCAATACGATCACGCCTGCACCTGCGAACTTGAGTTATTTGAATCTTTACTGGATGCTGACGTGAAGCGTACCAACTGTTTAGCTAAAGGTGATCAGAAATGCGTGTACAAAATCAAAGCTCGTGCAAAAGAGCGCTCCTCATCTTAAATTCCGGTGAGAAGCGCTAATTTTTTGGGGAAATGCAACCAATTATATTTGAATAATTTCATAAATCATTACTCAAACGATCAGCGTAACCGAATAATAACGCCGTCACAATCCACGGTTAGCTTACAAGCCGTGTAGGTCAAACAAGCAAGTTCGAAATCAACTTTTGATAGAGCTCCACGATGACGGATGCCGGATGTTGTCAACTGAAAGTACTAACTCTTTCAGATACGCATTAACACGTTCTACGGCAGTCCTTTTTTTTGTAAAGCTTATAATATTTGTCGGTGCCGCGCGCAGGAACCGTATATCTTCTTGGGGTTGTCCCATAGAAATGCTTTCTCTAATGTCGCAAAGAGATAGCTATAAATATCCCTGGGTGACATTTCTAATATTTCCTCCAAGGAAAACAGGTTTTCCTATTGAATATTGTTCGTTGGGGGTTCCAACCTTCTTCTATGTGAAGTAGTGTTACTAAACACTTCGAGATGGGGAGGCACTCCTTTTTTCACGCCTTAAAAACACAAGCCCCGTAAGGCTTAGGATATTGGTATAATTTGATGGACAAAATATCAAGTGGGACTGTTTTCAATTACTAAATATTAAATCTCAAATTACATTGATAAAAATCTATCACTTTGAAATTCGTTATTTCTTTTACTAAGATATGTTATCGTATGAATTGGTCTAAATAAATAGCTTGTGTCTCTTAAAACTTCTTAACGAGAACGATCGTTCTCGAATTGACAAAAAATATAGCTTTGCTCAGAATTGATAACTTTGTTTCGATAATTTGGTTTAATTTTTCTGTTTCGTCCGTCGTCTTCGCCAAAACCCGCAGCCCGGTGAATGCATTATTAAAATAATACGACAGCCATTCTGCATTAAGCATCTTGTCAAGCTCGCCCGATTGTTGACCCGCTTCAATAACTCCGCGTATCAACTGTTCGAAACCGGTCAAGCTTTGGACTGGGTAGTACCAGCGAAGCTGACACCACACGCAAAGTAGATGTAATTAAGTTAGTAGAAATTTGAACCTAACAATAGTAATTTAGATTATATTAAATTGCTTTACTCATTGACACTTTGTTAATTCTAAGATATTATTATTATACATTATTGTATAATATATATATAAATTAGAGGAGAAAACTGTTTATGACAACCGGACAACCAGATCAATTCACAGACATAACCATTATAGGTGGTGGCCCAGCTGGCATGTTCGCAGCCTTTTATGCGGGTATGCGTCAAGCGAGTGCAAAAATTATTGAGAGTATGCCGCAGTTAGGCGGTCAGCCAATCGCTCTTTATCCAGAAAAATATATTTATGATGTTGCTGGATTCCCTAAACTGACAGCAGCGCAGCTTATCAATAATTTAACGGAACAGATGAGCTTATTCCCCGTACAAATTTGTCTGGAAGAAAAGATTCAGCAGGTTATCAAAAAGGATGAGCATCACTTCGAAATTGTCACTGATCAAGCTACTCATTATAGTAAATCCGTAATTATTACTGGAGGAGTTGGCTCTTTTGAACCACGTCGATTAGAGCTTGCAGAAGCTATTCTTTTCGAAAAAGCAAACCTTCATTACTTTGTTAAAGATCTAAACCATTATGCGGGTCAACGAGTTATCATCAACGGTGGTGGTGATTCTGCTGTAGATTGGGCGCTTATGCTCGAGCCTATTGCCAAAGAAGTGACACTCATTCATAGACGAGACAAGTTCCGCGCTCATGAGCACAGTGTAGAGAATTTAATGAAATCAAAGGTTAATATTGTGACACCTGCTGAAATTACCGATCTTCATGGTGATGAACAAATTGAGAGAATTACGGTTACCTTTAATAAAACCGGTGAGAAAAGAGAGATTCCTTGTGATGCGCTTATCGTTAACTTTGGATTCGTTTCCTCACTTGGACCTATCTCAGAATGGGGCTTAGAGCTTCAAAACGGCTCAATTGTTGTTGATACTCGAATGGAGACAAGCATTCCTGGCATATTCGCAGCAGGTGATATTACGACCTACCCTGGGAAATTGAAGCTCATAGCTGTCGGTTTCGGGGAAGCTCCTACTGCAATCAATAATGCTAAAGTGTATATAGATCCTACTGCCAAACTATCGCCAGGTCACAGCAGTAATATGAAGCTATAGAGATAGATGTAAGCGTAAAATAGTCCCCACCTTGTGAAAGGATAGGGACTATTTTACGTAGAGGATGGGAACAATATCATGATCGACGTAACGTGTATTTCGTCAAATTTACCCCAAAAAATCGTACTTTACCCTTTTTCATCTTTCTTTCATCAGCGCGTGCTTGTGAAAACAGACCCCCATTTCGAGAACTCCAGGTTGATGGTAATTACGAGACTTCGGCTCTTATAGCTGTCTGCAATCACACGGAACAGCAGCTGGAGCCTTCTTTGTCGACTGGCACATAACCCCACTCGTCGAGGATAAGTAAGTGAGTGCGCTGGATCTCACCCCAGAATCCGTTCAAGCATACCGGCGCGATTGGCTTCAGTCAGGTGCATCACCAGTTCTGCGACCGAATAGATTTTTACAGTCATACATAACTCGCAGGCGCGGAGACCGGCCGCAATGGCCAAGTGCATCTTGCCGGTACCCACGGGCCCATACAACACCAGATTGTGTCGTTCTTGAATAAACGTCCCGTCCGTCAGGTCGCTCCATTGTAATGAAGACGGCAGCTTGACGCCATGCCGGTCATTAGCTCCTCCAGCGGCACGGCTCATGAGCCGCCTGCGCTATCTGCTCTCCATTTCTTCGACGAGTACCCGGTGCACAGAAACTCTTCCTGCCTCGGCGTCGCTTCCGTTTCGCATAGTGTGACGCCTCGTTGGCTGAGCACCAGCTACTTGCAGGACGCCGAGATCTCGCTTCGGAGTACTTCCCGTTCCCGAATCACACTCATAGCGATATACCTCCCGAGAGCTCCAGCATTTTGTCGTATACACTCAGGTCAACGCTGCTGCACTGTTCGCGTTCGTCAGCCGGCCGAGCTTCGCGGTGTTCTCCATCCCTTGCAAGGTGGTGTCAAAGCTGTAACGGCCCGAGAGTTCCTGCATCGTTTGCAGCATGTCCTCCTTCAGTTGAGCACGCTCGAAACCATCCATCTCTACACGCAGCTGTTCGGGGAGTGCCTTTCGCAGGAAACTGTTTCGCCAGGCACCCGGGCTGTGGAGCAGGCGGCTGAGCGTCGTCCGTACATCGACGTTATCGGTCCGCTGCTTGCCGAACATGCGAATTGGTACGCTTACCGTTTGGCGCGAGCGGCTCCTCGGTGTGAGCGCCGATCCTGACGACAATCTCCTTGCCAGCCCACGCCGGCGGATATTTTCATCGAGGTTCGTTGTGAGCTTGTTCACCTGTCACCCTCCTCGCCAGAGAAGCAGTAACCAAAGTATTCCCCATCAATCTGCTTCATATCCAACATTTTCATTTTAGCTGATTCGGCGGACAACCCCGCAATGTGGTAAAATAGTTGTGACTGTCAATAACTGATTTATTGTAAATGTATATGATGCAACTTCAACGGATTATCTAATATTAATCCGACATATTCAAAAAACAGTGAAGAAAAAATTCAATATTGATCTTGAAACTGAAGTTGTTATTATTTGAAAGAGAGTGAGAACAGTAATTTGAGAATAGGAATTGTCGTAGTTGAGGTATGTAGACGAAATCAAATGAATGTAGAAAAATTGGATAAATTCGAACTTGTATATCCTGAGGTTGCAATTATTCGTACAGATTGTCTTAACCAATGCAATTTATGTAGGGCAAGGCCTTATGTTTATGTTAACCAAAAGAGGGTATTTGAAAAAACTACTGATCAATGTTTAAGAACTATCGTAAAAATCGTTAAGTATGAATTAAAAGAATTTTATGATGAGTAACAAAGATCGCTTATTCTAATTTGGATGAATAGCGATGTTTGTTATGTCGAAGAGAAGATGTGCTACCTTTTTAGCCCCCTAATGAATTTGGACAGTACACCCCTTACTCCGATACAATAATAGTAGGCGGAGGGGAATGAAATGAAGAAAAAGCAGTATGACCTAAATTTTAAAAGGATGGTAGTGGCCAAAGGGAAAGAGATTGGCAACATGACCGCCGTAGCAAGGCAACACGAGTTGGATCCGAAGATGGTGCTCCGGTGGGCTAGAGAGTTGAATCGTAAGGATCTCGATCAACTGGACGGGACTAGCGTCAAGCAATCAAAATTTGTTCCAACAGCCGAAGATTATGCACAGTTGGAGAAAGAGAATGAAACGCTTAAGAAGCTCTTTGTTGAGCAAGCTCTGGAGAGGGATATTCTCAAAGACCTACTAAAAAAAACGAACCCGCACTTGCGGATAAAATAGCGATTGCCCTGAAATATATTGCGCTTGGGCACAGCATTAGCTTCGTCCTTCGCGTGCTCGAAGTAGAGCGATCCACCTACTACGCCCATGTCAATCGGGAGCAGCAAGCACGGCCAGCAACTGCCCACAGCAGTGGTCGTCCTGTGCCGGGCCTCTCGTACCGGCAAGATGGAAAGACGATCAGTGACGAGCAAATTTGCGAATGGGTCATGGAGCTTCTGGCCGGCGAGGGCGTGTCGTATGGCTACCGGAAGCTCACTGTGCTGCTCAAAAGGCGGTATATGCTACGGATCAATAAAAAGAAGGTTTACCGCCTTTGTAAACGAATGGATGTCCTTCGTCCGCAGCGACAGCTCACGATCAAGTATCCCAAACGACTGGCCAGCAATCGCGTGATTACAGGCTCTAATCAGCTTTGGGAAACCGATATTAAGTATGGCTGGATCCACGGCGAGCAGCGATTCTTCTTCTTGATGAGCATCATCGATGTGTTTGATCGTGCCATTATCACCTATCATCTTGGATTAACCTGTGAGGCAAGGCATTTGGTGCAGATCACGCAGGAAGCTTTGATGAAGCGCCAACTCTTTGACAAAACGGATAAGCCAGTCATCCGATCAGACAACGGTCCACCGTTCATTAGCCACCGATTTGAAGAGACGTGTGAGAGGTTCAAACTGACTCACGAGCGTATACCGCCAAAGACGCCGAACAAGAACGCTCACATCGAATCCTTTCACTCCATCCTGGAAGCGGAGTGCTACCGCCGTCATGAATTTGAGACGTATCCACAAGCTTACGAAGTCGTCAGTCAGTTTATTCAAGATTACAATTGCATTCGAATCCACGGTAGTATCTACGATCTGTCTCCGTATGAGTACATGGAGGCCGTTAAGCAAGGAACGGTAACGCCGAAGCAGTTCAAGGTCTAATACGGCGTAAAACGATGTAAATCAGAGTAATGCTAAGTGTAGGATCGGATAAGAGGTTCGCTGTCCATAATTCGGGGGTTTACCCGCTACATGAATAAGACATTAACAAAAACTCGTTTCTCAGTTAAGAGAAACGAGTTTTTGTTAATCACATTTTTTACGAGTACCTTTAAAAGTAGCAGTTCTGAAGCTAGCGCCACAACCACAAGTAGCTTTGGCATTTGGATTATCAATCGTGAAGCCACCAGTCATTCCTTGATTCATATAATCAATTTTTATACCTTCTAAATACTCTTCAGTGCGATTGTCCCAAACAACTTTGAAATTCTCATTTTGAATGAATTTGTCAAACTCTGAAAATGAATCATCAAATTTGATATTATAAGACAATCCGCTACAACCACCATCGTCTATTCCAACTCTTAGAAATAGTTTTTTGTCGCCATTCTCGATAATCATTTGGTCAATGATAGATTTGGCTTTGTCACTTATTTCAATCATCTTGTTTTCACCTCTACATAATCATTTGGTATGAGGTAAGGGCCAGTGTATCTGTTGTATGGATTCAATTTTCATAATAAGCTAATGATTACTATAAAACTGGAGGGCTTTTTCCATATATATTCTAAGATCCTCTGGTAGATCTTCCTCATAATAAATAGCACCAACAGGACAGGCTGCCTCACATCCGCCACAATCAATACAGACATCTGCATTAATAAAATATTGATCTTCACCCTCTGCGATACAATCAACTGGACAAACATCTACACAATCAGCCGCTTTTTCATTAATACATGCATCCGTTATAACAAATGCCATATGACTATACCTCCACTTTTACTGCAGTTAATATAAGAAAACTTATTGGAGTTCTCTTAGTATATGATGTAATGCTCTTCCTTTCTCACTTAAGGAATACTCAATGCGGAGTTTTCCTTCGGCAAAAACACGTCGGACAATAATCTCTTTGCTTTCTAATTCACGCAAGCGTTTTGAAATAATTGCATCAGAAGCATTAGAAACTATTTGGGAGATCTCATTAAATCTTTTGAAACCTTCAAATAGAGCCAAGATGATCGCAGTCCATTTCTTTTCAATGAGTTGAATGTAATTACCATGTTTATTGGAAGTGTTCATGCCATCTTTATTACTTAATTGCAGTTTCGTAACGTTTACCAACTTCATCCCAGTTAACAATATTCCAGAAAGCTGCAATGTAGTCAGGGCGTTTGTTTTGATAGTTCAAGTAGTAAGCATGCTCCCAAACGTCTAGACCAAGAAGAGGAGTTTTACCTTCCATAATTGGGCTATCTTGGTTTGGCAGGCTGTATACTTCGATTTTGCCATTAGCTACAGCTAGGAATGCCCAACCGCTACCAAATTGAGTTGTTGCTGCTTTAGCGAATTCAGCTTTGAAGTTATCAAAGCTATCGAATTTGCTATCGATTGCTGCTGCAAGAGCACCAGTTGGAGCACCACCAGCATTAGGGGCGATAGTTTCCCAGAATAGGCTATGGTTAGCATGACCACCACCGTTGTTACGAACAGTAGTACGGATAGCTTCTGGAACGCTATCAAGGTTAGCAATAAGTTCTTTAACTGATTTGGATTGAAGCTCTGGAGTAGATTCCAATGCTGCGTTAAGGTTGGTTACATAAGTATTATGGTGACGATCATGGTGAATTTCCATAGTTAACGCATCGATATGTGGTTCAAGTGCATTGTTTGCATATGGTAAAGCAGGTAATTGATGTGACATAATAATTCCTCCAATAGATAAGTAGTATGTTTCTATATCTAATATACTCTAATTATGAAACATAATCAACTTAATTATATAATAAGTATAATAATTGACAAAGGCTTTATTACTTCCTCATAATGAAGGTAGCAAAGAACAGATTATTTCGATAAAAGAAGGGATATCATGGAGTACATTGAAGTTTCATCAAAGCCACCAAAGGATTCAACTGCTATTAGTCTAGTTATAGGGAAGTTCGATGGAGTGCATAGCGGGCATGCCAAGCTTCTGCAGAAGGTACGAGAGTATATGGATTGTACATTAGCTGTGATGAGCTTTTCAGATCATCCTAATTGGATATTAAAGAACGATGTGGATTTTCAAAAGTCACTCACGCCATTGGATCATAAAATGGAATTGTTAAAGCTTTTCGGTGTTGAGAGGTATTACAACATTCAATTCACAAAACAATTTGCTCAAATTTCGGCGAAGGAATTTGTCATGGAGCATTTAAGTAGATTAAATATTAAACACATTGTAGTTGGTGAGGGTTTCCATCTTGGAAAGGGAAGAGAATCTGACACGAATGATTTGATTAACTTGTGTCAACAAATAGAAGTGCCGGTAACTGTCATTCCACTTGTGAAAGCCAATGATGTGAAGATTAGCAGTACGACGATTCGTACTATGATTAGAGATGGTCAGGTTGAGGTTGCTCAAGCGTTATTGGGTCGTCCTTATAGTGTAATAGGGAGTGTTATTCATGGCAAAGCTTTAGGTAGAACACTGGGCTTTCCAACTATAAATCTAAGCGGAGTATTAGAACAGTATGTTCTTCCTAAGCCTGGTATTTACTTAGGTGTAGCTGACATCTATAATGATGGATCACCTAACATGCAAAAAAATACACTCATCAGTGCTGGCTATCGCCCTACTGTTGATGGAGAAAGCTATTCTATTGAGGCTTACTTACTAGATTTTTCAGGTGATTTGTATGGGGAAACAGTAGAGTTAATGTTTCATCGTTATCTTCGTCCAGAGCTTCAATTTTCTGGACTGGATCAGTTGGTTGAACAGATGAAGCTTGATAAGCTTTATGCTCAAACATATTTTGAAACTAGTAATAACAACAGAAAGGGATGATCTATATGAAGTTAGTCGGATTGTCAGGAGCATTAACTGGTTCTAAGACGGCTAAAGTAGTTCATGATGTTTTGATTCATGTAAATGATATTCAACCAAATATACAAACTGAATTAATTGATATGAAAGATTATGATATTGATTATGTTCGAGGAACTCCATTACAGTACTATAACAAAGATACAGTGGAAGTAGTGAATAAGCTTTTATTTGCAGACTTTATCGTAATTGGAACTCCGTTATATCAGGCCTCCTTAACAGGGACTCTGAAAAATTTATTAGACCATTTACCTACCAATGCACTTAAAGATAAGGTAACAGGTATAGTCACCCTAGGTGGGTCAGATAAACATTTTCTTGTAGGAGAATATCAGTTAAAACCTATATTAACTTTTTTAAAAGCAGTTGTACCTGTTGGAAATGTTTTTGTGCATAATGATTTATTTGATGAAGATAATGACATCTCCGATGAAGATTACTATCGTAGAATTAAGAAACTGGCAGCAGAGATGGTATTCCTTCAGAACTCGATAGCTAATCGGTCATAGCGAAAGTTTATCAATCCATTTGGAAGAGTGAAAAAGTGCCATCGAGAAATTATCCATTTTTTGATGGCACTTCTTTTGGATATATTGAGTAGATTCATTTATATGAGCATTTTGCATAATTCCATTTTTGACTTAAAGACAGGCTGGATCCTCAAACGCAAATTCCTGTTTTTGACTCTGAAACGTATGAAACCAATGTGCCAGATATTTTTGTTGCCGGCGTGGTTACAGGAGGAATTATGCGGAACACGATAGCATTCCTGTATAGCGTTAAATTTCCGCTTTGCAAAAAAACGAGCGCCTCGGTACGATGGGAGTACGAAACGGGTCATAGCCCTTAAAATCCCATCATCCAGGAGGGCGCTCTACTATGAAGTTTAAATCGCAGGACAAACAAAAAAAATGAAAAAATTACCGCCCAGCATCTGTCGTCGGGATCGACACCGCCCAGCCAAGATCATGATCTTTTAGATGGAGGGTATCCTCTTCAACTTGATTGCCGATATTTTAGGACATGCCAACATCAAGTATACATTACCTGACATTGAGAACTTGATATAGCTTTGCTTTAGACACTCCGGTCTGCTCGGTTCGTTATTAAATGGAGGCATAATTCTTGATCATAGGATGAATTTTTACTTTTATATTTTTTTTCGAATAAGATCAATTATTTGTGAAACAATTTCGCTTTAAGTTACGTTTAATAAATGTATGAAATGCCTAGATGGCGTAAACTTATTTAAAAATTTCGGCTAAAGGTGCCTCTCACACCGCAGAGTAAAAAAGGTTATGAAATGAATCGATGTTCTTCAGGAATTCGTTCATGATTGAAAATAACGGTAGGCTAAGCCTTCATTTTTGTTAATAACCGGAAAAGAAGAACCCCAGCTTATAAAGCTGGGGCCAAGGTTCCTCTGGTGGCTCTCAAACACCGGAGGAGAAAAAAAGGTTATGAAATGAACGCGATGTTCTCGAGCATCTCGTTCACAATTCATAATATAAAGGATGTCAGCTTATTTGTCATTGCCAAGAATCTGGATATAAATACAGGGACAGTCAGCATTATTACTTCTATTCAATTTATATAATATATATAAATGTTTGAAAAATAGATTCTAAACGTTTAATACAACCAGAGAATTAGCCAAGGAATTAGCCGGCTTAACGCTAATCGAGGTCAAATCGAGAGAGGAAGCGATCGAGTGGGCCTTCCGCATGCCGGACATTGGTACATAACTATTTGACTACATGATAGTTTAATTAACGACATTAAATATTCCGCGCTTGTTCTCTCGTTCAAACTTTTTTCAATCCCAGCAATTAAAAAAAACCGGTTAAAAATCTAGCGGCACAACTCTACTTAAAAAAAGACAATACTTAAGAAGACGCAGTCATTCATTTTTTTAAAATGTGCAGCGCCTAGGATATTGATGAACCGTAGATCAAGAGATTTCTGAAATTGTAACGTTATAGCCTAAGGTTTCAAGTCTTCGAACCGAATTCCGTACAATAGCACCTTGTTTCTGTTTATCAAAATAATCTTCACCTAAGTCTACACACATCTCTTTCCTTGTTAAAAGATAATACGCAATTCGTAACATGGAGGGTAAAATCCATCGTAACCGAGACAATCAGACAGATCGAGTCTTGATCTGTCGCAAAATCAGAGATTCTGTACATATGTACAGCTGGGCATTGAGCTCCCATGAAAATTAAATCTCTGTTACTGTAAAAAGACAATAGTAAAGAAGACGCCGCGCACTCATTTTTTAAAAAGGGTGCTGCGCCCGAAATGAAGAAGATAGGCATTTTGAATAATTAGGAGACTTCAGTTATGGTCACAGAATAACCTAAGTTTTCTAGTCGCCGAACTGCGTACTTTACAATAGATTGTTGCTTCTGTTTGTCAAAATAATCTTCGCCTAGGTCCACATACATTTCTTCACGTGTTAATAGATAGTAGGCTATTCTCAACATAGCATGGGCCACGTTTATGGCAGCTCGTTTTTTGCCTTTTCGAGCAGCTGTACGTCTATACATGGCACCTAGGTAGTTTTTTGACGCTGCAACAGAATGGGCGGCTTCAACTAAGGCAGATTTCAGATATTTGTTTCCGTTTTTGGCTTTGGCGGACTTCCTTTTTCCGGCACTTTCGTTATGTCCAGGAACGAGTCCAGCCCATGAGCATAAATGCGCAGCACTCGGAAACTGTTTCTTAATATTCGTCCCGATTTCCGCTAAGATTTGTTCTGCCATTCGAGTAGCTATACCAGGAATCGAATCTAAACGTTCGACT
>NZ_JBHSOW010000063.1:0-166437 GCF_042656405.1 Paenibacillus solisilvae | reverse complement strand
GATTGAATACCGGTGCGCGCTGGCAGCATAGCTTTTTTCTAATGTCTACTTGACAGGGGTATGACCAAGGTGGCGGTTTTTTAAAAATAACAAAATTGATTAATTCGAAATACTACTCATGTAACTTATCTTTTTGGAGACTTCTTCAATAAATGTCTTTAAGTTCTGTTTTTTATCCTCATGGAGTTGGTAGGATTGACCTTCAATTTCTAAATTAGCAGTAGAAATATCTTGTTCTTTAAAATCGATAAACACATTTTCATTTGAAGTGCCAGTAATTCTTAAATCTTTGTAATCGCAGGTATACATCTTGTGAATTTTCCAATCTACAACTGAAAATTTAGCTGCACCAATGGCAAAAGAAATATCATTCTGCCTAAAGATGATCGTGGAAAAGCCGGCATCAAGTTGGTTCTGTATATCCATATAGGGTTACTCCTTCAATCTCGATTACTGCAATTTTGATAACTTAATTTCAATTGTTTCGATTTCTTTTTTGATCGAAGTCATATCTTTTGCGGTCAAATCTTCAAATTTTTCTTGCATTGAGTAGAGCCTCTCGTGTTTCCTAGTTATCTCATTTCTCTTGTTGTTCAAGGCTTTTTCTAATCTCATTAAGTCGGTGGAAATATCGATATCCATCTCAAGCTCCCAAATCTCTTTTTGTTTTGAATCAATATCATTATAATGTTTATCGAGCAATGAACGCTTCTCTTTTATTAAAGCCTTTAAATAATTTGCTTTTATCTCTAATTCTTCAGTTCTCAATCTAATCGCCTCCCCTCTAGTAATATTTTACCAGTGGCTTTATTCCAAGAGCAAGTTATAAGATTCGACAGAGTGCTTTACGTAGTTCTAGGCTTAGCCGCAGCAATTAACAAGAACACGGCCGTCACTATATGCAATACCATGCCTAGAAACGGTACCACGCCGAAGGCAGACGCAGCTAGACCGAGAATACTACCGGTTTTCGGATGCTTGCTCCGAACGCACAATATTAACGTGATGAGATGGAGTATGAACATAATTCCTAAGATCGACCACTGTGTAGCGATTACGATTATGCCACCAACAAGCGGAATGCCAAGTACCGCTTCTATAATGCCTGTAATAAGTATGAAAACCATTGATATGACCATGTATGACCCCCCAATATAGTTATAAAGTCCCTCAAACGTTATTATAAGGAAATTAATACCTACCGTAAATCACCGACAGTTATAACCCTCGCATTCATTCCGTCCAGCAGTGTAGCCAACCGTTTCTGCCGGTATTCACTCACTGTAACGTACAGTACTTCCGGAAACGGTCCGTTCTTCGCCTGCCAGCGTCCGGTGTCCCGCAGTTCACGATAGAGTCCGATTTTCTTTTCATTTATGGCCATCGGTTGCGTTACGTCAATCTCCAGGAGAGTATATTCCCCGTTTGAGCGATATAAAGCATCCGCGATAATAATACGATCGTCCCATTTTAACGTTTTCTCTTCGTTCCATTGATCCGGCCGATATGCAATATAGACTTCGTTTCGGATGAGCGCGTGCTGCACGTGAAGAGTACGCCGCCGCTGCGTTTGGCTGCCGATTTCCTTCCGGCCGCGGGCATTGAGATAGTATACCGTTTCTCCTTCGCGGAACGACGTTAGAAACTCGCTCATATCGTTCAATACCCGCGTCGTATTCCGGCGGCCTCCGAGGTTATGAAGCCGTTGAATCTGCGACGTTGTAAGATAACCGAACCGATCACAACTCGATAATATCTCCGTCCATCGGGTTAACTTCGCCTGCGTGCGGTTTATCGTTAGTGACATGGCGTATTTCCTCCTCAGTTTGGACGACCGTCTTCTTCGGTAAGTCCGCAATAAGCTTCCGCGCTTCATCCGCCGCCAGATACGGCGCCTGCAACGTTTCATCATACGCTGTCTGATATATAAGGCGTCCTGGCACGTCAGGTAACGAAGCGGCTCCGTCATGATCGAGTACGATGCGGGATTGTATGCCGTCACGCGTACGGAAGCAGATCGATGCTGCGATATTCGTCTTAATTAATCCGTCTATTACGTCCGCTGACGGTCGCTGTGTTGCCAATACGAGTATTATGCCGGCTGCGCGGCCCTTCGCTGATAGGCGCGTCAGAGTCGTCTTAATTTCGTTCTTTAATTTCGCCTCCGGATCGCCTGCGCGCGTCTTAAAGTCCGCCAGTTCGTCGACGACTAATATCGTTTTCTTGCCGGTCCATTGCTGCGAACCATTAGCGGCCATGATCGCATATCGACGTTTCATTTCGACGTCAACTTCGTCAGCTGCGTTCTTCACGTCCGGTAACGTAGAGGCGAAACCTTTTACACACGCTAAATCCCGAAATATGCCGAGTTCGACGCCTTCTTTGAGATCGCATAAGTACATATCCGGAGCTGGACCGGTTGCGAGTTGCGTAAGGATTGAACGCAATAATACTGATTTACCGCCACCGGATATGCCGCCAATTAATAGATGCGGGTAGCTCCCGTCGAAGTCGTAGTACCGTGGCTCGCCGCGCCTGTTAACGCCGGTAAATACACGGTACGTTGACGTCGACGAAGGACCGAACTGATACGCAAGTTTCATCGGCATCTTGAACGTGATGATATCGACGATGAGACCGTCGTTTGTATACCGCATCTCAACGTTATCTGGATCGACCCGTATAGCCTCCGCAATCGCCCGCTGATTGTCGATCATCTTCTGCGATGGTAAGCCGACCGGTAGACCGACGATAAGCCGCACGCCCCAAGGAAACGTATCCGTCTTGTTAACGCTCGGGAGGGCGAGGTCCGCCCCGTACGTTACCACCAGGTTGAGCTTCTTGCAGGCTGCGATGAATCCCTTACTTAAGGAAAAAGATGAAAAGATAGGGAGGGAGTGGAGAGAGGTAAAAAGTGACCCACAAAATAATCCAAATCCAATCTCAATCAACATGGGGCCTTCCTCCTAGAACCATTAGTTCTTTCTCAAAAACGGAAGAGAAGCGGACATCCTTTTTCGCCGGCCTAATGCGGACTTGACGTTTCCGTTTCAACGTTCGGCTGCGGCGTAGTATTCGGAATACTTAGCGGAATGTAGAGGTACGGGCAATTTCCGAATAAGTTCGGAAGAGTGGATGGAATACTGGCGCTTAGCTACACGCCCGGCCGGACTATTACAGGCGGAGAACGCCGGCCTAGCCAAACGGTAACGGTAGTAGTTACGTTTCGACCGGTAGAACCCGTTAAAGGAGAAGCAACGTTAAGATGCCGTGAATCCATTCATACGTTATCCAGGCGCTTGTAGCGAGTAGAAAGTAACGGCCGAAGCGGCGAGCAGCAAGCGCACCGTCTGTATTGCCGGCTTCGCGACTACGTTTTTCGAGTAATGACGTGGTGATGACGATAGCGCCGATCGTTACATACGTTATCAATACGAACAACTCCTTTACGGAATATTCCGTGGTTTATTGCCTCGGTACTATAATGCGTATGAACGTTTAACGATCAATATGAGTAAAATAAAAAGCCCCGATCAAATGAACGTAGGCTTATTTCGTATGTATGACTTTGAAAAGATCACTCGGAGTAACGTCAAGGTATGCACATAACCTGGCGATTAGTTGGGCTGGAATACGTTTAACATCTATGTCCTTATTATTGATTAAGTCATTTATCGTTGAACGCCTATGGTCAATATCTTTTGATAACTGCAATGCGGAAATGTCTTTTTCTTTTAATATATCCTTTAACGTACAATGCAGGCTTACCGGATGTTTTTCCCAATCCACTTACGAGTCACCCCCATAAAAATATTATACGAAAATATTTCCTATTAATCTATTGACCGTTTAACGAACAGATGGTATATTTACCCATAAATGAACGTTTAACGTTCAATTGGACAAGCTAACTTATGAGGAGGCATTATAATATGAAAACTGTGTTTAAAATCGACATTTTCAACGTAAGCACCGGTAACTTCGATCTCGGCTCCGTAAGTATCAACCGCACTCATACGATCGGCTTCGTACGCTGCGGCCGCTCCGGAAACATGATCGTAACATGTAATCTTGCATCAATTTCGCCCCGTCAGCAAATCGTTGTCCTGCCAGGCGCGTTCAATCGTATTCTTCCGGACGTCAGCCGTTACGCGGTTGCCGGTTGCACGCAAGCAACTTCGGACCAACTTCGCGCACTCGGCTTCATTCCAACGTTTGAGGAGGTGACCGAACGTGATTCTTCTCTTATCCTCGCCGCAATCTAACCGCCCAACTTCCGCACGTCGCCGTATTATTATCCAAGTTATCGCTGAACTAGCTGCGGAGTTTACTCGCGCTTTAATTGGCGGTGTTTTTCGATGAGCCAAATTAATAACGTAGCCGCTTTCTTTGTCTTTCTGAGCGTCGCGGATTCGCTTGTCCGGATTTCTATCCGGATAATATTTCGCATCCAATAAAACGAATGGAGTGATTAACGTTGAACATGATGCCCGTTGTTAAGCGCTGTGGCAAGACTTTTGAAATCGTATATATTTCTCTGGATGATGTTCTTTTCACGTTTATGCAGGGCGGTACTATCTGTTATCAGACGGCCTACGATGTTTTTTCCCAGATTTCCACGGTCGAGGAGCAAGAGCGGTTTCTTGCGGATTACGGCTTCAGTCGCATTGAGCGTGGCTACCTTGCGCGACTCGACCGCGCCCAGGAATACGATTCTCAATACGGGTTACTGATGTTTGACGGAGGTTTGAGCGCTCCCGTCTCTAAGCCGAAGGAAACGATTCTGCGTGACCGGTTACTTCGTTTGAAGCGTAATACGGCGGACAAGCCGCGATACATGTTCGCCTGACTCGACGTTTTTTTATTGAATGTGCGCTCGGCTGCGGCTGTAACCGATGGTCGAGCGTTCCTTTTGTTTATAAATACGAACATTTGTACGTATGGTTTCAAAATATTTTAAGAGAATATCCGGGAGATTATTCCGTTCACACAACGTTCACAATTTCGGAGAAATCCACTACCAAAATACCGAAAATAAGTACTTACGTTAAAGAAGCACTGTGCGAAACGTCCCCGGCCAACGACAGTTATTATATAGGCGCAAATATTTTCCGTAGAAGCATGTGCGGTATTACGATTTACTGTTGTCACAGTTTATATAAGGGAGGGTTAACATGAACGTGCTAATTAACGAAGCGATCCGCGCATACCAGGCGGACAGCAACCAAGCTATTCTCGACGAAATCAAAGCGGCAATGCATTACGATTACCTTAATCACGGAGTACACGGTTTACCCGACGTTAACTATATCGCGTTGCGGTGCCTCCGCTTACTCAGCGGCCGCCTATCAACGATAAAATACGGAATGCCGGATACTGGCGGTTATGCCGAGGATAGTCCGCGCTCAACGTTTAATTACTACGTCGGGGAGTATAACAAATTATTCGAACGCAATTGTACGTTGGAAAATTACATCGAACACGCGCCGTATCTCTGCCGATACTACGAAGGCGCATACGGGTACTTGTGGCAGGCGTATAAGGCGCTGACCGGACGCCTACAGTCCGAACGTGCAAAGGCAGCGGCCGCCATTATCGCGGAACACTGGCCGGACATAGAGGCGGCGCTACTATACGCACTCGACCGTGTCGATACGGGACGCACACCGCGCGAAGTGGTCCGTTACATTAACCGCGCGACGAAGACGGCATATATTCGCCAGCAATTCGCTGATAAGCGGAGAGTACGGATAGGCGGTCAGACGCGTTACGTTGATCCATACGTTTATACGGTCGATTACGTCATATTCGGCGTCGGGGAAGCGAAACGGGAGCGCTTATCTAGGCGGCAAACAGCGCTGTTAGGACGTATCGAGGCAGTAGTAACGGCGGATATGGCGGCGGGCTTCGATATGGCGGATTATCGGACGGATATTAATGGAAAGGTTACGATTAAGGTCCGCTATATTGCCGGTAAATTGGGGATACGCGAAGACAGTTTAAGCCGGGCGCTTCGTACGATGACTGCAAAAGTGTCATAGTATGGCGTATTACTATACGTAAGTGAGGAAGAAGGCAGAGGCGAGGTGCTTCGGCCGTCTATTTTTTATCGGCAATAGTTAATTTTTTATAAGGAGGTCGAACCTAGTGAACGGAAGTACAATTAAAGCTATTCGGATTAAAAACCGATTGTCTCAACGTCAACTAGCCGCGCAGCTCGGAATTACGCCGTCATATCTTTGCCAAATAGAGAGAAACAAAAAATCAATCTCCGATACGATCCGAATCAAACTTGCGCAATTATTCGAAGTTAACGACGAACTTATAGAAGCTATTCGACGGTCTAAACTGGCGCTATGAGAAAGGAGGCGTCAATATGGGCGCATTAAAGTATGTAACGGTATCAATCGACCGTATCGCAAAGGATAGCGGCGTTAACGTCATGTCTGTTCGTAAATCATTTGCTAATCTGAAACGCGCTGGACTCGTTGATTTCGATATCGTGGCGGGCAATCGCATTAGGTACGCGGTAATAAACGAAATACACCCGACAATTTGTCTATACACCCCCGACAATTTGTCGTAGTACCCCCGTCAATTTGTCGGTGTATATAAATCTACGTATACAGATTTACGATAAATACTTACTTATTACGGGATCAAAACCGCAAAAGACTTCGTTATTTCACTAACGTTCAATAACGTGATAATAGGATATTCAATTAACATATCTGAGACGTTCAGAGAACTAAACCAAACCTACAAGGATTGCGCCGCAAAAACACCCGACAAATTGTCGGAGGTATACCAACGAGAAGGGGGGCGCTGAGATTGGAAATGAAAATTATCCATAACCAACGGCTCGCGGGATGGCTTATGTTAAATGGGCATAAGTTGGTCCGCACAAATCCGAATAAAGATCGACCGCAGTATAACGTATTCGTGTTTAACGCTTCAGAATCATTAGAGCACGGTATCACGGAATTTCTTTCTAAATACAAAAAAACCTAAGGGGTTGGTTACTAATGAGTTTTACAAAATACGAGCACGATCTTAGACGGTACAGCCGCGCCGGCCTTACATCACCGACGGACATTATCGTTTACCTCACGATCAAAGGTTACTATAACGAGGATTACGGATACGCCTTTCCGACGGTAAAAACGATCGCGTATGATTCGGGAGTGAGCGATAAGACGGTCGAGCGGAGTATTACCAGGTTAAAAACCGTCGGACTATTAAACGTGAAAAAGACACCGCAGGATAATAAGGTAAACAATATATACGTACCGCTCGAGCCGATCGCGGACGAGGGCCGGTTTAACGCGAGATTCAATGGCGCGGAGGATGATGCTAAGAAACGTCTGGAGACGATTGCAGCGCGTAGGAATAAGCCTACGAAGAGTGAACGGGAAGCCCCGCAAATTAGCGCATCTAAGCCGCCCGAACCGCCAGACGTACCAATTATACTGGTAGAGGCTAGCGCGCCTAAAACGCCGCTAAAACCGGCGATAACTGTGACGCGAACCGAACCGCCTGTGGACGGGTTTTATCCGGAGATGGTGACGGAGGCAGACGACGACGAATGCGTTCCGATAATTGACGACGGTACTGACCCATATGAAAACATAAAAGATTGGTTTTAAAGCGCCGACGGCAACCACGCCCGAAGCGCTATTTTTATGTCTTCTATACGTCCTACGAGCTGACGTTAAACGGTCGGGAATACGCGGGAAAACTAATCGGAGGTTACCGCACGCTCCAATAAGAGGACGATACGAATGGAAACGAAGTTTAACCGCTGTATGGTCGTAAATCACACGATCGAGGACGGGGAACACGTAGTAAGAATATACCCGCCGAGCAGTAAATACGAGCATAAAATCGGACGTTGGGCGGTAAGTGACGCCGATACGAGCCTTGAAGCGATGTGGTCGGGGTTCTTCGAAGCGAAGGACGCCTGTGACTTGTTCAACGCGACCGGTATCGCCGTTCATTCTACGGATGCGGAAGCGTTCGCGGCATATTGCGCGGAGGTCGGCGATGAGTAATAACGCACTGTGGCGCCTCAATAGCGATACACTGGCCGCTTACGTAGAAGATCCCGAAGTCATACGAAAGATACGCCGCAGCTATCCGGACTTCGTTGAGACAGCGCAGTATCACCGAGACGGCGTGTTAATAGGACGTCAGTATAACGTGCCGTCTAATCGAAAGCGATCCGCGCGCAATCTGCTCGATGTAGACGTTGCTCGCTAAACGTTAAAATACCGTCATATTAGACGTTCTAAGGTGTGGGAGGTGTATTAACCTTCGAGCTTGTTTAGCGCGCCTAATTTGCGGTAGAAATCAAGGAACCGTACCTAATACGTAGGTAAAAGCGAGGGGGCCGCCGGATTGGTAATCGTTACTGCGATACGGCCGTACGACAACGGTCATAAAAAGCGGGTCCATCTTCTCAATACTGAAACTAACGCGGAATATACGCTCGTTTACGGTGATTCCATTACGGAAGAACAAATCCGTATGCGAGCGCCCAGCATAGTCAATAAAGCGATGAAACAAAAAAAGAAACCAAGGGGAGCCAAATCAATATGAGTAAATTTTTCGAAAGTAAGATGTTCGAGTATCGTCCGGTAGATGCGGAAGCCTACGCGGAGTTAATGGCACGAATTGGTCCGTCTATCTCGCGGTCGCCTCGCCTACCACGTAAAGACCGGGCTCAGCCGGAATTGTTGCCGGTAGCGGATGATATGCTGACCGGGGAAATCTTATTTTACGATTCGGAACGCGGTTTCGGCCGACTCGGTAGCGAGCGCCTCTTCTTCCATATAGCGGACGTTGTGCCGCAGCATAGCGCTTATATCTGCGAGGGCGTAGAGGTAGCGTACCGCGTGGGTAATGGGCGCGATGGACGGACCAAAGCGGTTAATATTCAACTGGTGTAGATATCGACATATCCGAAAAAAAACTAATTTAAAGGGGATCATTCAATGAGTAAACTACAATCTGCAAAAGGATATTTTCAAAAAGCGCGTGAAATCCAAGAAAGCGGCACTAAGTTGATGCTCGAATATCGGCAGCAATATGTCGCAGCGTCCGGTGAAATTAATAGCAACAAGAACCTTTCGGAAGCCGGCAAATTTGAGGCTAAGAAGGAGGTGAAAAGAAAACTCGGCGTGGAGTTTCTGCAAAAATCGCATACGCGAAAACAGGAATTTCTTGTGAACATCAAAAAGGCGATTCGTGACGCTGATTCAGTTGTTTACGGCACCGTTAAGAGACCGGATGACGAGAAGGTACGCCGTTTTGAAGCTGACTTCCGCGCACTCAAGACGGAGCTAACGTTCTCACCGACTGCTAAACGTAGCTTCGAAAAGCTCACCGCATTCGTTGACCGTATCGATGACCCGTACTTGGCCGGTATTGTGCGCGATCAGTTCGGAGATATCACGTCGGGAATCTTAGCAGCACCGGAAGGCGTTCAACTAAAACTGCAGCTAGCGCGGATGTTCGAAGGGCTTAAAACGAACCATGAAACGGACGAGATTCGTGAAGCTAGGGAAATCCTTGAGGTAGCGAAGGCCAACGAGGAGCGTCCGACGCTTTATACTGCTGGGGTTGTCCATGAAACTGCGGTTGATATCTTCGGAGCGGAGTACGGCCGGTTTATTGACAAAACGGAGGTATTCTTCGAGTCCAATGCGGACGTTAAACCAGCTGATTACGATGATCCGGAAAATCCTTCAATGAAAAAAACCGTTTACTACCCATTTGCTGATAAGTCCGCACAATAGGCCGAACAAATTATAAACCAGGGAGGAATATCAAATGAGTGAAGAATCGATTGCGTCAAACTTTTTCAGCGGTACGGGTACGAAAACGTTTGTGTTCCCAATCGTATGCAATGAGCTCGTTATCGTAAATGACGGATACGCGACACTTACGTTCGCAGCCGGAGACAAATTTACACCCAGCCGTTTCGCACTGCCGTTATCGCCTGGTGACGCGTTTGACGAGCGGATTGAGGCGTTCGACCGTGTGACTGTCACGGCGACGGGAGACTATCACGGTTATATTCGAAGATCCCCGAATGAATATCGGTGGAGTTCCGAGTACTTATACAAATAGACGAATAGGTTGCGGGGGCCGGCGAGAAATTGCCGGTCTATTTTATTTGAGGAAGTGATGGACGAATGATAGACGATATTGCGTCCGCCAAGCTCGGGCGCATTGTTCACCTGGTAGCGGAGATTCACGCCGCAATCGAAACGTTGCCGCTCGGAGAATGGGCGATTGAGAGACGTAAAGAATACGCGGAGCTTAAGCAACTAGCGGAATCCCTACGCACACATGCGGATAAGGACGTAGCGGCGCTATCCTTCCGGCTGCGTGCGTACCTAGTCGAATTGGCGGAGTCGGACCGTTTAGTTCGTGAAGATAGGCCGGCACGTTCGATTAGGCGTCAGGCCGATTTGCACCGAAAGACAATGGAGCGGTTCAATGCGCTCCTACTAAAGCTGGTTCATCGAAAGGAGGCGGAGCAAATTGGCGTTTAATCTCGAGGCCATAATTAGTGTAGTCGACAGGTCTTCGGCGAAATTAGGCCGTATTGCGCGCAGCATGGACATTACGGGCCGAAGCGTCTCGGCTTTAGGCGGAACGGTTAGCATGTTAAATGCCGGACTAGCGGCCGTCGGAGGTACGTATGCTGCGGTCGTAAAGCCGTTACAACTCGCTTCAGATGCGGAACAGGCGTCGATAGCGTTCGAAACGATGCTAGGATCAGCGACGAAAGCTCAAAAGTTCCTTACGGAATTAACGGATTATGCAAACTCTACGCCGTTCGAGCTTCCGGAATTACGTGACTCGTCTAAACGGTTATTAGCGTTCGGATTTGCGGCTGATAAGATCCTGCCAATCTTGACGGGCGTAGGTAATGCCGCTGCAGGCCTCGGTCTTGGCGGTGAAGGCGTAGACCGCATTACGATGGCACTCGGTCAGATGCGTGCTAAATCGAAGGTTTCGGGCGAGGAAATGATGCAATTAACGGAAGCCGGTATACCAGCGTGGGAAATATTAGCGAAGAAGATGAACGTATCGACCGCCGAGGTTATGAAAATGTCGGAGAAGGGACTTATTCCCGCGAATGCCGCCATTAACGCGTTAATTGAGGGAATGAATGAAAAGTTTCCCGACATGATGCAAAAGCAAAGTAAATCACTCGCCGGCCTTTACTCCACGATGAAGGATACGTTTAACAGTAAGATCCTGACGAAATGGGGTCAGGGGTTAGCGACCGCTTTGAAGCCGCGGTTTGACCGGCTCGTAACGTGGATCGATAACAACAAAGCGACTATTGACCAATGGGGCGCGAGTCTTAAGTACGCAGCTAATGAAGGTATGGACGCGGTTATCCGTAAGTTCGAGAGCGGATTTTCATACATCAAAACGCATTTTCTCGATAATCCCGCATTTCAGAAGCTCAAAACGTTTGAAAGTAAAATTAACTTCATATTTAACGATGTTATGAAGACGTTTAATACGTGGTGGGCTGCGGAGGGTAAGTCAAAGCTAGAGTCAATTGCCTCGGTTGCTACAAAAACGTTGGTCGACGCTATTTCAACGAAGTCTGACGATTTTGCTGCGGCCGGCCTTAAGATCGGAGCCGCAATCGGATCGGGAATGTGGACCGGTATCTCCGATTCTAAAGCCGGAAAACTTATGCGTAAAATATCTCCGGATTGGGCCGAAAACCTAATGTCGGGGAATACAAATATCGGAGATGCAGCGGTCGACTATCTCGTACCCGATTGGACCCCGTTCATTGGAGACGCGGGCAAGCCGAAGAATAAACACGCCGGCGGCCTATCGAGCGTTCCGTATAACGGTTACGCGGCGGAGCTACACAAAGGCGAACGTGTTCTAACGAAAGCGGAAGCTGACGGATACTCAGGACGTAGCAGTAACGGCGTCACAGTAAACGTATACGGAGGCATGCAAGTTCGCCAGGAGTCGGATATCGCCGCAGTAGCGAAACAATTGGCGCATCTTATTACGGCTAACGAGGGGGCGAGGTCCGTTGGCTAGAACGATGAATAGCGACGATTTAGCAACGTTTATCAACGATTTCAACGCGCAGAAGCGGACCGATCGCGCCGTACCATTCGTCGAGCTGCCGGAATCTATCGAGCTTGCCGAGCGTGTGCGGCCGTTTACACGCATCGCGGTTAAATACTTCGCGTTGGTCGCGGAAGGGACGGTCCCTCCGTTAGATACGTCGAAACTGGCACATTACCGGACCGATTCGGAGTTATTACGGATGTCTGTTAATCCCGCTTATGCGAGAAAAGGCGCTTTCGTTACGACTGTACTTCAGCAAATTGACGATATAAACGCGGGAATGGATGGCGCCGATATTACGCGTATTCTGCGCATATTCCCGTTACTATTAAAGCTAAACGGAGGTCACAACGTATGAGTAGACGAAGAAAGGCGCTTGAGGCGCAACTAACGCCGCAGCAACGTAAGGCAGCGTCACTTATCGTAGATAACGAATGGGGCGAAGTGCTTAACGAAGACGGCAAAAAGAAGACCGGTCAGGAGCTGGCGGATGAAATCGGCATAGCGCGGAGTACCCTATACGAATGGAAATCGCAGGAGGCGTTCAATGATTACGTTAACTATTTGACGGATCTTAACCTCGAAGCCATGCGCACAGAAGCAAACATAGCGTTAATGAAGCTTATACGTGGCGGTAACAACGGAGTGCCGAGCGTTAAGGCACTCGATCTATATTACCGGAGACACGGACTATTAACGAATGTATCGGTAATCGAGGACCGCCGGGAACCCGATGAGTCTAAACGTAAGACGGACGATGAGGTGCGGGACGATATCGCAGCGCTTGACGCGTTGGTGAACGGTACAACGAAGGAATAACGTGTAATACGGGGCGTGATCGCTACTTAACGTAGTGGTTACGCCCCTTTTTTTCGTTTAGAGTGTCCGAATGGTATAAAACGAGGCAATACGTTGGAAATACGATGAAAAGAGGACGATAAACGTACGACTATAGCGGACAAAAGGGCGAAATATCAGCACGCGGCGCCTGGCGTAGGGCTGCCGTTAAACTCACCCGTTGAAATGTCTAGACGTCTGGACATATGCCACGTAGCACAATTTGCTTTATCATAGTAAAGCGAGTTACACGAAATCGAAAATAGTTTCTGCGATACTTTAACGTGGTAAAGCAAACATTATTTTCACGCTGATTTATGAATAATTTACGTATATTTATGCAAAAACGGCTTATATCGTAGTCACACGTACGCATCGATCCGCAGGAATGGCGTACCTATGCGGTTTTGGACGATTTTACTACCGTATAAAATCCGCATTTTGCGCATATGTACTATGCTTTAACGCGGTAAAGTGACGAAGAAACTATTTCCGAAATCTTGTAGCTCATACGTAAATCCTTTAGCGGAGTAAAGCGCGATCGTCGTCGTTTACTTGGCGTATAGCAGCGTGTAAGTACGATCGGCGACCCCCAAGGCGGTACGTCTGCGCTCCGAAATCAGGTCCGCGGAAAATCTGCGTATCAAATTTTATCTCGAGGATTTACGTATAAAGACCGTTATTTCGTAATAATGTACGATTAGGAAAAACGAGGGGGAAGCGCGAATGAAAATCGACGGTGAAGTGAAAACAGAAACGTGGAAAGAACGTAACGAAAGAGAAGACGCAGAATTGGCCGAAAACGCCGAGAGGTCCGCGATAAACTTTTACAGTATTTTCGGAATCGCCATCGTTGTTATCGGTATACTCGTTGGACTATTTGCGGAAATGTACTCGGGAATCAATACGGCAGCACTCGGCGTTATCATTATGGGAATCGGAGAGATACTTCGGTTTTTACGTAAGATTGCGAAACATCGTTAACCTCGTAAAAAAATGAACGAAGACAAATTAAAGTAATTCTGGTAAAATTAATTCGCTGGCTACCTATTAGGATGTGAAGCATACGAATGAAGATTACAAAAAATTCATTCGAAATCACGCCGCGAGCTATCGGGTTAATTCTCGGGTTCGTTGCGTGGGCAATACGCTCCCTTTAAGGGGGCTTTTTGTTTTGAGCGGGCGCCCATAAATAAACGCTATACCCCCCGTATATAGAGGATATAGCGTCGTTCCTAATCAGCTAAAACGTAATTTGCCGCGTTTCTTCTCGTTACCTTGATCGAGTAGACTCGTTACTGGCGATGCTTTATCGTGCTGCTCACGTAAATCCGTTCCGGTATAGCGGACGTAAACTTGCGTCATATTTAACGATGTGTGACCGAGAATGCGCGCTAACGCCATAGGATCGCCGCCACCGCGCAGGAATTTGACGGCCATATAATGACGGAACGTATGCGCTGAAACGCGAGCGCCGGTTACGCCTTTTCTCTTCGCATATAGCTTCAACATCTTCCCAAACGTATCCCCGAAGTAGCGTTCGCCAAACTGCGTAAGCCACAGATAATCGGATTCCTCAATGTTCATATAAGCGATTAGCTTTTCGAGTTCCTTCACAGTGAGTTGAGAGACGGGAATAACACGCGTGGTTCTCGTTTTGGATACTTCCGCTCTAATCGTAATCTGGCGCAGTTTAAAATCGATATCCGATATCTTAAGGCTTGTCAGCTCTTTTATACGTAAGCCGCCGTCACACAAAACGAGCATCATACAGTAATCGCGAAGCCCCGTATAAACACGTTTATTAGGCGCAGAAAGCAGCTTTAAAACGTCGTTGTCCGTGAATACTTCGAAAGTATCCTTATCCTCCGTCTGATAGTTCAACGATTCAACCGGAGAGTGTGTAATGACGCGTTCCTTCACTAAATACTTAAAGAATATCTTTAAATTTCGCGTTACGTTGTTCACGGTGCGTGCGGATAGTCCGACTTTACCGTTTGGACTCGTCGGATGATCGTCCCAACGCGTTTTCTCGAACGTAAGGTATTCGATATACTCGCGCATTAATTCGGCAGACAATTCGCTATCTGGACGTAAGGCGTACCATTTACGGAACTGAGATAAAACTTGCTCGTATGCTCCGACGGTTCTCGGCGACCGTTTCTCAAGGCGTTTTGACTGCAAAAATCGTTCAATTTGGGCCTCTAAATCGATACTGATATTTCGTTTACGTTTAGATACGAACGTGAATTTCGGATTAACTTTTGACATGCTTTATCGGACTCCTCAATAGCGTTAAATTTACGCTAACCGTTCCGACAAATATACGCAAAGTTTATCGCAATTGCGAAATGCTGACGTCTGAATTTCCGCACCATTATGCGGATTCCGACCGAAGTCGAAACCAACCAACTCGGAATTCATCGCGATGGTGGCGGACAAACTGCGGATTGAGCATAAGGTTTCATGAAAAGATCAAGATTAACGATAAAAAAATAATCATGTATTTATAAATGTAAACGCTGCATGTTGTTTGGGAGTTATTAACCAAGCAGCAACTTGCGGCGTTTTTAATTTTCATCTTTTATAAAAAAAGCCAATCTATGAGTAACAGATTGACTTTTGTAGGGATGATTCATGCTATTTTTTAGTTTTTGTATTTCTATTTCTTTTAGCTTTTGCTTTTGTCTTGGTTTTCGGTACACTATTTGTGTTCATGTAAGTCGCAGTGTCATGAGAGTGATTATGTGTTGGCGATTCGAATTCGTCACGAACCGAAAATTGAAAGCAATGTTTGAAAATAGGGACACAGTGATGACGGTTAACAACCTCAATTTGGTGAATGACGTTAACTAACTGAGGGTCAAAGATATCATTTACCACCTGTGTTGGAGGATCATATACAGTAGCTGTCGGACAGTGCGGACGACAATGATGAGGATGACGAGACATTTAGATAACTCCTTCCTAATGTGGTCTACTATATTGTACGGAAAGTTAAGAAAGTTGCGTGTGCATCAGCCTTGCATGACATCTACCTGTTTGCCCAACATTGCTTGCATAAACGTTAAACTTTTTATTTTGGCTGCGTATCTTTTAGAGAGCTCCAATCGTTTACCAAGTATCAAAACAAACATCCAGCTATCTTGCAGAGCTGGCTTATAGCTCAGAGCAGAATCACCAAGAGGTACAGCTAAACACGTAACTTGAGCTTACGAAGGGGCTTATAGCTCAGAGTAGAATCATAAGAGGTTACAGCTAATAACTTTTAGGAGGGAGCCTTTTGAACAAGAGCTTTGTTGGTGAGCACATGGAACAGGCTGTGAGCAATGAGATCGGGGAGTGGCTTAGTGCTCTTAATCGTTATTGTTTGGCGATAACCGGTTCCAAATGGGATGCGGAGGATCTGGTTCAGGAAACATGTCTGCGAGCGCTGCCGGTGCTGACCGGTCTTCAAAAGCATGCCAATCCGACTGCTCTTCTGCTGCGTACAGCTAAAAATTTATCCATTGATCACTCCCGCCGTAAAAAGTCACAAGCAGACGGATTAGACAAATGTGAGCTGCTTCAAAAGCATGAGCACGAGGATTCATCTGGTATGGAGCAGGTGTTGAGCTTGCTTGTACAATATTTGTCGCCGCTTCAATGCTCGATCTTCCTTTTAAGGGAGCTGTACGGATACAGAGCATCTGAAGTAGCCGCCGCGCTTCGTTCCACGGAAGGAGCAGTGAAAGCTGCTTTATTCCGGGCTAGAACAGCTATGAGTCAAATAAAACGCGATATGCTTAAAGAGGACCGGGTGGAGCACGCTCCTTCTGAGCTTCAGCAGCGCTTGCTTCTGGCTTATATGACGGCTATTCGGCAAATAAATCCTCAGGCAATCGTATTGTTGGCCATGTCGCAAAGTGACCAAGTTGATCCTGTTCAGGCAATTGCAACTATCATTCAAATGCCCAATCTGCCGCGCAAGAAAAAGTTACACGCTTCACAATCCTCTTTATTGCGAGCAGCGGCGTAGGCGTAAAATAGCAGAAGGTAGGGGAGAAGGTTATGAATTTAACACCTTATGTTGTTGAACAAACGAATCGAGGGGAAAGAAGCTACGATATTTATTCGAGGCTGCTGAAAGACCGCATCATTATGGTGAGCGGTGAAATTGAGGATCATATGGCAAATTCGATTGTCGCACAGCTTCTCTTTCTGGCAGCTGATGATCCGGAAAAAGATATTCAGCTCTACATCAATAGTCCAGGGGGTTCGGTTACGGCTGGATTCTCCATCTTTGATACGATGCAGTTCATTAAACCTGATGTGTCGACGATATGTACGGGGTTTGCGGCAAGTTTCGGAGCGATCCTATTGACGGGTGGAGCGCGAGGTAAACGATTTGTTCTGCCAAATAGCGAAGTCATGATTCACCAGCCGCTTGGCGGAGCCAGAGGTCAAGCTTCGGACATTGCGATCCATGCGAACTGGATACTGAAAACAAGAGGAAAAATCAATCAACTTCTTGCGAGCAGCACGGGTCAATCGGTCGAACAAATCGAGATTGATTCGGACCGGGACCGGTATATGAGCGCCGAAGAGGCTGTTGCTTACGGGCTTGTAGATAAAATAATTGCTTCTTAACCGATCGTAATGTTCCCGATTATCGAGCATCCAGATAACAAAGAAAGAGCCATGGCATTTATGCTGGGGCTCTTTCTTTGTTATCTGCATACTAAACCGACTACTTGGATTCCGGACGGGCTGGACGAGGGCGTTTCTCGCGAAAACGAGAGGAAACATAATTGCGTTTGCGGTCACGGAAGAAAGTCCAACCTCCGATAAAAGCGACCCCGGCGCCAAATAAAAGAAAACCGCCAAGAAACAACCACCATTCGAATTGATGTGAGGCTTGTTCTTCCCCAAAAGAATAAAAGTAATTGAATGCCGCATCCTTCATCAGCAGAAATCCGTAAGTTGCTGCAAGACCGGGAATAACAAGCAGCAAGACGGCTATAAATCGAGGTATGACCTGTTTCATGTGAAAGAATCCTCCTGTAAAGACAAAGACAAATATATAGTAATCATACCTTTTTCGCGGGGGGCTGTCCATTTGCAGCGGCGATGTTTTCCCAAAGGCAGAAAAAAGGTACAATAGTATTGGGATAGGTAAATCGGAGAAACGCATACATAACCATTTGCCGCCGCAAAGGATTGCTATTCTTGAAAGGGGAAAGACCATGACGACGATACCATGCGATGTGGCCATCATTGGCGGAGGCATCGCAGGATATACAGCGGCAATTAAAGCTGCTCAGGCTGGAAAGAAAGTCATTATTATAGAGAAAGAAAAGCTGGGTGGAACGTGTTTACATAAAGGCTGTATCCCGAGCAAAGCCTTACTGCGCAGTGCTGAGGTATTTGCTGCGCTTAAGAATGCATCGACCTATGGCATAAAGGTTGCGGAAGGCGCGGTTGCCCTTGATTTTGAAGGTGTGCAGAATCGTAAAACGCAAACGGTGGAACAGCTCTACAAAGGCTTGCAGTATTTGATGCGTAAGCATGATATTACAATCATGACTGGCAACGGCCGGGTTATCGGGCCATCTATTTTCTCTCCAAGAAGCGGAAGCGTTGCTGTTGAACTGCCGGATGGTGAAATGGAGACGATCGTTCCGGCCAATTTAATCATTGCCACGGGTTCACGCCCGCGGGTGCTTCAAGGTCTGGAGCCTGATGGGCAGTATATTATGTCAAGTGATGATGCTCTTCGAATGGAAGAGCTCCCAGCTTCTATACTAATTGTAGGGGGTGGCGTCATTGGCGTAGAATGGGCGTCCATGCTTATTGATTTCGGCGTTCAGGTAACACTGGTGGAGACGGCTTCGAGGCTTCTTCCAGGAGAAGATGCTGAATCATCGGCTGAACTGTCCAAGCAGCTTAGGCGCAGAGGGGTTCGCATATTAACGGGGATCCAGCTTAGGGTGGACAGCTTCTTCAAGCAGGATGGACAAATCACCATTGAAGCAGACACAGCAGATGGCAGTGTTATTTTGAATGCTGAACGGATGCTCATATCTGTAGGCCGCCAAGCGAATGTGGAGAATATCGGCTTAGAGAATACGGATGTTCGGGTAGACAAGGGCAATATCCGCGTCAATTCCTTTTATCAGACGACTGAGCCGCATATCTATGCGGTTGGTGATGTCAACGGCGGTCTTCAGCTTGCACATGCCGCAGCGCATGAAGCTATTATTGCAATCCAGCACCTGATCGGAGGCAAACCACATCCTCTTGATGGTGCTCATGTTCCAAGAGCGATCTATTCGCATCCGGAAGTAGCATCGATCGGCTTGACTGAAGATGAAGCCCGCAAGCGCGGACATGATATCAAGATTGGAAAAGTGCCGTTCCAAGCGATAGGCAAAGCATTGGTGCTCGGCCAGCCGGAAGGATTTGCGAAGGTTATAGCCGATGCCAAAACAAGCGATGTTCTTGGCGTACATTTGATTGGTCCCCATGCAACGGACTTGCTCTCAGAAGCATCGCTTGCTATGCTCCTGAATGCCGCTCCATGGGAAGTTGGGCAGCTGATCCATCCACATCCGACTCTCTCGGAGGTCATCGGAGAGGCTATGCTTGCGGTAGACGGGCAATCCACTGTCTTCTAAAATGAATAAAGAGAACATAGAAGCAGTGTTATCCCGGCGCATATCCGATGCGAAAAGAGACATTCATGAGCTCTCTTTTCGCATTTCCTTTTAATCAAAAGTCGGTTATAATAGGTATAGTCAAGTCTTAGTACCAGGTTATAATAGTAGCTAAAAGGAGGGCATCCCTCATGACCAAATCCGAATCTGCCACTCAGCAGTCTAGGCATACTATGCTTGGACTTTCGGACGAACAAGCGATTGAAATTTATGAATTGATGCTGACATCACGCCGTTATGACGAACGCTGTCTGCTGCTTCAACGAGCAGGGAAAATCAATTTTCACGTATCCGGTATCGGCCAAGAAGCGACGCAAGTAGGTGCTGCATTTGCACTAAACCGAGATATCGATTACTACTTACCTTATTACCGTGATTATGCTTTTGTGCTTTCTGTAGGTATGACGCTGCGTGAGTTAATGTTATCGGTATTTGCTAAAGCGGATGATCCGAACAGCGGCGGGCGTCAAATGCCGGGTCACTTTGGATCAAAGCGGCTGCGCATTGTTACGGGCTCAAGTCCGGTAACAACACAGGTCCCTCATGCGGTGGGCATCGCGCTCGCTGCGAAGATGAAGAAGAAGGATTTCGTAACCTTTGTTACTTTTGGCGAAGGCTCCAGCAACCAAGGCGATTTCCATGAAGGCTGCAACTTTGCCGGCGTTCATAAGCTTCCCGTTATTTTTATGTGCGAAAATAATCAATATGCGATTTCCGTCCCTCTGCATAAGCAGGTAGCTGGAAAAATATCCGATCGGGCACTTGGCTATGGATTCCCTGGCGTTCGTGTAGACGGTAATGATCCGCTTGAAGTTTATCAAGCTGTGAAGGAAGCGCGCGCGCGTGCTGCAGCCGGAGAAGGACCGACTCTTATCGAGACCATGACATACCGCCTCTCGCCGCATACGACCTCGGACAATGATCTGGCTTACCGGACGAAAGAAGAGATTGAAGCGAACAGGGATAAAGACGGTATTATGAAATATAAGCAGTATCTGATCGACTGCGGGATTTGGGATGAACAGAAGGAAGAAGCTCTCCTGATCAAGCTCAAAGCGCTGCTGGATGACGCTACCAGCTTCGGCGATAATGCACCTTTCCCTAAGCCGGAAGATATTCTTCTGCATGTCTATGCCGATGATAATGACATAGGAGGACGCTAATATGCCAATGATGGAGTACATTGATGCGATCCGCCTTGCCATGAAAGAGGAAATGGAACGCGATGAAGATGTTTTTGTGCTTGGAGAAGATGTAGGCCTTAAGGGCGGCGTGTTTACGACGACCAAAGGGCTGATAGAGCAGTTTGGCGAGGAACGGGTTATGGATACTCCTTTAGCTGAGTCTGCAATTGTCGGGACGGCTATCGGGGCAGCGATGTACGGGATGAAGCCGATCGCAGAGATGCAGTATTCAGACTTCATGTTCCCTGCAACGAATCAAATCATCAGCGAAGCGGCTAAAATTCGTTATCGCTCGAATAATGACTGGACTTGTCCGCTTGTTATCCGCGCACCTATCGGCGGCGGTATATTCGGCGGCTTGTACCATTCACAATGTCCAGAATCGGTGTTTCTTGGAACGCCCGGGCTGAAGATCGTTGTACCATTCACCGCTTATGACGCAAAGGGTCTGCTGAAAGCCGCAGTCCGTGATCCGGATCCTGTTATTTTCTTTGAGAATAAGAAATGTTATAAACTCGTTGTCGGCGATGTTCCTGAAGAGGATTACACGGTTCCTATCGGTGTGGCTAACGTGCTGCGGGAAGGTGATGATATTACGGTAATCAGCTACAGCTTACCGCTTCACTTTGCTCTGGAAGCAGCGGAAGAGTTGGCTCAAGAAGGCATTAACGCTCATATTCTTGATCTTCGGACGCTCCAGCCGCTGGACAAGGAAGGCGTCCTTGCTGCCGCACGCCGTACCGGCAAAGTGCTGATTATTCACGAAGATAACAAGTTTGGCGGAGTAGGCGCGGAGGTTTCGGCGATTATAGCCGAAGAAATGCTGTTCGAGCTTGATGCGCCGATTATGCGGTTATGTGGTCCTGACGTACCGGCAATGCCAATAAATCCACCGGGTGAGAAGTTCTTCATGCTCAATAAAGAGAAAGTCAAAGAAGCAATGAGGAATCTTGCCCTTTATTAAATGAGGAGTGGTTGGAATGAAAACATTGACGGAAGTCGTCATGCCGCAGCTTGCAGAATCACTTGTTTCTGCAACGATTGAGAAATGGCTTAAGCAGCCGGGCGATGCAGTTGATATGTACGAACCTTTATGCGAGATCATTACGGATAAAGTAAATGCTGAGCTGCCTTCTACTCTGAAGGGAACGCTGGTTAAGATACTGGTCGAGGCTGGTGTGAATGTTCCTGTAGGTACACCGGTTTGTATCGTTGAGATCGAATCTGCCGGTGCCGCTTCACCAAGCGGTATGGGAGCAGCAAGCGGATCCGCGGGCGGTGATGCTCGCTCTGCTGTTAGGGACCAAGGTTCGAATACGGCAAGCGCAGGCGAAGAAGGCGATAACAGCATGAGAAATCGCTTCTCTCCGGCTGTGCAGCAGCTTGCAGCAGAGCACGGTTTGAATCTGTCGAGCATTAACGGCACTGGTCTTGGCGGACGCATCACCCGCAAGGATGTGCTTGCAGCTGTTGCTTCAGGCCAAGCGGGCAAGTCATCCGCTTCATCAGGAGCAGGAGCTGCCGCTGCTCAAGCTGGGAATATGAATACACAGGAAACGGTCCGTTCATCGGGCTTGCATTTGTCCGAGACGCCTCGGATTCCGATTAATATTGAAGTAGAAGGCCAGTCGCTTCCGGGTCGAAGCGAATATTTCGTTGATGTAACGCCTGTTCGCAATGCGATTGCCCGGAATATGAGACAAAGTGTTACTGAAATTCCGCATGCTTGGATGATGATGGAAGTGGATGTGACGAATCTCGTCGTCCTTCGCAACAAGCTGAAAGACGAGTTCAAGAAACGCGAAGGTGTCAACCTCACTTACCTGGCTTTCTGGGTTAAAGCTGTCGTCAACGCAATTAAGGATTTCCCGATCATGAACTCGGTTTGGGCTGTAGACAAAATCATCGTCAAACGAGATATTCATCTTGGCCTGGCAGTCGGTACGGAAGATGCCGTTAAAGTTCCGGTTATCAAGAATGCCGATCAGAAAAACATCGCGGGTCTGGCTCGCGAAATTGAAGATTTGGCCCGTAAGACAAGGGAAGGCAAGCTGACGCTGGCTGATATGGACGGCGGTACATTCACGGTTAATAATACCGGGTCTTTCGGCTCGATTCTGTCCTACCCGATTATTAATTACCCGCAGGCAGCTATCGTAACGTTCGAATCCATCGTTAAACGTCCTGTCGTTATTAACGATATGATTGCGGTGCGTTCAATGGCTAACATCTGTTTGTCGCTTGATCATCGGATACTTGACGGTGTGATTTGCGGTCGATTCCTGCAGCGTGTGAAAGAGAATCTGGAAGGCTTCAATTTAGACACGAAATTGTATTAAGGCGAGGAATGATCGTAATGAGTACAACGAACGTGAATATAATTGACGTAACCTATACACCGATGATCGGATATGCCGAAGCTTGGGATTTGCAAAAACAATATGTGAAGCAAATTGACAAGGAGGAGCGGCAGCAAACGCTGCTCCTCCTTCAGCATCCGCCGACCTATACGATCGGTTCGCAGAAGCATCCCGAACATTTGCTGTATTCGGAGGAAGAGCTGGCTGAGCGTGGGATAGGGGTTTTTCAAATTGACCGCGGCGGAGATATTACGTACCACGGTCCAGGTCAGCTGGTCGGTTACCCGCTGATTTATTTAGATGCGGCAGGTTTGGATTTACACGGTTATTTGCGTCAATTGGAGCAGGTAATTATCGACTGGTTGGCGAATTATGGTATTGAGGGCGGACGCAAGCCGGAGTATACCGGTGTGTGGGTCGGGGATAAGAAGATCGCAGCAATCGGCGTAAAATTCAACAAAGCAAGGACCCGCCGCGGATTCGTGACGAGTCATGGTTTTGCTTTGAATGTGAAAGCGGGTATTGAGCAGGATGGGTTCCGCGGCATTATCCCATGCGGGATTCAGGAATATGCAGTTACCTCATTTGCTGATTTAACCGGTCAGCATATAACCGTTGAGCAGGTTGCTGAGGAGCTGACACCGCACTTCTGCAAACAATTCGGGTTCGAGCAAGCGGAAGTTAAAGCACTATTCGAAGATCCATCCGATACTGATAAATAGGGTGGATAACAGCATTACAGCGATAAGCAGCCAAATAAATATCTTTGTAAATCGATTCGTACGCATGCCATGATGCTCCTTTCGCACAGAATAAGAGGTAGTACTTGTCTATTGTAAACGATTTTGATGGATGGAGGAAAGAATATGGTCTCGGAAAAACGACTAATTGAAGAATTTATGGAGCTTGTACGCGTTGATAGTGAAACGAAGAATGAACGTCAAATTTGTGATGTTCTGACATCCAAATTCTCTGCACTTGGTCTATCGGTTGAAGAAGATGGCGCAGCTGCTTTAACTGGCCATGGAGCGGGTAACCTCATCGTCAAGCTGGAAGCAAACGGCACCGATGGAGCGCCGACGATCTTTTTTACCTCTCATATGGACACCGTTACTCCGGGTAACGGTATTAAACCGCAGTTAGATGCAGATGGTTACATAAGAAGCGACGGGACCACTATACTGGGGAGCGATGACAAAGCAGGACTTGCTGCGATGCTGGAAGCCATTCGCGTTTTGAAGGAAACAGGCGTGAAGCATGGACCGGTCCAGTTTGTCATAACGGTTGGTGAAGAAAGCGGTCTTGTAGGTGCATCCGTCCTTGATAAATCAAAGCTGGAAGCGAAGTTCGGTTATGCCTTGGATTCTAACGGCGTAATCGGCGACATTGCTGTGGCTGCGCCGACTCAGGCTAAGATCACAATCGTTATCCATGGCAAGTCTGCACATGCGGGCGTTAATCCTGAAGATGGAATAAGCGCAATTCAAGTGGCGAGTAAAGCAATCGCCCGTATGCCGCTTGGCCGGATCGATCATGAGACGACAGCGAATATCGGAAAATTCGAGGGCGGCGGAGCTACCAATATCGTGTGTGATTACGTGAAGCTCGATGCGGAAGCCAGAAGTATTGTCCAATCGAAGCTGGATCTCCAAGTTGCAGCGATGCGTGAGGCCGTTGAGAGCACGGTTGCGGATTACGGGGCGAAGGCGGATTTCGAAAGCAAGCTGATTTATCCGGCTTATTCCTATGATGATGGAGATCCTGTCGTAGAGCTCGCGAAAGCGGCAATTACGAAGATTGGCGCTACGCCGCGGACCTTCCATTCCGGTGGAGGCAGCGATGCCAATATTTTCAACGGACTCGGCGTACCGACTGTTAACCTCGCGGTTGGCTATGAACATATTCATACGACAAAGGAACAAATTAAAGCCGCTGATCTGGTGAAAACAACCGAGCTGGTCGTTGAGATCATCGCTCAGGCAGCAGATCTCCAAGGATAATCCCGCGCATCAAATAAGGGCCGTGACTACAAAGTAGATGTTCTACTTGGTCACAGCCCTTTTGTTTAGTTATCACGAAACCTTCAGCGGCATATTCAACGGCTGACAGGACGCTTACTCTCCAGATATTCGCCAAGTGTTGGGACTGATTTGAAGGAGGAGCTTCGTCTCTCACCGCTCTGCTGGGTCATAAGTTTAAGCTGATGACGGATTTCCCAAGCTTTTCCTACAAGCGTTAACTGACTGGTGACGGAATATTGTTTCATTATCTCATACTCCCCTTTACATCCTAGGAATGAGCAAACATGAGCCGAATATTCTTATCTCTAAGTCATTACCCATTAGTTTGCTATAATAATACTTATGTTAGTAAAGGACGGGTTATGCTGCCTATTTATGAAGGAGTGGAGAACCAAGATGTTAGAGAAAACAGATGAGTTTCGCGAATTAACGGTGAAGTCTGAGCCGATTTTTCAAGGCAAAGTTATTACCCTGCAGGTAGATACCATACAGCTGCCAAATGGCGGAACTGCTACGCGGGAGATCGTAAGGCATCCCGGAGCGGCTGCGGTTCTGGCACTTATAGATGGCAAAATACTCGTTGTGGAGCAATACCGCAAGGCCATGGAGAAGTTTCAAATTGAAATTCCGGCCGGCAAGCTGGATGCAGGAGAAGACCCGATTGCTGCAGCGGCAAGGGAGCTGGAAGAGGAAACAGGTTATCGTGCAGGAAAGCTGCGGCCGGTCAGCGCTTTTTACACATCGCCGGGCTTTGCCGATGAGAAGCTGTATTTATATGTAGCAGAGGATCTGGTTAAAGGGGACAGCCGTCCCGATGAGGATGAGTTTCTGGCGGTAGAGGCGATCACGTTCGAAGAGGCGCAGCAGTTCATCAAAGAAGAGCGGATCAGCGATGCGAAGACGATTCTAGCTGTTTATGCATGGCACCTCTACCGTTTAACGGGAGAAATTTAAGCAGTGAATGCTCATTCATTTCCATTGAAGCGGGTATTCGCAGATCTGCACCTTCATATCGGGCGCACCGAGCGCGGCGAACCGGTCAAGATCAGCGGGAGCCGGGATCTGACCTTCCGCAATATCGCGCATGAAGCGGCTGTTCGCAAAGGTATCGGGCTGCTCGGTATTATTGATTGTCATTCACCGGGTGTCCAAATGGATATTGCCAAGCTTCTTGACAACGGTGAAATGTCAGAGGCAGCAGGTGGAGGAATTCGTTATCTGGATACAACGATCTTATTAGGAGCCGAGATCGAGGTGAGAGACGCCGGCTTTGGGCCGGCCCATCATCTTGTTTATTTGCCGACATTCGCAGAAATGCAGCAGTTCACGAAGTGGATGGCAAGCCATATGCGTAATGTTCAGCTGAGCTCTCAGCGGATCTATGTTCCGACCAACGTCCTGCAGGAGGAAGTGAAGGGACGCGGCGGCTTATTTATCCCGGCCCATATCTTCACACCTCACAAAAGCGTATTTGGCAGCAGCTCGGATCATATGGCGGACACGGTTAATATGGAGCAAATTGATGCGGTGGAGCTTGGCTTAAGTGCAGACAGCGTGATGGCAGGATACATTCCAGAGCTGGATGACCTGCCTTTTCTGACGAATTCCGATGCTCATTCGCTAGCCAAGATTGGGCGGGAGTACAATGAACTCCAGCTCGCGGAGCCGTCTTTTGAAGAGTTCAAGCTTGCCCTGCGCGGGCTGGAAGGTCGAGAAATTACGGCCAATTATGGCTTGAATCCTGTATTGGGCAAATACCATCGGACCTATTGCCTGAACTGCGGTTCAATTGCAGATGAAGGTGCCGCGGCAGTAAGATGTCTGCTCTGCGGGAGTCCGAAGCTTGTGCGCGGCGTAATGGATCGAATCCAGCAGCTGGCGTTTCAAGCAGGCAGACAATATCCCTATGTCCCGGAGAATCGTCCGCCATATATCTATCAAGTGCCTCTTGAGTTTGTCCCTGGAATTGGCAGACGAACGGTAGAAAAGCTGCTCGGGCAGTTCAATACCGAGATGAATGTGCTGCATGATGTGCAAGAAGAAGAGCTTGCAGCCCTAGTTGGTGACAAGGCGGCAGCTGTTATAGCCGGCGCAAGAGCAGGCACGCTCCAGCTTCAAGCAGGCGGTGGAGGCAAATACGGCAAAATTGTTTCTGCTTCCGATGATGTCAACAAGCCTTCGTCATAGCGGTACAAGCGGGGGCATACACTTTACCATCTAGGTTTGGGGGAGTGTGCCATGCGTTCGCCAATGCAGCAATCGCTTCTGAAGGATCAAATGACGCTTTATGTTTTTGTTTCTGTCCTGTTCGTTGTCGGGGTGGTGTTCGGTGCGCTGCTGGTGAATGCACTGACGCTTGACCAGCAGCAGGATCTGGCAGGTGATGTGCAGCTTTTCGTGCAGCATGTTCAGGAGGGCGTGCTGCAAGCGGGAGACACAACGTTCTGGGAGAGGACACTGTTTCACGCGAAGTGGATTCTTCTCATTTGGGTGCTGGGACTGACTGTTGTCGGTATGCCGCTAGTGCTTGCGCTTGATTTTATGAAGGGGGTGCTGGTTGGTTTTGCAGTGGGAACATTAGTCAGTCAGCATGCTTGGAAAGGCCTGTTATTCTCTCTGGTTTCCGTTGCCCCTCCGAATATGATTATCGTGCCTGCACTGCTGATTGCAAGTGTCTCCTCGGTTTCATTTACTTTTTACATTGTGAAAAATCGTTTTCTGAGCAGGTACGGGTCGCTTAGCCAGCCCTTTCTCTCCCACACCACTACCGCAATGGTTATGCTGCTCATTATCCTGGGAGCTGCACTAATTGAATCATTTGTATCTCCCATGCTTGTCAAGTGGGCAGCGCCATTGATAGCAGGCATTAGTAATGAATTGTAATGATTCTAAATAGTTGACTTTCCTCGCAAATTGACCCTATAATAAATTAAACGTTTCCGGCGATAGGGCACGAAAGCGAAGTGCGAGGGGGGAAACCATGGAATCCCGGATTGACAAAATTAAGCAGCAGCTACAATCGCAGGGGTACAAGCTAACTCCGCAGCGTGAAGCTACGGTACGAGTTCTTCTTGAGAATGAAGAAGATCATTTAAGTGCAGAAGATGTGTTTATGCTCGTCAAGGATAAAGCACCGGAGATTGGTTTAGCTACGGTTTACCGGACACTTGAGCTGCTTAGCGAGCTTCACGTGGTAGAGAAGATGAATTTCGGCGATGGAGTAGCTCGTTATGACTTACGGACTGATAATAATAAACATCATCATCATCATTTGATCTGCGTACAATGTGGAACAATGAGCGAGATTCTGGAAGACTGGCTTGGACCGCTGGAAGAGCGGCTTGAGAAGGAATATGGATTTACTGTGATTGATCATCGGCTGGATTTTCAAGGTATTTGCAGCAAATGCCGGGCCAAGAACGAACAACAATAACTCTCTAGAGCGGCATCCTCTCCAATTGGAAGAGATCATGCCGCCCACGGGGAGTTTTTTTATTTGTTTTTTCGATTAGCGCTTTTGCCGGTTTTGCAAATGCAGCTATTCGTAAGAGGCCTGCCGGTCTTTCTGCACTTGCAGACGGAGCTGACACGCGTACGATTTGTACTTGACTTCTTGTTAATAGCACGATCAACCTGTATCAAACCGGAGCCTTGTGACAGATTAGAACTGCCGGATAGCTCCTTCGCAGTAGATCGTAAGCGGCTGGACACCTGGGAGGGCTTAAGCGTCGGCTCATGAGCAAGGAGCAGTGCGGCCCCTCCTGCAACATGAGGACTGGCCATGCTGGTGCCGGATAGAGTGGTGTAACCATTATGGAGCCAGGTGGAGCGAATGTTGTCGCCTGGAGCAGTTATGATGATTCCCTTGCCGCGGCTGCTGTAGGATGCGATTTTATTCGCTTTCGTAGATGCTGCAACAGCGATAGTCTCCGGATAACTGGCAGGCTCGTCAATTCCGCCGCTGTTTGGGCCGCTGTTTCCTGCGGAGGCGACTATAACGATTCCATTGCTGCGTGCGCGTTGAATCGCCTCGCGAAGTGCTTCACTTGAAGCCCCCTGCAGACCGATGCTCATATTGATAACAGGAATTTTTTTGGCTATGCACCAGTCAATGCCCTTAATGATATCCGATACATATCCTTCTCCATTAGCATCGAGAGCCTTCACTGCATACAGTTTAGCCTTAGGGGCGACTCCGGGAATTTGATTGTTCGTGCCGCGGGCGGCTGCTACGCCTGCAACATGCGTGCCATGCCCGTTGTCATCTAAGAAGGAGGAGCCGTCGATGGTGTTGACTCCACCGGAAATACGTAAATCAGGGTGCTTGGCGATTCCTGTATCGATGATGCCGATCCCAACCCCGTTACCTCGTGTGTCCGACCAAACATCAGGAGCTTGAACTCGGCACACATTCCAGGTTACTCCTGCTGGACAAGCTGCGGACGGTTTGTAGATATTTCCTTTCAATAAGGGCTTGGATTTCTGTGATACTCGAGTGGTTGAAGTTGCAGCAGGTAAACCCATTCTGCGCGTCGAAGGGACATGAGTGGTTATACGTTTGGGAGCGGAGCGGGCGACCCCTAATCCGTGTGCGCTTATTTTAAAATCGGGCTCAACATATTTAACAGACGGATGCTCAGTCAGTGATTGAAGCTGCTTCATTCGGCGTTTATCAATGTGACAGCAGATTACGTGTCCTCCAGGCATTTTTTTGGACGGTTTAATTCCGTGTTTGGATAACTCTTGAATGCAGCTTTTGTAATGCGACCGATGCTTCAAGCCAATCAGTCTTCGCGTCGTAAGATTAGACGCGCTGCTCACCGAACAGCTCCGAAGCAACCGTTCTAACTTTGGCAAATGAGTTCCTCCTAAAAGTTTTTGCGAGCTTCGCCCAGGCACACCCGGCTAAGGTACCTAAGCAAGAACGAAACGACATCGAATGCATAAGCTGAACGTTGTTGCGAGCTTCGCAGCTAGGCATGATCGCGAGGGCAGAATTCCAGCGTGGTTAATGTAGTGTATGGAGGCTTACGTATACAGGCATGGGTAGATGCCGTCCCCGCACATAATTTATGACAACACTGGAAAACGTATCGTCGAGGACTGTCAACCCGTCCTTTCTTTGCATATGTAAAGAACATGAAGGATGAAGCTGCTTTCAAATTTAGCTTGGAGCTTTCCAAATAATGTGTAGAGGAAGATGACTATGATCATCGGTGTGCCAAAGGAAATTAAGTCCAGCGAATACCGGGTAGCACTTACGCCAGCCGGTGCCGGCATGCTGAAGGCGGCAGGGCATGAGGTCGTGGTCGAGCCTGGAGCGGGCGAGGGAAGCAGCTTTCCGGACGAAGCTTATCAAGCCGAAGGCGCATCCATCGCGAGTGGTACAAAGGATGTTTGGGAACGTGCGGAAATGATAATGAAGGTCAAGGAACCGCTGCCGGAGGAATTCAGATACTTCCGCGAAGGGTTGCTTTTGTTCACTTATTTGCATCTTGCTGCAGCACAGGAGCTTACACTTGCGCTCATGGATAAAGGCGTCTCCGGCGTTGCTTATGAAACCATTCAGCTGCCAAACGGGAGTCTGCCGCTGCTTACCCCGATGAGCGAAGTTGCCGGGCGGATGTCGGTTCAGGTGGGATCACAGTTTTTGGAGGCCTTTTATGGAGGGCGAGGCATACTGCTGGGAGGTGTACCGGGAGTCCCTCCTGCGGAGGTTATTATTTTGGGTGGAGGCGTTGTAGGCACGAACGCGGCCAAGATTGCACTTGGCATGGGTGCGAATGTCGTTATTCTGGAGAGAAGCGCTGATCGGATGCGCTACATTGACGATGTGTTTAACGGCCGGATCCGGACGTTAATGTCCAACCCTTATAATATTGCCAATGCCGTCCGTAAAGCAGATTTGCTCATTGGCGCCGTATTGATTCCTGGAGCAAGAGCCCCTCATCTGGTTACGGAAGAAATGGTCAAGTCAATGAAAAAAGGTGCAGTAATCGTTGATGTGGCAGTCGATCAAGGCGGAACGATAGCTACAATCGATCGTGTGACCACGCATAAAGATCCGGTTTACGAGAAGCACGGCGTCCTGCACTATGCAGTTGCCAACATGCCAGGCGCAGTGCCTCGTACATCTACCTTTGCTTTGACCAATGTTACCATGCCTTATGCGCTGGAGCTCGCCAATAAGGGGCTTAAGACAGCCGTGAATCAGAACGAATCACTGCGTAAAGGCGTGAATACCTACAAGGGTCATATCACGCATCCGCAGGTTGCTGCCGCTGCGGATTTGCCTTATACCGCGCTCGATCAGCTTTTGTAATGCCGTAAATAGGGCTCAACGGGGAGAAGACATGAATATGGCTTTCCGCTCATAAGGTGTGTAAAGGACAACCGTTAACGATATACAGCGGGCTGTTTCCTCCTTATGAAAGGGGCGTACGTACAAATGGTCGTTTCCGCTCGCAGATGGTTAAAAAGGCTTTTCTTTCTGGTGCTGCTTAGTTTCTTCACGATAGCGATGTACGGCGGCTGCCGATTTATTGCTGCTTATATAACACCAACCGATCCATATCGTGTCCCGCAGGGTAATGCATTGAAGGTCTTTAACCAAGAGATGCTCCATAGGGACAATTCGACCTTTTCCGAACGATTGAAGCTCTTTTATTGGTATGGGGAATAGAGAAGGGGTTAACCTTCCGTTATCCGATTAAGAACGGATTCGACAAATAGTGCGGAATATGGCAGGATATTCATCATCGTTGTGGAATACTAAAGTGAAATAAAGCAGTACTAACGGTTTGCTCCATTGGTAGTAAGATCGGGAAAGGAACGACCGATGAAAGCTCAATTACAGGCATTTATTCAGTATTTGCAGGAACATAAGAGACTCTCTTCCAACACGCTTTATTCTTACGAGAGGGATTTGTCCTTCTTCATTCATTTTGTCCAGGAGCAAGGGCTGAGCAGCTTGCGTGACGTTCAGAAGCATCATTTGTCGCGATATATTCTGCAGCTCCGGCAGGACGGACGAGCGGTTGCTACTGTTTCCCGTCACACGGTTTCAATTCGGTCCTTTTTCCATTACTTATTGGAGGAGCGGCAGGTGCTGCAGGACCCGACGACTCATCTGGAGACGCCCAAGCAGGAAAAACGAGTTCCTAAGGTGCTTACAGTTCATGAGATGGAGCAGCTGTTAGCCTGCCCAAGCGGAACGACGAATGCCGGAATCCGTGATCGCGCCATGTTAGAGGTGCTGTATGCGACCGGCATTCGCGTAACAGAGCTTATCAGCTTAGATGTGGAGCATGTGAATCTCTCGATGGGTTTCCTTCAATGCTTGGGAGCCGGTGCCAAAGAGAGGATTGTTCCGCTTGGCGGCGTAGCATGTGATACATTGGGTGCCTATATGAATGAGGTCAGGCCGAAGTTAGCCAGAGAGGACCGTTCCGGACAAGCCCTTTTCCTTAATCAACTGGGTGCACGTATGACCAGACAAGGCTTTTGGAAAATCATTAAGAAATATGCGGCAGAGGCCCAAATAGAAAGTGAGCTCACACCGCATACGCTGCGGCATTCCTTTGCTACACATTTACTTGAGAACGGCGCGGATTTGCGTTCTGTCCAGGAAATGCTCGGCCACGCCGATATTTCCACAACGCAGGTATACGCGCAGGTGTCCAAGACGCGAATCATGGATGTCTATAAACAAGCTCATCCGAGAGCGAAAATGAAGTAAGGCGAAGCCTGCAAAACCGAAGCCTATGCTTACGAAGTGAGTTTTTGCTTCATGATCCGAATACTCGTATCATTAGGCGAAGCCTGCAAAAACTTTTAGGAGCTGTTACCATGAAATTCAACCGAATTGCGGTTATTGTACTGGATAGTGTGGGGATCGGGGAGCTGCCTGATGCCGCTTCGTTTGGTGATACGGGAGCGCACACGCTTGGACATATTTTAGAACAAAGGCCTCAGCTGCATCTGCCTCATATGCGTGCCATGGGACTCGACCGGATCATTGACTTTCCAGGGTGGACCCCGGCAGGCGAAGCGAAGGCTTATTATGGTAAAATGGCAGAGGTATCCGCTGGCAAGGATACGATGACGGGGCACTGGGAGCTGGCAGGCCTTAAGGTGACGGTGCCATTCCAGACGTTCCAAGACGGGTTTCCGCCGGAGCTGCTGCAGGCTTTCGAAGAACGAACCGGCCGAGGGGTGCTCGGGAACAAGCCGGCTAGCGGTACCGATATCATGGCGGAGCTTGGCGAAGAGCAGATGAAGACAGGCAAATGGATCGTATATACTTCCGCAGACAGCGTCTTTCAGATCGCAGCACATGAAGGAGTTATCCCGCTCGAGGAGCTTTATGCCGCGTGTAAAATCGCTCGCGAGTTAACGCTGGATGAGCGTTATGCCGTCGGACGGGTTATTGCCAGACCTTTCATCGGCGAACCGGGTGCCTTCACAAGGACACCGAATCGGCATGATTATGCGGTTAAGCCTCCTGAGCCTACGGTGTTGAACACTTTGAAGGACAGCGGCTTTGATGTCGTCGCTGTAGGCAAAATCGATGATATTTTTAGCAGTGAGGGCATTACAGAGGCGCTCCCTACCAAAAGCAATGCAGACGGTATAGAAAAGACCATCAGCGCCCTTTCACAGCCATTCCAGGGCATGCTGTTTACCAATTTGGTTGATTTTGATTCCCTGTTTGGCCATAGGCGGGATCCTCAAGGATACGCAGAGGCATTAGAAGCTTTCGACGAGGCGATCCCCCGGTTGATCAATCAGCTTGGCGATGATGATTTATTGATTCTTACTGCTGACCACGGGAATGACCCTACCTACGCGGGAACGGATCATACGAGAGAATACGTTCCGCTGCTCATCTATTCGCCATCGCTCCAATCGCCGAAATCCATTGGTGTACGCGCCACTTTTGCTGATGTAGCGGCCACAATTGCAGATAATTTCGGAGTTAAGCTGCCGGAAACCGGACAATCCTTTCTGCAGGAATTGATTTAAGCAGCGGAAGTAAAGCGAACTAATTGCCATGACTACATAATTTCGGGAGGAAAATCAATGACTATATCAAAAGCTTCTCACATCCGCGAAGCTGCGGAATATATTTCGGGACGTACGGCGATTAAGCCGGAAGTTGGCCTTATTCTGGGCTCTGGCCTCGGTATTTTGGGTGATCATATTGTGGATGCGGTCACGATTCCTTATCATGAGATTCCTCACTTTCCGGTTTCGACCGTCGAAGGTCATGCCGGGGAGCTGATGATAGGTACATTGTCGGGGCGTACGGTCGTTCTGATGCGCGGCCGGTTTCACATGTATGAAGGTTATGGTCCGGAATTGACATCTTTTCCGGTACGGGTAATGAAGGCACTTGGTGTGAGTAAGCTGGTGGTTACGAATGCTGCCGGAGGTATTAATACGGAATTCGAACCTGGAGATCTGATGCTTATCAGCGATCATATCAACTTGACCGGCCGCAATCCTTTGACAGGTCCTAACGATGACGAGCTGGGCGTGCGTTTCCCTGATATGTCGCAGCCTTACAGCAGCAGATTGCGTGATATTGCCCGCAAAACAGCACAGGAACAAGGCTTTTCCGTTCGTGAAGGGGTATATATCGGAGTTCTTGGACCTTCCTATGAAACACCTGCGGAAATTAGAATGATGCGGATCTTGGGAGCAGATGCTGTCGGCATGTCCACCGTAGCGGAAGTAATTGCTGCCCGTCATTCCGACATCGAGGTGATCGGAATTTCTTGTATAAGCAATATGGCTTCGGGTATATTGGATCAGCCGCTTTCGCATGTAGAGGTCATGGAGACTACGGAGCGGGTTAAAAATCGGTTCCTCGGCCTAGTAAACGGTATCGTTCCACTGTTATAAATTTAACAAATCCTGTAACAAAAATGTAACATTAGCCTCGACCGATTGTGACATTTTTTGTTCGGTGATCGTCGTATAATGTCCGTGTTAAATATAAAACAGAGGGTAAAGTGGGGAAAGACATGGACAATCAAACGTATCACCGAATGGAGCGTTTGCGCGGTCAATTGGTGGCAGCGGCAATGGGAAAACAAACTTTTCTGCATACCGAGGTTTTGCTCCTAAGTCAGAAACTTGATCAGCTCATTATTAAAGTGCAGACTGAGAAGGGCAAGCTGGATGAACCTGAGGACAACGAGTAAGCTGCTTGTACACAAACACCTAGGAGGGCTCATACGATGCGTGCGGTCGATATCATACATAAAAAACGAAATGGCGGTTCTCTTACTTCAGAAGAGCTGTCGTATCTCATACGAGGCTATTGCCATGGCGATATTCCGGACTATCAAATGTCAGCCTGGGCGATGGCTGTTTTTTTTCGCGGCATGAATGCGCGTGAAACCGCGGATTTGACCTTGGCGATGGCACAGTCTGGGGACCAAGTTGACTTATCGGCTATTCAGGGCATCAAGGTGGACAAGCATAGTACAGGCGGTGTTGGCGATAAGACAACACTTATTGTAGGACCGCTTGTTGCAGCGTGCGGTATCCCGGTTGCCAAGATGTCAGGTAAAGGTCTCGGTCATACAGGCGGTACAATTGACAAGCTGGAGTCCATTGCAGGCTTTCAAACGGAGCTGACGAAGGAGCAGTTTTTCTCGCAGGTGAATACGAACGGCTTAGCGGTAGTCGGACAGAGCGGCAATATGACCCCTGCAGACAAGAAGCTGTACGCTCTGCGCGATGTAACTGCGACAGTGGAGTCCATACCGCTTATCGCAAGCTCCATTATGAGCAAGAAAATAGCCGCTGGCGCAGATGCCATTGTTTTGGACGTGAAAACAGGCAGCGGCGCGTTTATGAAAACGGTTGATGAAGCTGAGGTTCTGGCGCAAGCTATGGTCGATATTGGAACAGAGGTAGGACGCCAAACGGCTGCACTGATCAGCGATATGGATCAGCCGCTCGGATATGCAATTGGGAATGCACTCGAAGTACAAGAAGCGATTGATACCCTGCATGGACGAGGTCCCGAAGATCTTACAAGACTATGCGTCGCATTAAGCGCACATATGGTTGTGCTTGGCGGAAAGGCGGACAGCTTGGAAGAAGCGGAACTGCTGCTTCGGGATAAACTGGCTTCGGGTGAAGCGCTGGACAAGTTCCGCGCTTTAGTAGCCGCACAAGGGGGGAACCCGGCTGTAGCGGATGATCCGGGCCTGCTGCCTCAGGCTCCTGTTGTCATCCCGGTCGTCGCTAAACAGGGCGGCTATGTCCAGCGAATCGACGCCGAGAAGCTTGGCCTTGCTGCTATGGTGCTGGGGGCAGGGCGTGCAACAAAGGATGCCGCTATTGACTATGCGGTGGGGTTGACGCTTCGGTTAAAAGTAGGCGACCGGGTACATGCAGGTGACACGCTTGCTGCCGTACATGCAAGAAGTGATGGTGACATCGCTTCACAGGTCGTATCGCGTATCCTGGAAGCCTATACGATTAGCGATCAGGAAGTATCCGTTTCACCTTTGCTTCTATCAGTTGTAACGGCTGATGGTGTGAAACGGCTCGAGTAGCGGCTTAAGCCATATCATTATAATCAAAGCCTCGTATTTTTCCGTTTTCGGAAGAATACGAGGCTTTTTAATATGAATCGGGCAGAAGAAGGGAGTTCTGATATATTCTCAACCTATTTTGGAATATTTTAACGCGTATCGGTCGACACTAAAGAAGAGATTTTAGCTGAACTGCGGTAGTCCTATAGCCGCAGGCATCATTCAGGAGGGGACCTTACGCATGAATCGTACATGGAAGAAAATGATTGTCCTATGCTGTACCGCAGTTCTTACACTCGCCGCTCCTGCAGCCGTTATGGCACAAGAGGAGCCGCCTGCTAAATCAACGGATCAATCCGGTTTAGCTGCCTCAGCCCGTTCAGCCATTCTAATGGATGCCGACAGCGGAACAATTATTTATGAGAAGAACAGCCATGATCGGCTTCCGCCAGCGAGCATTACGAAGGTAATGACGATGCTGCTCATTATGGAGGCGCTCGATGAAGGCAAAATTAAACTGACCGATAAAGTTTCAACGAGTGAATATGCAGCTTCTATGGGAGGATCGCAGATCTTTCTTGAGCCAGGCGAACAAATGAGCGTGGATGAGATGCTCAAAGGGATTGCTCTTGCTTCCGGTAATGACGCATCGGTTGCGATGGCCGAGAAGCTTGCCGGTACGGAAACGGAGTTTGTGAACATGATGAACAAACGGGCGGAGGAGCTGGGACTCAAAAACACGCATTTCTCCAACTGCAATGGACTTCCAGCTGCTGATCACTACTCGTCAGCTCATGATATCGCAGTCATGTCTCGTGAACTTCTCAAGCATAATGAGATTACCAGATATACCGGACTCTATCAGGATTACCTGCGCAAATCGAGCGAGAAGCCGTTTTGGCTCGTGAATACGAATAAGCTGGTTCGTTTCTACTCCGGGGCGGACGGACTCAAAACAGGCTTCACAAGCGAAGCGAAATTTTGTTTGACTGCAACTGCCCGCAGGGATAATTTGCGCATGATCGCGGTCGTAATGGGAGAACCGAATACCAAAACCCGGAACGCGGAAGTCTCGCAAATGTTTGATTTTTCTTTTGCTCAATATATGAACCATACGATTTTTAAGAAAGACGAAGTTATGGGAACCGTCAATGTGGAAAAAGGCAACATTCCGCAGATTGAACTCAAGGCGAAGCATTCCTACAGCGTTCTGCTCAAAAAAGGCAGCTCCGTGAAAGATATCCGCTATGAGCTGAAGCTGGATGCGTTAAAGGCACCGGTAACCATCAATGCGCCGATTGGAAAACTCATTGTCTATCAAGGGGATCAGGTGCTGAACGAATTCAACGTGGATGCTCCTGTATCGGTAGAACGTGCAGGCTGGTGGAAGCTGTTTAAACGCTCCTGCGGAAGCTTGTTCTCATAGCGCCGGGCCGGCTCTAAACTTCCGGCGAATTCTGCATGAGCTGCGCAATTTGTCTGCTCTTAGCGCTCTGCTTCTAGTTTTGTCGTGAGGCAGGAAACGGAAGCAGCGTTGTAGAAATGCTTGTTCAACACCAGCTAAACCAAGTCACCTCTGAGAGTCTGACTGATGCTACCTGTGAGGAAGTTTCACAGAGGGGACAGTTGATGCTTCCGAAGTCGTTTGCTTGATTGTTCCGCAGCAGCTAAAACTTCAGGCAAGGCCTCGCAACAGCAGCAAAAACTTGGTTGATGCTTCCGAAGTCGTTTTTGCCGGATATTCCGATATTCGAAATATCAGGCAGAGCCACGCAAAAACTTTTAGGAGTTGAACAACATTATGAGCTTGCAGGTTGAATTGGAGCATTACCGCAATGTGCTTATCGTTCGGCTTCACGGTGAGCTTGATCATCACACGGCTGATGTTGTGCGCATCAAGATGGAAGACGCGATTTTGCGAGGCAGCGCGCTGCATGTCATTCTCAGCTTGAAGGATCTCCAGTTTATGGATAGTTCCGGTCTTGGTGTCGTTCTCGGTCGGTACAAGCAGCTCAAGGCTAAGGGTGGAAAAATGGTTGTATGTGACGTGAATCAGAGCGTTTACCGGCTGTTTGAGTTATCGGGATTGTTTAAAATATTACCGATTCACGAGAACGAGCGGATTGCGCTCACAAGTCTGGAGGTCGTTTCATGAACGTAACGAATGAGATGACACTTTCATTCTCCGCACGTTCGGAGAATGAAGCATTTGCCCGTGTTGCTGTTGCTGCTTTCGTCTCTCAGCTGGATCCGACAATGGAGGAGCTGAATGATTTGAAGACGGTCATATCCGAGGCTGTTACAAATGCGATTATTCATGGATATGACAGTGATCCAAGCGGTAAGGTTACCATAGAAGCGATCATTACCGGCGATGTAGTCAAGTTGATCGTGAAGGATAACGGCAATGGCATTGACGATCTGGATCTGGCCCGCCAGCCCCTGTATACGTCCAAGCCGGAGCTTGAGCGTTCAGGAATGGGCTTTACGATTATGGAAAATTTCATGGATGGGTTCGATATTACCAGCGAGCCTGGCCAAGGAACATCCATTGCCATGACAAAGCGCATCGAATCGAAAAAAGCGCTATTTAACTAGGCGCATAGGGGTTGGACCGCATGGAAGTCGATATGAAACAAACGGCGCAGCCATTTTTGGACGATTCCGAAGTAAAGCGGTTGATCGCGCTTAGTCAATCCGGCGATACGGTTGCTCGCGATACCCTTGTTCAGTGTAATATTCGTCTTGTCTGGTCCGTCGTGCAAAGGTTTATGGGACGCGGCTACGAACCGGAAGACTTGTTTCAGATCGGTTGCATTGGCCTGCTAAAATCCGTTGATAAGTTCGATTTATCTTATGAAGTCAAATTCTCTACTTATGCGGTTCCGATGATCATTGGAGAGATCCAGCGATTCCTGCGGGATGATGGCACGCTCAAGGTCAGCCGCTCGCTTAAGGAAACCGCTAACAAGGTGCGCAAGACGAAGGACGAGCTCTCCAAAGTGCTTGGCCGGCTGCCGACAATCAAAGAGGTCGCGGAGCAGCTCGGTATCACGCCCGAGGATGTTGTTTTCGCTCAGGAAGCGAACAAGCCGCCGACATCCATACATGAGACCGTTTTCGAGAACGATGGCGATCCAATCACACTGATGGATCAAATTGCGGATGAGTCTCAGGAACGTTGGTTCGACAAGCTCGCATTGAATGAAGCAATCGGAGGGTTATCGGAGCGGGAGCGCTTAATTGTGTTTCTGCGTTATTTCCGGGACCAAACCCAATCAGAAGTGGCGGCGAGACTCGGTATATCGCAAGTTCAAGTATCGCGGCTGGAGAAGAAAATCCTGCTTTCCATTCGAAATCAAATTGCCCAGTGAGCAAGCGGGCCGCAAAAACCAAATTGCCGTCAAAGGCGATTTGGTTTTTTTTGTTTTTGCTGATCCGATTATCCTTCGCGTCCTTTAATCATACTAAGAAGGGAGGGCTGCCCTTATGCTTGCGAAGGATGGAGGAGGTAGCAAATGGATTCCAATACGGAAATAGCACCAAGACTGTACTTGCGCCTGCGTAAAAGGATAGGTATTAAACCAGGTCAAACTGTCAATTTACGTCAAGCAGCCCGGCTGTCATCCGCTGATTCAGCACTGGAAGAACGGCTGGGTCTGCTGGTCCTGCATGAGCATAAAATCAATGAAGGCAACCGGGTAGTCATTGACCTGATGCAGATCGTCCAAGCCATCCGTGAAGCCGAGCCTGAGGTGATCATCGAACCATTTGGAGATCCTGAAGTATTGGTCATCGTGTCCGATACACCCAAACAACCGCGTATAGCTGTACTTGTCGTTACCTGGCTGCTGCTTTTTTTCGGATCAGGACTTGCCATAATGAACTTTCATACCGATGTCAGCATGAAGGAAGTACATATGCGGATTACGGAGCTGGTAACGGGTAAACGGACGGAGCATCCCTTATGGTTCCAAATTCCCTATTCCCTCGGTATAGGTCTTGGCATGCTGGTGTTCTTTAATCATTTGTTCCGTAAACGATTCAACGAAGAACCAAACCCGCTTGAAGTCGAGCTATATATGTACGAAGAGAATGTGAATGCCTATGTTATTGCAGATGAGATGCGCCGCAAGAGTGAACAAACCGATAACCCCAGCAGCACAGCCGCTATTCGTGGCGCTAATAGAGACGACAGTCCGGAGGGCGACAGGCATGATCGTTAACGGGGCAGCGCATGTCTTTGTCGCTCTGCTCGGCCTTGCAGGAGGTCTGGCGGTCGGCAGCGGTCTTGTAGCACTGCTTATCGTGCTTGACTTAATTCCAAGGCTGGCTCAAATAGCTTTTGGGTTTCGCAAATCCTTATGGTTTGAGACTGCTGTCATATGCGGTGCTGTTTATTGGTCGCTGGCAGATTTCCTTGAATGGAGAATATGGCTGCCCAGAGAGGTTACGCTCCTGAGCATCGGTTTATTGGACGGCTTGTTCGTCGGAATGCTGGCCGCTGCGCTGACCGAGGTCATGAATGTGCTCCCGATCCTGGCGAAAAGACTGCGGCTCAGCCGGTATCTGGTTAGCTTTATTATGGCTATGGCACTGGGTAAGGTAGCGGGATCATTATTTGACTGGCTTTGGTTTCAATGGAAATAAACATTAGGAGGGTTTCTAGTGACAGATCATGAACACGATAGCAAAGATGGATTGGAAAGCGAAATCCCAAAGCCCATACATGTTTATTGGAATGAACCAGGTGAAGCCGCTCCGTTTGGGTCTGAGGAGGCCTTGAAGTCGCCGATCATAAGTCATCGTAAGAAAAACGAGATATCCGATGACCAGCCAAAGCCGGTTCCGATCCCTGAAGAGATCGATCAATTTACGCAAAAGCTGGAGGAAGAGATCGGCTTTAAGAAAAGCTTTGATGTCGTCGTAAGAGAAATGACCTTCGGCGATAAACGGACCGCTTTATTCTTTCTTAATGGATTCGCAAAGGATACGATTCTTACTGAGATTCTGAAGCGTCTTACGTATTTGGAGCCGGGGGATGTGTCCTCGCATGCCATTCACTCTTTTCTGGATCTCTACGTCCCTGCCATCCAAGTGTCGATGGAATCGGATTGGAACAAGATGATGACTAATGTACTTTCCGGAGGAACGGCATTATATCTGGATGGGGAAAGCACGCTGCTGCTGATTGATGCCAAAAATTTTCCCGGCCGTAATCCGGAGGAGCCGTCACTTGAGAAAGTTGTCCGCGGTTCGCGGGATGGGTTCGTCGAAACGATGCTTGTGAATGTTACACTCGTTCGCCGCCGGCTGCGGGACAAGCAGCTTCGTTATGAAATTATGCGGGTCGGCCAGCGGACGCAGACCGACGTTTGTGTAGCTTATATTGATGATATTGTCGATAAAGAACTGCTGGAATCGATTCGCGATAAGATACAGAAGGTGAAGCTTGACGGACTTCCTCTTGCGGATAAACAGCTGGAAGAAGCGACTGTGAAGCATGGCTGGAATCCATTTCCGCTTGTAAGGTATTCAGAACGGCCGGATACAGTCGCTGTTCATCTGCTGGAAGGGCATGTAGCGCTGTTCGTGGATACGACACCAAGCGTTATGATTCTGCCGACGACCTTCTTTGATCTGATCCAGCATGCCGAAGAGAACCGCCAGACGCCATTCATCGGCACCTATTTGAGATGGGTGAGGTTCTTTGGCATATTTGCATCGTTATTTCTGCTGCCGCTTTGGTTTCTGTTTACGCTGAAGCCGGAGCTCAAACCGCCCGCACTGGATTTCATCGGCGCCCAGAAACCGGGACGTTTGCCAATGGTCTCCCAATTTCTATTGGCGGAGCTCGGAGTGGATATGCTGCGGTTGGCAGCTATTCATACACCGGCTCCCCTGGCTACGGCGATGTCGCTGATATCAGCGATATTGATTGGCGATATTGCGGTTAAGACGGGGCTGTTCGTCAATGAGGTTGTATTATATATGGCGGTTGCCGCCATCGGGATGTTTGCTACTCCAAGCTATGAACTGGGGCTGGCAAACCGCATTGTCAGGCTGATCCTTATTATTGCCGTTGCCTCCTTTAAGGTGGAAGGATTCATGATCGGCATCACTGTGCTGTTTATTATGCTGGTCGTTTCCCGGTCCTTTAACCGTCCCTATATGTGGCCGCTGATTCCATTTGACCTTCGCGGTCTGTGTAATCTTCTCATTCGTCCGCCTGTATTGCAAAACCGCGCTCGCCCCAATATCCTTAAGCCGCAGCAGCTCGATAAGATGCCCAGCAATGACAAGGAGTGACCGCCCTTTTGCAAAAAATGCAAATCAAATGCGAATTAATCCATTTCTGCAGGCTGGAGAATACGGTATACTGATGTTAATTGATGCAAACAGCAGAAGTGGATTAATCGGATTAGCGGAGGGGAAATAATATGTATTTACATGGAACTGCTAAAGTGAATGGACAAGGACATTTAGAAATCGGGGGCTGCGATGTTGCGGACCTGGCGCAAGAATTCGGAACGCCGCTTTATATCGTGGATGAGGCGCTTGTTCGCCAGCGCGCACGTGAATACGTGGAATCGTTCCGCGCATCCGGCTTGAAATTCCAAGTCGCTTATGCGAGCAAAGCGTTCAGCGTTATGGCTATGTGCTCGATTGCTGAGCAAGAGGATCTTTCCCTCGATGTTGTTTCCGATGGAGAGCTGTATACGGCACTGAAAGCTGGCTTTCCGGCACAGCGGATTCATTTCCACGGCAACAATAAAACACCGGATGAAATCAATATGGCGCTTGATGCCAACATCGGCTGTTTCGTCGTTGATAACTTCAACGAGCTGCATTTGCTGAATGCCCTCGCTGCTGACAAAGGCAAGAAGGTTAACGTGCTGCTTCGTATTACACCGGGTGTTGAAGCGCATACGCATGAGTATATTTCGACAGGCCAAACCGATTCCAAATTCGGGTTCGACCTTGGCAACGGTACGGCTTACCGCGCCATCCAAGAGGCAGCTTCACAGTCCAACTTGGATCTTCTAGGCGTACATTCTCATATCGGTTCGCAAATCTTTGAAGTTGAAGGATTCGCAATGGCTGTTGATAAAGTGGCTGGATTTGCTGTGAAAGTACGTGAAGAGCTGAATATTACGTTCCGCGTCATCAACCTTGGCGGCGGTATCGGTATTCGTTACGTTGAAGGCGATACGCCGCTCCCAATTGCAGCGTATGTGAAGGCCATAACAGATTCGATCATTACTAACTTCACGAATGCCAGCTACCCGCTGCCTGAAATTTGGGTTGAGCCTGGCCGCAGTATGGTTGGCGATGCTGGAACAACGCTGTACACGGTAGGGACAAGCAAAGACATTCCAGGCGTCCGCAAATATATTGCGGTTGACGGCGGGATGACAGATAACCCGCGTCCGGCTCTTTACGAGTCCAAATATGAAGCCGTGCTTGCTAACCGTATCAATGAGCCGGTTTCTGAAACAGTATCCGTAGCAGGCAAATGCTGTGAAAGCGGAGATATGCTCATCTGGGATTTGGAGCTTCCTAAAGTGAACTCAGGTGATTTACTTGCTGTTTTCTGTACGGGCGCTTACAATTATGCTATGGCTAGTAATTATAACCGGATTCGCCGTCCGGCAGTTGTGTTTGTTAAAGACGGTGCTGCGGACCTGGCTGTTAAACGGGAGTCTCTGGACGATATCGTTGGCAATGATGTAATCCCAGCTCGTTTGAAGCAAACATCAGCTGCAAAATAACAAGCGTTAAGGAGCGAATAATACAAATGGCAAAGCAAGCAAAGATCACGATGTCCAATGGGGCAGAAGTCGTTCTTGATCTATTCGATCAAGACGCACCGAACACTGTAGCAAACTTTGAGAAATTAGCTAACGAAGGCTTTTACAACGGCCTTGTTTTCCATCGTGTAATCCCTGGTTTTGTCGCACAAGGCGGATGCCCGACTGGGACTGGCAGCGGCGGTCCAGGCTACACGATCAACTGCGAAATCAACCCGAACAAGCATGAGCGCGGAACGCTTGCTATGGCGCATGCAGGCCGTAACACAGGTGGAAGCCAGTTCTACATATGCTTCCAGCCGCAGCCGCATCTTGATGGCGGGCACACTGTGTTTGGCAAAGTCGTGAAAGGCATGGAGCATGTAGATGCCTTCCAAGGCCGTGACAAAATGGAGAAAGTTGAAATCGTAGAAGTCTAAGCATTTCTGTGATCTCGATCATTTATGATAGCAGGAAATAACCCGCAGCCTGACGAACCCGGCTGCGGGTTATTTGTTTTGTTGTGATCGGCGGACGGCTGTAATTGTTTCAGGGCAAAAAAGACCGTGTAATGAGTGGTAGCTTGAACAAGCCAATAAGAAGGAGTGACTTCTAATGCCACAAACCTATTATGTGTCAATATCATCGCGGACGATTGAGTCCAATCCGTCTAGAGCGGAGCAGCTAACCGTAGAAGCGACAGAAGAAGAGCTTCAGATCCTAAGGCGTAAGCTCGACCGGGTAGAACAAGATTTGGACAAGACGTCAGGGCGAGCCATGGTTCCATATAAATCAGCTGAGCGTGACGCAGCAGAAGGCGCGTACGGGGATGATTTGATTGACCTTTACGCCTACGTCTATCGCATCGGAACGCCGCAGACGAGAAGTCATATTGACTCTATGAGCATTTTACCGAAGTTAACCGGTCAGAACACGGATCTGCCTGGTTATCAATAGTAACGGGGAAGGAATCAGAAGCAGGCTCGTTTTGAGGCTGCTTCTGTTGTCTATCTTGTGGATTAGCCGATGCGCCTACGTGCAGCAAATTGCTTATATTGAAAGTAAATCGTGCATCCAACACAATACCCAAGGAGAGCCGCGCCGGATGCTGCCAAGAGCATAAGCGCAAACACGCTGCCTGCGACGCTCCAGCTTAGCGCAAAGGCGCCGAGTGACAGGGTGAGGAATATGACGGCCAATATATTATTGAACCGCTGGAGCTCCAACGCTTGCGTCTGAGAGCCGGTTGAAGGTTTTACCAGTTTTTTTGGCAATAGCAACGAACAAATTACCTTTTCCTTGCGATGCAAGACCTAATACTTGAACAGCCCAAAGCACCGCGAGCAGAACAGGCTGCTGCAGCAGCAGCGACAATAGTACAAATGTGACGATACCGAGCTGATTGGCTTTTACATAAATTATCGGGACTTCTTTCAATTCGAACACCCCGTTTCACAATTTTCCGACTTAACCGGTAAGAATAGTATAAAACAAAACTTGCAACTTGAGTAGTCTTATGTATAAAATGAAAACAGGTTGCAATTCTCATGTTGAAGTGGTAACATTTGCTCAAAGTATTTGCGACTTTCCTTCGGGGTCGGGTGAAATTCCCAACCGGCGGTGATCAGAGCGGCAGCTGCACGGTTTGATTTATAATGGTGTACGCTAATGCTTTGTCAGTCCGTGACCCGGTCTGCTCCCGTTATCTTCAACAGATGCGGTTCTTGCAGGGCGGTGGACCTGGTGTAAATCCGGGACCGACAGTATAGTCTGGATGGGAGAAGGAGACAGTTGCGGATTTCATTTTTTCATTCCTTGATTTTCTTTGTTCTTTTTTTCACAAAGATACGAGGCTTGTTTAAATGTGTCTTCAAACTCGTCCCTTTCACGAATGATTCGATTCCATCACCCCGTTGGCATAAAGCCTAGGGGTGATTTTTTGTGTTGCTCGACGTGTTGAACGATGAAACATACATGCGGTTAGCCCTCGATATGGCGGCTAAGGCAAAAGGTCAAACCGATATAAATCCTGTTGTTGGCTGTGTTGTAGTTAATGAAGGTCGCATTGTCGGTCTGGGCGCTCACCTGAAAAGAGGCGAAGGCCACGCTGAAGTGCATGCTCTTGCGATGGCCGGTCCTGCTGCGGAGGGTGCGACGGTATATGTCACGCTTGAGCCATGCAGCCATCATGGTCGAACGCCGCCTTGCTGTGATCGCATTATTGCTGCCAAGGCTGCCCGTGTTGTTGTAGCCAGCACGGATCCGAATCCGCTTGTCGCGGGACGCGGGATAGCCAAGTTAAGAGAAGCTGGAATTACAGTTGAGGTTGGACTGCTCGGTTCCGAGTCACAGAAGATGAACGAAGCTTTCAATAAGTTCATTACATCAGGACTTCCCTACGTAACTGTAAAATCAGCCATGACTATGGACGGAAAGCTTGCAGCCAAGACCGGCGATAGCCGTTATGTCAGCGGACCCGAGTCTCGTGAGCTGACTCATACGCTCAGACATCAGCATATGGCGATTATGGTTGGGGTACAGACTCTGCTGGCAGATGATCCAGAGCTTACGACCCGGCTTCAAGTCCCGGCAGCTCATCCGATTCGGATAATCGTCGATTCTAAGCTCCGAATGCCGCTTCATGCCAAGCTTCTGCAGGATAAGATCTCGCCTGTCCTCATTCTAACGACAGAACATGCGGATCCGTCCAAGTGTGCAGCTTTAGTAGCTGCAGGCGCTCAGGTCGTTAGATGCGGCAGCGGGGAGAAAGTTGACTTATCGGTAGGGATGCAATTGCTGGGTGAACGCGGAATCGGTTCGATTTTGCTGGAGGGCGGGGGCAAGCTCAATGGCTCCATGCTCGAGCAGGGTTTAATCGATAAGATCGTCCTCTTTATTGCCCCGAAGTTGATCGGTGGCGCTGCATCGCCCAGCGCATTCGAGTTTGAAGGGTTCGACCGGATGTCCGAGGCGATAAAGATTAAGGATATTCAAGTTCAGAAAGTCGGCCCGGATGTTTGTCTCATCGGCTATCCCGAATATGGTGACCGTGTGAACGGAGCCACTTAGAGCTGACCGATGCTCGTGCAAGGCGGTTAGCGTCACACGTTCAAGGGAGGAGGAAAGCGTTGTTTACAGGACTAATCGAAGAAATCGGAGCGCTCAAACGCTCCTATAAGCAAGGGGAAGCAATGATGCTTTCCATCGAGGCATCCAAGGTATTGTCCGATGCGGAAATCGGTGACAGTATTTCGGTGAATGGCGTTTGTTTAACCGTAACCGAGCTCAGCGGATCTGCCTTCACGGTTGATGTTATGCCGCAGACTTACCGGCATACCAACCTTAAAGATATCCGTCCCGGCGAGCGCGTCAATCTGGAACGGGCGATGAAAGCTGGCGGCCGGTTTGGAGGACATATCGTACAAGGACATGTAGATGGAACAGGCGCTATCCTATCTAGAGTTTCCGATGCGAATGCAGTTGTATTCACAATCAGTCCCCATGATCCCGCCCTTATGAGATACGTTATCCCACAGGGCTCTGTTACCTTGGATGGTATCAGTTTAACGGTAATTGAAGCGGACAAACAAACCTTCAGCGTCTCTATCATTCCGCATACGCTTCGTGAGACAGCGCTGCAGCTCAAGCAATCAGGAAGCGTCATTAACATCGAATGTGACGTTCTTGGTAAATACGTGGATCATTTGCTTCACTTCAAGGGTGATGCATCCGGGGCTGGTCCGGCCGGGAAGAATTCGAAGGAAGCGGGAGGCTTAACGGCTGCTTTTCTGGCGGAGAACGGTTTTTTCTAATGGTTCAGGAAAATGGAAATTCAGGGGAGGAAGGATCGCATGAAAGAGCATAATGAAACCTTGTCAGACGAGCAGAAAGTAACGTTTGACAGCATTGAGGACGCGATCTATGATCTGATCCTAGGGAAACCGGTCATAGTCGTTGATGATGAGGACCGTGAGAATGAAGGGGATCTTATCGCGCTCGCCGATAAAGCGACACCTGAAGTCATTAATTTCATGATTTCGGAAGCTAGAGGTCTTGTATGTACACCCATTTCGCAGGAACGTGCGGAGGAGCTTGATCTTCCGCCGATGGTCACGCACAATACAGATTATCACGGGACAGCCTTTACCGTGTCCGTCGACTATATTTCGACGACAACCGGTATTTCCGCCCATGAGCGTTCGCAAACGATTAAAGCGCTCATTGATCCGACGACCAAAGCATCGGATTTCCGTCGTCCTGGACATGTATTCCCGCTGATTGCCAAGAAGGGCGGCGTCCTGCGGCGCGCAGGACACACCGAAGCGGCAATTGATTTGGCTCGTATGTGCGGAGCATCGCCTGGAGCAGTTATTTGTGAAATCATTAACGAAGACGGTTCTATGGCAAGACTCGGGGACCTCATCGAATTCAAGGTTAAGCATGACTTGAAGCTCATTTCTATTCAAGAAATGATCCATTACCGCAATGAGAAAGAGAAGCTAGTTGAGCGTGTGGTCGAAGTGAATATGCCGACTGATTTTGGCGTCTTCCATGCGGTTGCTTATACCAATGAGGTGGATAATAAGGAGCATGTTGCCCTTGTTAAAGGGGAGATTGACTCCGATCAGCCTATCCTTGTCCGTGTCCATTCCGAATGCTTGACCGGGGATGTCTTCCATTCTCACCGCTGTGATTGCGGGCCTCAGCTGGAAGCGGCGCTTAGGCAGATCGATGAAGCGGGCGGCGGTATTCTGCTCTATATGCGCCAAGAAGGCCGGGGAATCGGTTTAATTAACAAATTAAAGGCTTATAAGCTGCAGGAGCAGGGATTCGACACGGTCGACGCGAATATTAAATTGGGTTTTGCACCTGATTTGCGCGATTACGGGATCGGAGCTCAAATTCTGAAGGACCTCGGCGTTCGGAAAATGCGTCTGCTAACGAATAACCCTCGTAAAATTCGCGGCCTTGAGGGCTATGGCATTGAGGTTGTAGAGCGTGTCTCTATTCAGATGGACTCTAACGAGGATAATAACGCCTACCTGCGTACCAAAAAGTTAAAGCTTGGACATATGCTCCGGTTTGACGATATAAAAGAAACCGATTATACAATCTAAACTAATCAGATGGATAAATGAAAGGATGACGACAGAATGCCACATGTTTACGAAGGAAATTTAATTTCACAAGGATTGCGATATGGGGTCGTAGTAGGGCGGTTTAACGAGTTTATTTCGAGTAAGCTTCTTGGAGGCGCACTTGATGCATTTAAGCGTCATGGGGCAGAGGATCATGAAGTTGAGATTGCTTGGGTTCCTGGCGCTTTTGAAATTCCGCTGATCGCACAGAAGATGGCTGAGAGCGGCAAGTATGATGCAGTTATTACACTCGGCGCGGTAATACGCGGATCAACGCCGCATTTTGACTATGTGTGCAACGAAGCTGCTAAAGGCGTTTCCGCTGTCGCGCTCAAAACAGGCGTGCCTACAGTTTTCGGAGTTCTGACGGTGGATACCATTGAACAAGCCATTGAGCGTGCTGGAACGAAAGCCGGCAATAAAGGCTGGGAAGCTGCGGCAACAGCTATCGAGATGGCGAATCTGACAAGAGCCTTTAAAAACTAAGTATCGCAAAAACGTTGAGGAGGGCACCATGACGATAGTTACCTATAAACTGGAATCGTTCGAAGGGCCGCTTGATCTTCTCCTTCACCTGATTGATAAGGCGGAAATCGATATTCATGAAGTGTCCATAAGTGAAATAACGGATCAATATATGGACTATCTGGATGCGATGCAGGAGCTAGAGCTTGAGGTTACGAGCGAATTCCTCGTCATGGCTGCCACTTTGCTGGCTATCAAGAGCAAGCAGCTGCTTCCAAAGCCACCTATCATTGAGAGCGATGATTATGAGGAATGGCCGGAGGACGGTTTAGACCCGCAGGATGAACTTATTGCGAAGCTGATTGAGTACCGTAAGTTCAAGCAAATTGCGGAACAGCTTCGGGAGCAGGAGTTTGAGAGAAGCCTTGTGTATACGAAGGAGCCCGAGGATCTTACGCCCTTCATGAAGGTCGTTCAGGAAAATCCCGTTAAGGGGCTTCATGTGAATGACCTCATTAAGGCGTTCCAAAAAGCGCTTCGCAAAGCATCAAGAAGGAATATAGTGGCGACCATTCATCGTGACGAAATATCGGTTAAGGATCGAATTCGTGATGTGATAGAAGTACTGCGTGAATATGAAACGGTCCGTTTCTCCAAGCTCATCCGTGATGACATGAGTCGGCATGAAGTTGTTGTGACGTTTCTTGCTCTGCTTGAGCTAATGAAGATGAAGCATATCAAATGTCATCAGCATCAATTATTTGACGACATCGTCATTCAATGGAGAGGAGAAGCGGTACAAGGTGGAATATTCGAAGCTGAAATCGATTATTGAAGGCCTGCTCTTCATGGCAGGAGATGAAGGTCTGACGAAGAAGCAGCTGTCCGACATTTTAGAATTGGATGCTGCAGTCGCTGTCGATCTGACGAATGACTTAATGAAGGATTTGAAACAGAAGAAACGGGGAATTCAGATCTCGCTGGTTGCTGGTGCTTACAGGTTAACGACCAACCCTGCGCATGCGCCATATTTTGAGAGGATGGCCTATTCCCCTACTCGTTCGAGCTTATCGCAAGCTGCACTCGAAACCTTATCGATTGTTGCGTATCGTCAACCGATTACGCGTATCGAAATCGAAGAAATTCGCGGTGTAAAGTGTGAGCGCCCTCTGCATTCTCTTGTTGCCAAGGACTTAATTGAAGAAGTCGGCCGGGCAGAAGCCATTGGACGTCCGATCCTATATGGAACAACCAGATCGTTCCTCGATTACTTCGGATTAGCCGGAATTGAAGCACTGCCGAAGCCTGGTGCGGAAGTTGAGGATTCACTCGATGAACAGACACAGCTTCTCTTTGAGAAACTGGAAGGTCGCCAAATGACGATTGAAGAGGTTCAGGATCCGCCAAAAGAGAGCGATGAAAGTAATGAAAGTTAAATAAGCAACAGCTATAATTCATCTGTCTTTATAACAATAAATGAATGAGATCTGATCGTAAGGTCATACTAAATCCGGGCCAAATTTAGGGAAACGGGGGAGAGACATCCATGCTTGGATACCCGTACGGATGGTTGATCGCGGCAGGTCTCTTTTTATTACTTCTAATAATTGTGGCGATGTCTCCGGTTGTTATCAGGGGCCATGTCAAACGCATTGGCGATGATGACGATGCGGATCTCCGTATTCGCGCACTGCTTGGAATTGTTAATTATCATTGGAAGCTGCCTATCGTAAAGTTAAAGGGAATGGGCATGGAGTTCAAGCGGGAAATGACTGCAGAGAATATGGGCGGATCTCAGCAGGACACCTCCAACAATCATGTGAATGCAAAAACCATTATGAAATCCATTGACCGGGCGAAAATGATGCTGAAGCATACCGATAATTTGCTTGGATGGGTCCGCATTACCTTGGGCCATGTTCAATTGACTGAGTGGCGGTGGAAAACGAAGGTTGGAACAGGCGATGCCATGTGGACGGCTATGATTACCGGAATGGTGTGGTCGGTGAAAACAACTTCAATTGGCGTGATATCCCAGCTTATCCGGCTAATGGCGGATCCGAAGCTGGCAGTAGAGCCGGTGTATGAAAAAGCCCATTTTTCTACGGAAGGAAATTTCACCGCGAAAATCAGATTTGGCTATGCGATCTATGCCGGAATTCTCTTGCTTTTCCAAATGAGAAAAGTCAAAGGGATTCCAAGGGGTATTGTTGGCTGGCAGCGAATTTTGCTTCGCGGATAATTACATAAGCTCCACAATACGAGGACAACATAATAAATGAAGTCTCGATATGAAGGAGGTTAATACGATGGTAGACCATCCCATTCAAGGTTTAATGCAAACCGCCATGGAGAACATTAAAGAAATGGTTGACGTCAACACGATTGTCGGCGATCCGGTTCAAACCCCGGACGGCAGCGTGATCATGCCTATTTCTAAAGTCGGTTTCGGGTTTGTAGCCGGCGGCAGTGATATCCGGTTCGATGCCAGCTCCGACAGCGCTAAGACAGGCGATGCTCAACATGCGGTGGTTTCGACACCTTTCGGAGGCGGTAGCGGTGGCGGTGTTTCCATTACGCCAATCGCATTTCTGGTTGTCGGAACGCATGGTGTTCGAATAGTGCCATTGGATAATCAGACTCATCTGATGGAGCGCGTTATCGAGTCAGCGCCCCATGTGTTTGACAAAATCCAAGGTATGTTCAAGCGTGATGATCAAACAAGTCTTGATTCTGTTTTAATTGATGCACCGGAGAGCCCTTACGTATAAGGATGGAATGAGGCATTTATATAAGCCCATACGGTATAGCCGTAAATGTAGCAAAGAAACTGTCCTTTGGGGCAGTTTCTTTTTGTATCAGGCAGGTGGTTGGAATCGGACATATCCCCATCATCCGTTCATATACTGGTACAAGACCTATAACTTGTACAGGAGGGTGTATGACTTATTCCATCTAAAGCAAAACTACAGCAGTGGCTGTTTGATTAATAAGTTAAGCCCGCAATAACTAATATTATATTACGAAGCGAGTTATTGCCCAATGAACCACAAACTGTTTCATTAGGTTTTACTCTCGCAATAACTTTTAGGAGGTCACGAATGAGGCGCGTATGTTTATCCATCCGTCAGTTGGGAGTTCTGGTTGTTGCGGGCTGCATCTTGCTGGGAATCCCGCCGATCATGGTGAGTGCAGCTCCAAGTCCTGTTTATACCCATGCCAGAGGAGTGGCATTAATTGATGTTGAATCCGGCAGGCTTCTCTATAGCTCCAATGGGGACAAACCCATGAAAATAGCAAGTTTAACGAAAATCATGACTGCGATAGTGGCCATCGAGCACGGGAAGCTATCCGATATGGTCAAGACAAGCGTTCGCGCTGCAGGCAGGGAAGGTTCGTCCATATATTTGAAGAAGGGCGAAGAAATGAGTCTTCAAAACATGCTGTACGGTCTAATGCTTCGTTCAGGCAATGATGCAGCAACAGCTATTTCAGAGCATGTCGGAGGCTCGGAAGAAGGGTTCGTTCATATGATGAACGACAAGGCCCAGATGCTGGGGCTCACCAATACGCAGTTTATGAATCCGCATGGTCTTGATGCCGAAGGTCATTATTCGTCTGCCAATGATTTGGCCAAGCTTACCGCTTACGCACTTAAGAACCCTACCTTCAAAGCCATAGTAAAAACGAAAGTGAAGACCGCTCCGAACCCAAATGATGAATGGGATTACTCCTGGAAAAATAAAAACCGGATGCTCACGATGTATGAAGGCGCGGATGGCGTCAAGACCGGTTACACCAAGCAAGCGCTGCGCTGCCTGGTCAGCTCGGCAACGAGGAATGGTCAGCAGCTGGCGGTTGTGACGTTAAACGACGGCGATGACTGGCTTGATCACCAGAAGCTGCTCAATTGGGGATTCAGCAACTATCCTTTAAGCGAGGTGACGCATAAAGGGCAGCCGATTAATGGTTACCCGCTGGCGGTCGGACGCACCCTGTTGTACCCTTTTGCCGAAGGGGAGAAGGAGGAGCTGCACTCGAAGCTGACGCTGCTTGACGCGCGTACGGCTGCTTATTCACTAGGTGAACGCGGCCATCTGGATTGGTTTTTAGGTGAAGCGAAAATCGGATCAACACCGGTATATGAGCCGCAGAGCGCACGGATTCGGCTGCCGGAGCATCCTGCTTCTGCAATGCAGCGGGATACTGCCGAAACAGCTGATGCGAAGCCCTGGAAGGAGTCATTCCTCCATGCATACAAGCTTACCTTATCAACGTTGTTCGGCGGGAAGGAGGCAGCAGGATGGTAAATATCATATGGCTATTTTTCATTGCGGTCAGTTTTGTCGCCGCGATCGTAAACGGCAGGATGGAAGCCTTAACCGAAGCAGCCTTTGAAGGGGCGAAGAGCGGCGTATCCGTGAGCTTCGGACTCATAAGCGTCATGGTCTTTTGGCTGGGTCTTATGCGGATTGGTGAGGATGCAGGGCTGCTGCGCAAAATCGCAGTTCTGCTGCAGCCTGTTGTTCGGTTTCTATTCCCCAGTGTGCCCAAAGGGCATCCCGCACTGGGCTACATAATGAGCAATATGAGCGCAAACATTCTTGGACTTGGGAATGCGGCGACTCCAATGGGCATTAAAGCGATGCAGGAGCTCCAGAAGCTGAATGAAGACAAAGAAACGGCTTCCGATGCCATGTGTACGCTGCTTGCGCTGAATACATCAAGCATAACGTTAGTTCCCACAACGCTTATTGCAATCAGGATGACCTACAGCTCGGCGCATCCCGCGGAAATCGTCGGTACAACCCTTGCAGCGACCCTGGTCGCTACAGCAGCTGCAATCGCTGCAGACCGGTGGTATAGAGGGCGGGCCAAACCTCCCAAATCAATAAACCGAGGAGGCTCTATCGATCGGACGAGCACGGCAAGCACCCTGTATAACGACTCATCCGGCGCCGGAAAGGGTGAGGCTATTGTATGAATGGATAACGGCTGTCTCGGCATGGACGATTCCTCTTATGATCGTATTTATCCCGCTTTATGCGGCCTTTCGAAAAGTGCCTGTTTACGAAACCTTTATTGAAGGGGCTAAGGATGGCTTTGGCACGGCAATCAATATTATTCCGCATCTTGTCGGGATGATGGTTGCCATCAGCATGTTTCGGGCATCAGGTGCGATGGATATGCTTGTCTCCATTATCAGTCCGCTGGTTGATCGTCTTGGAATCCCAAGCGAGGTTCTCCCGCTCGGCTTACTCCGTCCCCTTACAGGAGCGGGATCGCTTGCATTTACTACGGAATTAATTAAGACCTACGGTCCGGATTCAATGATCGGCCGTATCGCCTCCACCATTCAGGGCAGTACAGATACCACCTTATATGTATTGACAGTTTATTTTGGCGCAGTCGGCATTCGCCGAAGCCGCTATGCGCTTAAGGTAGGATTATTTTCAGATTTGGTCGGCTTTGCAGCAGCTATCATCATTTGCTTATTTGTATTCGGTTAACTTGGTATGAAGTTAAAACCTTGCAGCGCCCAGCAGTCCGTTTGTGCGAAATGTCAGGCCCGTGACCGCCGACATTCATCGCGCCAGCGGGCTTATTTGATGTCCGCTTTCCTTTATTAGGGCTTTTAGGGTATGATGAAGGATGAGGTGAAATCATTGGAACGTTTACAGAAAATTTTGGCGCAAGCGGGTGTAGCTTCGCGCCGCAAGTGTGAAGAGCTCATTTTGGCTGGAGAAGTGCAGGTCAATGAGGAAACGGTAACGACACTCGGAGTGAAAGCTGATCCGGCTGTTGATATCATTACGGTAAAAGGCAGACGAATCAAAAGCGAGACGAAACTCTATCTCATGCTGAATAAGCCGAAGGGTGTTATTACGAGCGCAAGCGACCCGCAAGGTCGCAAGATTGTATCCGATTTTTTGCCGGGTATCAAAGAACGCGTCTATCCTGTCGGCCGGCTTGATTACGATACAGAAGGACTTTTGCTGCTAACGAATGACGGCGAATTCGCGAACCTGCTTACGCATCCAAGCCATCATGTACCTAAGACATACTGGGCGACGGTAAAAGGCACACCGCACGGGTCAGCTTTGGAGAGATTGCAAAACGGCGTTCTGCTTGAGGACGGAATGACGGCTCCCGCTGAAGTCGAATATCACGATGTGGATGAAGAGAAGAATCAAACGACGATTTCCATCACGATTTATGAGGGGCGTAATCGTCAAGTAAGGCGGATGTTCGATGCAATTAACCATCCGGTCATTCTGCTGCGCAGAATAAAATTCGGCGATTTGAGCTTACTCGGGCTAGCCAGAGGGAAGTATCGCCATTTAACGCCTAAAGAGGTAAAAGATTTGCTGGCTTCGGCTGTCAAGACACATAAAATTCAAAAATAACAAGCGACGGCAACCTCAATTGCCGTCGAATTTTCGTTATAATGATAATTATAATCATTATAACAGCATAAGGGCGGTGACATAGGCACGTGAATAAGAACCGCAGAGTCATTCAGATCATTATATTTCTCGGCGTGCTGCTGCTGGGCGGCTATGCGATAGGGAATGCTTTGTTCGGAACCCATGACGGTCTGCCAAGTAAAGGCTCGAAGCCGCCTGATTTTGCGCTACTAGGCAATGACGGTAAAGCACACCGGCTGACTGATTACAAAGGTAAAGCGCTTGTCATTAATTTCTGGGGTACATTCTGCCCAGGCTGCGTTACGGAGACGCCGGACCTGGAAGCACAGTACAAGAAAAAGGGAGACAAGCCTCTTGAGATTGTCGGCATTAATTTGGGTGAAGACAATCTAACGGTGAATAATTTTATTAAGCAGTTTGATGTAAGCTATGATATTTTGCATGATGAGAACCGAAAAGTGGAGCGTCAGTATGGATTGAAATCGTATCCGACAACTTTTTTTGTGAAACCGGATGGAACGATTATGGACATTTTCGTCGGGCCGATGACGGAAAAGGACATTGACGAGCGCGTCACGAAATTGCTTCAGTCCTAACCGAGGGAGGTCTATTGGCTTGTTAGAGTTTGAAAATACAAAGTGTGAATGCGGACACCAGAATCCTGTAGGCACCGTGCTTTGTGAGAGCTGCGGCAACCCGCTGGATATCGGTGATGATGAGAATGCAGATCGGGATGCTCCGCTGGAAATGCGCTACGACGGTATTGCAAGACGTTCGCAAAAGAGCAACCCCTCTGTCATTGACCGTGTTTGGAACTTTTTCTCTTCTGTTAAAGTTGCCGTGCGTCTAATCATCATCACGCTGCTCGCGTCGATGATAGGAACGATTTTCACACAGGAAAATGCATTCGTATCGTTTGATCCATCCACCTATTACGAAGAGCGTTATGGTTGGATCGGCAAATGGTATTATAAGCTTGGTTTATCCAATACTTACGAGTCCTGGTGGTTTATCGGATTGCTTGTTATGATCGGGACATCGCTGGTTATCTGCAGTCTCGACCGCGTGCTGCCGCTCTACCGGGCGCTGAATAAACAGCAAATACGGAAACACTTTCAATTTCTGACGCGCCAGAAAACGGTGTTTGCAGAAGATATTGAGAGTAACGAGGAAGAATGGACAGGCAAATTGGCCGAACAGCTGAAAAAGCGCCATTTTCGCGTGAAACAGGATGGAGCCGCACTGCTGGCAGAGAAAAACCGGTTCAGCCGATGGGGCCCTTATATTAATCATATCGGTCTTATTATCTTCTTGATGGCTGTGCTGCTTCGTACACTTCCGGGCTGGTCGATGGATAATTATGTAACGGTTCCTGAAGGCGAGACGGTACAAATTCCGGATACCAGCTACTACATCAAGAATGAGAAGTTCACGATCAATTACTATACAGACGCCGAGCTGCCGAAGGAGCTCCAAGGTACAGCCCGCGCCAAGCTTTATGAGACGAAGGCAGTCTTATATGCCTGTACCGCGGACTGCGATAATCCGGCCGTTGAGCCGAAGCTCGAGGAAGTAAAACGTCATAATATCATTGTGAATGATCCGCTTTCGTATAAAGGGCTCAAAGCTTATCAATTCGGATTTGATGATACCCCGAAACTTAAAGCGGTTAAACCGACACTGTTTGATAAGAAAACAGGTAAAGCGTATGGAACCTTCGATCTCGAGATGCGCAATCCGAAGCTGGAGTATAAATTAGGTCCTTATTCGCTTGTGCTGAAGCAAACCTACATGGACTTTGCTCTAAATGCCGAAGGACAGCCGTCGACCAAATCCAATGAGCCGAACGCGCCTGCCTTTGTTTTCCTCATTAAAGGGCCTGATCTGCCTGCGGAAGGCATGCCTTATATGTATTTTCCGAAGCAAATCGATAAACAGCGGTTCAGCCAAGATGTGATTAATGGTGAAATCGGTAAAAAGTTCGATCTAAAAGTGAAATCAATGAGCGATGTTACCTTTGCCGGTGTGGTCACCTCTTTGAATATCAGGGCGGATCGTGCGATGCCTTATATATGGGTGGGAGCGGGCATCTCAATGTTCGGTCTTCTGATCGGTTCGTACTGGCAGCACCGACGGGTTTGGCTTCGGGTCGACCAGGGCCGCGTGACGCTTGGCGCACACACGAATAAGAACAATTACGGCATGCGTGCCGAGGTCGCAGCCGTTTTGCGCGGTGTAGGCATTGTAGTAGATCCAAAGTCGCTCGATAACGGGAGGAACAAATCGTGAGTTTGCTTGATTTCAGCAGCGGCGCGTTTATAGCCGCATTTTTTCTTTATTGCTTTGGTTTTATGTTCTATGCTGTTTGTGTAGGCGGGCAGAAATGGAGCAACAGGAAGCCGGAGGAGCATGTTAGGCGCTGGGGGCGGATTGCTTACTTTACTTCGCTGCTGGCATTTGCTGCGCATCTGACCTTCTTCTTCACCCGCTGGATCGGCGGGGGACATATCCCGACAAGCAACATGTACGAGTTCATGTCCTTCCTGGCGATGGCGATTATGCTGGCTTTCTTTGTGGTTCATGCGATCTACCGCAAACCGCTGCTGGGATTGTTTACTCTTCCGCTGACGGTAATTATCGTTGCATTTGCGGCGGTGTTCCCGCAGGAAGTTCAGCCGCTCATACCGGCTCTGCAATCAGGCTGGCTTCGTATACATGTTACCACAGCTGCGCTGGGCGAAGCCTTCTTCGCAGTTGGATTTGCGGCAGGTCTTATGTATTTGCTGCGTACCGTGGATTTTAAACAAACAAGTGAGCAAGCCCGCCGTGAACAACGTTGGGTCGAGTTCACACTTTATGTCATCGTAATTATCATTGCATTCGTCAGCTCGGTGTTTGCATTCCGCGGTGCGGGCTATGAAGCGACTTTCTCTAAAGAGACGGTTACAATTGACGATAACGGAATTGAGAATTCATCTACTGAAACAGTCGTCTATTCGCTTCCTCCCATCTTTAAGCCATTTAACAGCCAGGATGTCTCCGTAGACTCTTTCCTTGGTATGAAAGAACCGTTAATGGAAACACCTACTTGGATGCACGGCGTTAATGCAGCAAGAAAGCTGAACACCATTACATGGTCCATTATTAATGGTTCGATTCTATATGGAATTATTCGATTGCTTCTTCGCAGACGGATCGGCGCAGCCATTCATCCGTTTATGGAGGGCATCGATGAGGATGATATCGACGAAATTAGTTACAGGGCGATCGCAATCGGGTATCCCATCTTTATGCTCGGTGCATTGATTTTCGCGATGATCTGGGCGTATATCGCCTGGTCACGCTTCTGGGGCTGGGATCCCAAAGAAGTATGGGCGCTTATTACATGGCTCTACTACACAGCGTATCTGCATTTGCGTCTGTCGCGCGGCTGGCACGGCAAGAAATCGGCATGGCTCGCTGTTATCGGCTTCGTCGTTGTTTTGTTTACATTAATTGGTGTTAATTTGGTTCTAGTCGGTCTGCATTCTTACGCCGGCGTATAAACCCTGATCATAATGATGATCGATTGAGAGGAGTCTGGTTCGCATGTCCGAGGAACTGCATCGTATTCTGGTTGTGGATGATGAAGAACGAATTCGCAGATTGCTAAAGATGTACCTGGAGAAGGAAGGGTACCTGATTGAGGAAGCTGAGGACGGAGAGTCAGCGCTGCGTCTTGCGACTGTGAGCGATTTTGATTTGATTCTGCTGGACGTTATGCTCCCTGGAATAGACGGGGTTGAAGTATGCTCTCGCCTGCGCCAAGTCAAAGCAACACCGGTTATTATGCTGACAGCCAAGGGCGAAGAGATGAACCGGGTTCAAGGCTTTGAAGTCGGTGCGGATGATTATGTGGTGAAACCGTTCAGCCCCCGTGAAGTGATCTATCGGGTCAAAGCGATTCTCCGCCGTTCCTCGGCTACAGCTTTCTTGTCGAAGGAAGCACTGACGAGCAACAATATCGTATTCCCTCATCTGATTATCGAGCATGACGCACATCGGGTGATGGCTGGAGGACAAGAGGTAAGTTTAACGCCAAAGGAATATGAGCTGCTTCATTACCTGGCGATTTCGCCCGATAAAGTGTTCTCTCGCGAAGAACTGCTTAAGGACGTTTGGAACTATGAGTTCTTCGGGGACCTGCGGACCGTGGACACTCACGTGAAAAGGCTGCGTGAGAAGCTGAATAAAGTGTCTCCGGAGGCGGCGGCCATGATCACCACAGTATGGGGTGTCGGATACAAACTGGAGGTTCCGAAGTAAGTGGTCATATGGCGGAGTGTAGTTGGCAAGCTGTGGATCACGATCATTGGACTCGTAGCGGTTGTTCTGCTCATACTGGGTATGTTTCTTCTCCAGTATATTGATATCGCATCATTTAAAGATCCTCATGACGTCAAGGTACTCTTCGTTTATACGTCTATTATCGGATTTTTGCTCTCGACGTTCTTCGCTTTTTTCCTGTCTACGAAGATCACCCAGCCGCTGCTTCAAATGAAAAAGGCGGCGGATTTGATCTCTCAGGGAGAATATCGGACACGGGTACCGATTCGGTCCTCCGATGAAATCGGAGACTTGGCAAATACGTTTAACCATATGGCTGCAGAGCTGGATACCTTGATTCGTGATTTGAATCATGAGAAAGATCATTTGGGCAGCGTACTTCGGAGTATGGCGGATGCGGTTGTTACATTCAATGCGGATGGGCATGTCATTCTTGCTAATCCTCACGGTCAGCAGCTTATAGATCGATGGAACCAGCTGGAGTGGACGAATGATGAGACGAATCGCAGCGGTAAGCTGATGCGCGGTCAAGTCCCTGGTCCAATGTTCGAGCTGTACCGCAAGGTGTTGAGAGAAGGGCATGACTTGACGGATAAGATTCATGTTCAAAGCGGAGCTTGGTCGGTTGTGATGGCGCCGCTTAAGTCTAATGAGTCGGTGCGGGGTGCGGTCGCTGTGATGAGGAATGTAACGGAAGAGTCGAAGCTTGAGAAGCTGCGCCGGGACTTCGTTGCCAATGTCTCACATGAGATCAGAACGCCTCTTTCGATGCTGCAGGGGTACAGTGAAGCTCTGCTGGACGATATCGCCGCTTCTCCAGAAGAACGTAAGGAGCTCGTCCAGGTTATTTATGATGAATCCTTGCGGATGGGACGGCTGGTGAAGGACCTGCTGGATCTTGCGCGGATGGAAGCAGGCCATATCGAGATGAAGCTGGAGCAGGTAGACCTCGAGAGCCTGATGAGACGCGTTCACCGGAAGTTTCTTGTAATCGCGAAGGAACGAAACATTCGTCTGCAGTGTGTTGTTCCAAATGAACCGCTTATTATCGAAGCGGCGGATGAGGATCGTTTGGAGCAGGTACTGACGAATTTGCTGGACAATGCGCTTAGACATACGGATGGCGGGGCAGAAATCACGCTTTCGGCTAATCATGTCTCAATCGAACGTCAGCGGTTTATTGAGCTTAAAGTGATGGATGAAGGTCATGGTATTCCGCAGGACGATCTGCCTTATATCTTCGAGAGGTTCTATAAAGCCGATAAAGCCCGGACACGGGGGGCTACTTCAGGAGGAACCGGCCTCGGCCTTGCTATCGTTAAGAATATCGTGGAATCGCACCGGGGCCATATCCACGCGGATAGCGTTGTGGGCAAAGGTACGACATTCACACTGCTGTTTCCTGTCGAAGCAGTGTAACCTATAGCGAAGCGCTTCGATTCGAAGCGCTTTTTTTGTTGAAGGAAGCCGACTAATCTTGTTGGTCGTGAAACAATTCACTTTTTTTGTTCATTCATGAAGAAGAATAGGATAATGCCATCCTGCTTGCGGAGTGGGGTTATTTTGCCTTAGATCTATCAGAATGGATTTGTGAAAGCAGCCATTCAGGGTCGCATAAAAAAGAGCGCCCACATCAGTTGGCGCTCTTCGTCTAGTTACATATTTTGGTTTAGAACAGATTAATTTCCTTCGCTTTGTTCAAGTCTGGCAATTTAACAAGCTCGGAAATGGTATCTTTGGAAACTGGTTTATCAACGGTCAATACCATAATGGCAGATCCACCGACAAGCTCGCGTCCAACCTGCATCGTTGCAATGTTAACATCGTTCTTGCCAAGAAGCGTACCGACATTACCGATGATACCTGGTTTATCATTGTGCGAGATAAGAATCAGGTTACCTTCAGGAGCAACGTCAACTGGGAATCTGTCGATTTGCACGATACGCTGACCGTAACCAGTTAGCAGGGTACCGGCTACCAGACGCTCAGCTCTCTTCGAACGTAGAGATACCGTAACAAGGTTGGTGAAATCACGGGCGATATGCGATTTTTGAACGACGATATTTACGCTGCGTTCTTTAGCCAGATGCATGGAGTTGACCACATTGACTTGTTCTGATCCAAGATGATGGGACAGTACACCGCGTACAATATAGCGTGTAAGAGGCTGCGTATCCACCTCGGCAAGCTCTCCGGAGTAGCTGACTGTAATTTCTTCCACCGCGCCCTCAATGAGCTGAGCCACGAAGCTTCCAAGCTTCTCGCCAAGGCTGAAGTAAGGCTGCAAAATATTCAAAATGTTCGCAGGAATCGGCGGCATGTTCACCGCATTCATGAACGGTTTGTCACGAAGGATATTAAGCACCTGCTCCGAAACGTCGATTGCGACATTTTCTTGTGCTTCGACAGTGGAAGCGCCAAGGTGAGGGGTAACGATGATTTTGGGATTATTCAAAAATGGATGATCTGCTGCTGGAGGCTCCGATTCGAATACGTCAAAGGCAGCTCCGGCGACTATACCCTGATCGATAGCTTCAACAAGCGCTTGCTCATCGATTAGTCCACCGCGTGCGCAGTTAACGATGCGCATGCCTTTTTTCATAATCTCAAATTGCGGCCTTGAAATCATATGGCGGGTTTCCGGTGTAAGCGGCGTATGAACAGTGATGAAGTCGGCATTTCTTACGATATCATCGATGCTCGATAGACGGATACCGAGTTTTTCTGCACGTTCTTCGGTCAAGAATGGGTCGTATCCCCAAATTTCCATTCCAAATGCTTTGGCACGCTTGGCCACTTCGCTTCCGATACGGCCTGTTCCAAGAACACCCAGCACTTTGTTGCGGAGCTCGACACCGAGGAAGGATTTGCGATCCCATTCACCGCCGACTGTTTTCAAGTAAGCTTGAGGAATGTGACGCGCCACGGACATCATCATTGCAAACGTATGCTCACAGGTAGTGATTGTGTTTCCGTCAGGAGCATTAATGACAATGATACCGCGCTGTGTAGCGGCTGCCAGGTCGATGTTATCAACGCCAACTCCGGCACGGCCGATAACTTTAAGTTTTTTTCCGGCTTCCATAATACGCGCGGTCACACGTGTCTGGCTGCGAACAAGCAGAGCGTCATAATCGCCGATGATAGCGACAAGCTCGTCCTCGCTTAGTCCAGGGTTCTTGTCTACAGCAACATCTTCTGCGTCTACAAGTTTCTGAATACCTAGATCGCTGATCGGGTCTGAAACCAATACTTTAAACATGGTGGATTGCCTCCTGAGAGTTTTTTGCGCTTCAAAGCAGCAAAGCACATTGTTATGTAGGTATATAAGAAGCGAAAAACCCTCGCCATTCGGCTGTTTCTTGCGTCAGCTAAAGGCGAGAGTCTGTACACACTTGATGCTCTTTTCAAAAAAGATAAAAGCAGTTGCACGTCATACATTAGCCTTTACTATTTTAAGCAAGAATACAGACAAATGCAATGCCGAAACTTGCTCATTTGTGAAAATTTCGTTATGATCGACCGTGAATAGGGGGAGATTTTGTGGAACGATGGACGAATACTGAACCGGAACATTTTTTGAAGCAAGTTAAAGCAGGAGAGCTTACGAAAGCACAAATCATTGATGTTCGTGAGCAGGAAGAATGGGACTATTACCATATAGAGACATCCACACTGATTCCGCTGCAAACGATCCCGAATCGTCTTGATGAATTTCAAAGCAATGGTCTACCCATATATATCTTTGCGCACACGGCGTGCGAAGCGTGGCAGCCTGCCGCTACCTAGATGAAAGAGGCTACGGCAACCTCCGCAACGTTTCTGGCGGCATGGCTGCAGTAGCCTCTCTGGAAGGCTTTCAATATGACTAAGCGGTTTATCTATTCATTGGGCGGATAGAAAAATGGCAGTTGCGGGAGCAGCTCTTTCTCATACAGCTTCGCTTTACTGTCATTGAAATCACCGGCGCGCACGGCATCTGTGCTGATGAGCAGATCAACGACAGCGTCTACCGTTTTCATTTTCATGCTGCTCGCTTGACCGGAATTAATAAACTCGTCTACACGGGATACGAGATCCTGCGGGTAAAAGGCAGCGAGCTGTTTTCTTGCATTGAGCTGGTCAGCCATGAGTTTATTCTTCACAGACAGCTGAAGCGTCTTCCATTTCTGTATATCGAGCACAGCAGGCGATGTGTACTGATCCGGAATGTTCGGGTTCACGGATGAACTCCACTTTAGCATGGCGTAATAGTAACTTTGCTGACCCGCCATAGCTTGCTTGACCCCTTCAAGATAGTAGGCATCTTTCTCAATGGCTTTCACAAGATCGGATGATGACATGTCATTGGATGATACCGCACCGCGCTTTGAAGCATCGCTAAACATCTTAAGACATTTCAGCAATTGAAGCTGTGCCTGCTCAAGAAGCGGAGATGCCTTTGAGAAGGGCGCATGTTCGGCCTCGGAATACTTCTGATCGGCCAAGCTTGATAATTCTTTAAGAGACGAAGCGGGATCGTTAATTTGTCCGGAAGACATTTTATGTATAGTTTGAAACCATTCTGCTTGGAATTCACGGTAAGGCAAGAATACAGTATGATAGAAAGAAACCAAATCCTGCTGCTGATAGGCTGTAACAATACCGTTTTTGCTGCTTAAATGCACCTTGAATTGAACGAGTTTAGCTTCTGTTTTATCCGAACCGACCTTTATACCGTAGAAAAAGGCTCCGACTGCAAAAATAAGCATGAATAAAAAACCAAGGCTAAACAGCATTTCAGTTCGAGTAATACGTTTCTCCATGTTAATCCCCTTCATCTCTATATTTCTTGGTGGTTATAAAATAAAATAAATGTATTTATATGTAAAATATTGTATTTTCATGTCGGCTTAACGTCCTACTAGTATAGGTGAAAACATTTGAAAAGGAAATATGAACCTTTATGACAGGCGGTTACCTATGAAAAAATTCGATATACGCAATATTCGATTTAAAAAGGTTACAATTGACCAAATCGATGACCGCTTGCTGCTTATTAATTTATATGTGACTCAAAGCGTTACCTTTATTATCGGTTTAATCTGGGTATTATTTCAGCATCGAAACCCATTTTTGCTATTTTCTGTCCCAAAATCTTTATCTTTTTTATTATGGGGCCTCGGGTTGGCCGCACTTGTGCTTGCAGTTGATTTACTCGTATCCCGTTTTGTACCTGAAGAAGTGGGGGATGACGGAGGGGTAAATGAACGTATTTTCAAAAATAGGCCCGTTTGGCATATTGCTGTGATGTCGCTCATTATTGCAATATGTGAAGAAACCTTGTTCAGAGGAGCGGTACAGCATAATATCGGTCCCTATTGGACGAGCATTATTTTCGCAGTCATTCATGTCCGCTATTTGCGCCATTGGATTCCAACGGGTCTTGTTTTTTCCATTAGTTATGCGCTAGGCTGGATCTATATCCAGACGGATACGTTGTGGGCGCCGATCTTAGCCCATTTCGTCATTGATATGGTTATGGGATTCGTAATTCGGTTTCGGAGGGAAGAATGAGCAGAGTCGAAAAGTTTGGCAGAGGGCGTACGCCTCCCCCTTCCAAGAAGTCTTTCAAGAAATCTAATGAAGAAACGGCAGCAGCCTCAGAGATGTTCGTAGAACAAGCTGAAGATGGCTTGCCTGCAAGGCGGCATATTCATCCTTCCAATAAGCAGCAAATGACGAAATGGTTCTATCGCTTACTTATCGTCCTCTTCATATCATTATCAATTGGTCTGCTTATCTGGGGAAGGCAGTATGCTAAGTTCTAGGGGATCTTGAACACCGATTGAAAGGGGGCAGCCATTCGTGTTAGGTTATTTGATTAGCTTAGCTGCTGCTGCAGCAGGGTTTTTGAGTTATATGGTTTGGGAGTCCTACCGCTATCGAATTGATGAACAGACCATAGAATTGCAGCGACTCCCAGCTTCATTCGATCGCACCAGGATATTATTTATTTCAGACATACATAGACGCAGCATTACTGATGATTTGATTGCACGCTGCCTGTCAGCCGGGCGAACCGATTTGGTATTAATCGGCGGTGATTTACGCGAGAAAGGGGTGCCGCTTCAGCGCAGCCGGGAAAATATCCGGAAACTGATGAAAATTGCACCCGTGTATATGGTTTATGGAAATCATGATTATGATGAAGATATTCGTCCCCTAGAGGTGATGCTTCAAGAAGAGCGGGTGCGATTGCTCCATAATGAATCGGTCGTGCTTGAACAGAAGGATGGAAGCCGCATACGGCTTGCAGGAGTGGATGATCCCAGAACGAAACGCGATCGCCTGGAGCGTGCATTAAGCGAGCCGGCAGACGGGGATGAATTATTCACCTTGCTGCTGGCTCATGATCCTGCGATTGTTTTTCGGATGGAGGGGGCTTCTTCAATCGATCTGATTCTTTGCGGACATACGCATGGAGGTCAGGTAGCGCTCCCGTTTATTGGCCCAGTCATGCGGCATCCCTTCGAGAAGATCTGCTGGCGCGGCTGGTTCAACCTTAATAATCCGCAAACGGCCGGAGAATGGCTGCCCCGGCTGTTCGTCAGCTGCGGCTATGGGACCTCTAAACTGCCTATCCGCCTGCTTGCACCGGCTCAGCTGCATCTATTTACTTTGCGCTCTTCGGCTGCGCTGGCACCGAATCAATCGAAGCCGGATCGATAAAGCCATACCCTTTCTGCTCAAGCTTGGTTAACAGCGAATCCAATGCATTGACCGTCCATGGCAGCTCGTGCATAAGAATATTGGCGCCAGGGTGAAGCTGGTCGAGTACATTTTGAATGACAAGCTCGGGTTTGTCTTTTGTGCTTTTGTCCCAATCCAATGAGCCATTAGACCAAGTCATGAACAGCATGCCCTCTTTTTTCACTGCTTGCTTAACAGCATCGCCTCCAGAACCAAAGGGAGGCCGGAAGAAGGTGGGCGATTTTCCTATTGTTTCTTTCACAATTTTCTGTACGTCGGCAATTTGTTTCATAACAACAGCTGGAGTCTCTTTCTTTAAATCAATATGATCCCAAGAGTGATTGCCTATCGTCTGACCGCGGTCGGCTATTTTTTTGAGCAGTTCCGGATGTTTCTTCACGCGGTAGCCGTTGACGAAGAAGATAGCCTTTGCTTTATGTTTATCCAGCGTATCAAGTAATCCTGTAATCATCTCGTCTTCTTTAGGTCCGTCATCGAAGGTGAGAAGGACGACTTTGTTGGAAGCTGCTTTGGAAATGGGCTCAAAGCGGTAGACCTTGTTCATCCGGTACAACTTCGCAGCAGCCTCGGAAGGTTTTTTGCCGCCGGCTGGCGGCTGATTCGCTGCGCCTGCATTCGGATCTGCCGGATTTGCGGCTTCGTTTGTTCCGCCTGCCGGAGTGGAAGAGGGCTGCGGTTCTTTCTCGGGCGACTTGGTGCTGCCAGGTTGATTTACAGGGCGATTAGCAGAAGTATCGGAATGCGGAGCCTTGCTGTTCCCTTTGCCGGTGACCGATTCTTTAGGAGAAGCGGCACATCCTGTCGTTAACGTTAGAGCGACGATAATAGCGGCTGCTGCTTTTGCCCGCATGTAAGATGCCATATTCGTTACCTCCCGTTGATTGCCAATTTCTTATTAGGTGCCCTCATTGTAACATATGTCACCGCCAGCCGAAATTTTCGGTTTCCTTTTTTTGTGATGGGATGACTCCTCAGCAGGAAGGCCAAACTATATGCGAATCCTAATGATAATCAAGGAGGATTGCAGAGATGAAATGGAGCGGATTTCTGATTGGGGGCATTGCTGGGATGGCTGCAGCCGCATATGTGGCGAAGAAGCGTCCGGGAATGTTTGCCTGGGCGAGCTCGGCAGCGGGTGAAGCATGGACAGGCATGAGAGGCAGAGCATTGAATGCGGTGATTAACCGTAAATTTAATCACGCTGCGGAGAAAACTGTCCCAAAGCACAGCGATTTATCCAAAGAACATTCCACTGATGCCTGGGGACAGATTACAATGCTAATGAATAGTGATCCCGAGGTTAAAAAAGAAGCAGAGCAAATTGCTGCTGAAGCTAAAACGCATTAAAAAAAAATGAATCGTTTGCCCGTCGGTTTTCGTATACAAATAGACGGTGTAAACGATTCTTTTTTTACTTCAAATTAGTGCATTCCCTTCACAGACATGCTAACATAGTTACATAGCACGATTTATTCACCAAACAGTCGTAGCTTCATACCCTGTGTATAACAGATGCTGCAGCGTTTATGCGCTTTCGACATGGTTTTGCTCCGCGAAAACGAAGCAGATGCTACCGAAAAGGAGGATCCTATCATGAAAATCGAACGACTCAATCAAGACAAAATACGAATTTTTCTAACGTTCGACGACCTGCTGGAGCGTGGGATCCAGAAGGAAGACATGTGGCGCGAAATTCCGAAGGTGCATGAGTTATTCAGTGAAATGATGGACCAAGCCTACAATGAACTCGGGTTTGATGCGAATGGACCGCTTGCTGTCGAGGTTTTTGCACTGCCGGCGCAAGGAATGGTCGTTATCGTCACACGAGGCAAGGTAAACGGGAAATCCGATGAACGAACTCAAGAAGAAGAAGACAACGACGAAGACGTCTACGAGATGGAAGTGACACTTGAGCAGAGCGATGTGGTTTTGTACGCTTTTCGAGATATCGAAGACGTCATCTCTGTTTGCAAGCAGCTCAAAGCCGCCAATATTGTAGACGACGGACGTCTATATGCCTATAACGGCAGATATATGCTTGCCTTCGAACCAGTCGGTGTAGAGTTGGCGCGTTACCATGCCATCATTGCCCTTCTGGCTGAATACGGAGAAGCAACATCAATTACAACAGCCGTTCTTGATGAATATGGCAAATTGATTATTGCTGCTGACGTCGTCAACGAAATTTGCACTCATTTCTAAAAGCTGGACCAATTAAAGCATCTGCTGCGGGCTTGACCTGTGCGCACGATGCTTTTTTTTGCTCTGCTGGGGGACTGCTACTCCGAATAGTTGAAGTTATTCCCGCTCATATTACTTATGATAAGGTGGTGGAGTACCGATGACGGCAATGGATACGAATGATATGCTAACAGCTACGCAGCTGGTCATTGAAGAGGCGCTTCAGAAACTAGGCTATGGCCAGGATATGATTGATCTGCTCAAAGAGCCGATGCGTCTTTTAACGGTCAGAATTCCAATCCGAATGGATGATGGGACGACCAGGGTATTTATCGGTTATCGTTCTCAGCATAACGATGCGGTAGGGCCTACTAAAGGCGGGGTTCGGTTTCACCCGGATGTGAACGAGATTGAAGTTAAGGCGCTTTCGATCTGGATGAGCATCAAATGCGGAATCGCTAACCTTCCCTACGGAGGAGGCAAAGGGGGCATTATTTGCGATCCCCGCAAAATGTCCTTTCGAGAATTGGAACGGCTAAGCCGCGGCTATGTACGTGCAATCAGCCAAATTGTAGGCCCGACTAAGGATATACCAGCCCCTGACGTGATGACCAATTCACAAATCATGGCATGGATGATGGATGAATACAGCCGGATCCGCGAATTTGATTCGCCTGGATTTATTACGGGGAAACCGCTTGTTCTGGGAGGTTCATTGGGCCGTGAGAGCGCCACAGCGCGCGGTGTCGCGATCATGATTGATGAGGCGCTGAGAAAGAAAGGTATTCCTCTGAGCAATGCCCGCGTCGTTATTCAAGGATTTGGCAATGCGGGGAGTTACCTGGCCCAATTCATGTATGAAGCTGGTGCCAAAGTTATAGGTATTTCGGATGTGAACGCAGCATTGTATAATGAGAATGGGCTGGATATTGAAGACTTGATGGATCGGCGGGATTCTTTTGGGACTGTAACCAATTTATTCAAGGACACGATATCCAATGAGGAGCTTTTGTCACTGGATTGTGACATTCTTGTACCTGCAGCGATCGAAAATCAAATAACGGCCGACAACGCAGACAACATTCGTGCTAAAATAATTGTCGAGGCGGCCAACGGCCCTACGACGCTTGAAGCGACTCGGATCGTTACAGATCGGGGGATACTTCTTGTTCCTGATGTACTTGCAAGCGCCGGCGGTGTTATCGTTTCTTATTTTGAATGGGTTCAAAATAATCAGGGCTACTATTGGTCCGAAGCTGAAGTGGATATGAAACTTCGCGAAATGATGGTCCGCGGCTTCAATCAGGTCTATGAATTGCATCAATCACGAAAAGTGAATATGCGGCTTGCCGCTTATATGGTCGGAGTGAGGAAAATGGCCGAAGCCGTTCGTTTCCGCGGTTGGGTCTGAACGAAGGCGAAGCAGATGCTTAGGAGGATTACTCTGCAAAAGCATTGTTTAAGCTTTCGAAGCAGTGGTTGCCCAAAGATAACGTGAACCGTTATCTTTGGGCAGCATAATTTTTAGGAGGTGACGACAGGATGCTGCTTTTCTCCATATTGACGGCTGCGGTTGCGCCGGGGATTTCTTTGCTAACTTATTTTTATTTGAAAGACCGATATGAAGCCGAACCGATTCATATGGTGATTCGCGTCTTTCTGCTCGGCGTGCTCATCGTGCTTCCAATCATGGTGATTCAACGCGGCCTCCTGCTATGGTGGAGCGACCAGCCTTTTTTATTCGCATTCGCCATATCCGCCGGGGTGGAGGAATTGGTAAAATGGTTTGTGCTCTACCACATCATTTATAACCATACAGAGTTCGATGAGCCTTATGATGGAATTGTGTATGCCGTAGCTATCTCGCTCGGTTTTGCAACGGTGGAGAATGTGCTCTATGCGGTGTTTCAGCCAGCTACGTTCGGTACCTTGCTAGTGCGTGCGCTGCTTCCCGTTTCAGGACATGCTCTTTTCGGAGTCACGATGGGCTATTATTTGGGAAAAGCGAAATTTGCCCAAAACAAGCCGAATCGAAGCTTCTTATTTCTCTCGGCGGCTATCCCGGTCATCGAGCATGGAGTCTATGATTGGATTATGGGATCACGCACGACGTATTGGGTCTGGTTTATCGTTCCTCTCATGATTTACTTGTGGATTAAAGGTCTGCGCAAAATGAACCGGGCCAGTGCGCGTTCACCGTTTCGACTGGTCGGACGCGAGGAAGAGGTTAAGCTGTAATGTTTTCGTCCATAATAAGGGAAGAAAACATTCAGGAGGGCACTACGAAACAATGATCTCGGCACGTGTGAAAGTGATGATTCGGTGTAAGGTTTGCGGTGAAAAGTTTGTGCTTCGCGGCCGCAGGGAGAAGGATCGGATCGATACCGGTTTTAAGCAATGTCTATGCGATAATGCCAATGACTTCGAGGTAGAGGAACGGGCGCTGTAAATTTCACGGGTCTGCAGCGGCTCAACTTTTCAAATTCCAAAAGGGTAACTTACCCAAAGATGCATAAAGCTCCTTCGGGCAAACCAAACTAGCAGTAGGTTTGCATACGAAAGGAGCTTTTGTCTTATGTATCGTAGATTGAGCGCTGTGCTGTTCCCGGTTATGACCCTGTTTTTTATCGGGTCGATTTATTGGGGGTATCAAGAGCATCAAGAAAAGAATTCGATTTTGATAAAGGCGGAGAACCAATATCAGCGTGCCTTTCATGATTTGAGCTACCATGTTGAGCAGCTCCATAGAGAGCTCGGAAATACGCTTGCTGTTAATAGCACCTCACAGGGTTACCATCGTAAGGGGTTAGTTAACGTATGGAGGCTGACAAGTGAAGCGCAGAATGAGATCAATCAACTGCCTTTGACGCTTCTTCCGTTTAACCGTACAGAGGATTTCCTCTCACGGATCGCTAATTTCTCCTACAAAACATCGGTCCGCGATCTATCGAAGCACCCGCTAAGTAAAGATGAATACAAAATGCTAAAAACGTTATATGGAAACTCCGAGGACATATCCAATGACCTGCTGAAGGTGCAGGATAAGGTGATTTCTAAGAATCTCCGCTGGATGGATGTCGAAACGGCTCTGGCTACGGAGAAATCTTCGTTAGATAACACAATCATTGATGGGTTTAAAACCGTTGATAAAAAGGTGAGCGAATATCCGGAAATCAATTGGGGACCATCAGTTTCCAGCATGTATCAGAAACGCACGATTCAGATGCTAAGCGGAGAGAAGAAGTCACCCGAGGACATTAAGAAGCTTGCAGCTGATTTCCTGAAATTACCGGACACCAGCGGCATTAAAGTGATAGAGAATGGAAAAGGAACGGAGTTTGCTTCCTATTCTGCTACAGTCAGCAAAGGGAAGTCAGATGATGCGATTCATCTCGATTTCACGCAAAAGGGCGGTAAGCTGATCTGGTTCATGAATCCGCGTAAGATCGGCAAAGAAACCATAACAATGAAAGACGCTGAACGAAAAGGGATTGATTTCCTTGCCAGGCATGGATATCAAGGCATGAAATCAATCAATTACGATCAATATGATTCCGTTGGGGTATTTACCTGCGTGGGAACGCAGAATGGCGTATTGATCTTTCCAGAGAAGCTTACTGTGAAGATTGCTTTGGATAACGGTGAAGCAGTCGGCATGCAGGCGAACGATTACATCTATGAGCACCATAAACGGAACATCCCGAAACCTAAAATTATGAGCGCCGAAGCACGAGCTGCTCTGAATCCTGACTTTAAAACGAAGTCTGAGCGTATGGCGCTCATCAAGAATGATGAAGGCAGCGAAGTGTTGTGCTACGAATTTGTAGGACGCATCAACGGCGGAATGTACCGGATATACATAAATGCAGATACCGGTACAGAGGAATCTATTGAACAAATGCCTGAATAGGCTCAAAGACGTGCGACTTTAGCACGTCTTTTTCTTTTGCGGCGCATCCCCCCAAGTTTCGACATGCTGTGCTATAATCTAGAAAATGGGAGGAAACGACTATGCCGCCGATTGTTAACCAGTTTTTGTACCTGCAGGTGGCTTCATCTGACGAAGAGGAAGCTTCTGCGGAATACAAATCAAGAATTGCTGATTCCAATGATGACGAACTTCTCATTGATGTGCCGATTATCGAAGGATCCGGACGTCTCAAGCGCCTTTTTCATGGAGACGAGCTATCCGCTTATTATATAGCTGAGGATGGTGTGAAAAGCTTTTTTAATTCTCATGTAATCGGATTCAAAGAAGATGTCGTGAAGCTTGTCCGCATTCGCAAGCCGGATATAGGCAGCATTACAAAAGTACAGCGCCGTCATTTTCTGCGTGTAGCCGCAGAATTGGAAATAGCAATCAGCATGTCAGCGCATGTCCGGTTTATCGGAATAACGGATGATGTTGGCGGAGGCGGGATCTCTTTTGTTGTCGATGGCCGATGGCCGATCAAACATGAAACGATCCTCGATTGCTGGCTGCTCGTCCCTTATCGCAACGGCTCGGTTGATCATTCTTCGTTTGAGGCTGAAGTAGTAAGAGTAAAGTCTACAGAAACAGGAAAAAACCAAATCATGGCCAAGTTTTCCAGCATAACGGATGGAGAACGTCAAAAAATTATCCGTTACTGCTTTGAACGCCAGCTCGATATCCGAAAGAAATAATAAGTTCTTTGTTTTCCATCTTCATTCACATGCATAATGCTGCAGTTCATGGAAAAAACTAACCCTACTAACATAAGGAGGTTTTTTCCATGAATGTACGTCATTTACTGCAGCTTCGCAAACGCCGCTCATTCAAAAGCAGCTCAAAACATTTTACCGACCTGTCTGATCATGTCACGGAAATCCTCAAAAAGATCGTTATTTTATTGCTCATTGCCGTTGTTTTGAGCCAGCTGGCCCTTCAAATTCCGCAGGTAAGAATGTGGATAACAGGCGTCGACCGGTTGGAAGGATCTCCCTTTTGACGGTTCCTGTTCTTTGCATCTCTATGGCTGCTGTGGTATAATTTCTACTATCGCAGGCAGAGCCTGCTTTTTTCATGATGAAAAGGGCATGGTTTGCAGCAGCTGATGACTACCCAAGGAGGTCAAACACCGTTGAGCAAGAATGGGGTACGTTATAATGGCCGCATTAACGTGGCGATTGATGGACCAGCCGGTGCCGGCAAAAGCACAGTAGCCCGAAAGGTTGCCGAGAGTCTTGGCTACATTTATGTGGATACTGGCGCTATGTACCGCGCGGTAACTTTGGCCGCAAACCGCTCAGGTATTGAACCCCATGAATCGGACAGGCTGAAGGAACTTGTGGAGTCCATACATATTCGTTTGAAGCCCGGTGTGGAAGGACAAACTGTTCTTTTGAACGGAGAAGATGTAACTCAAGCGATTCGCACTAGAGACGTAACGCTTCGAGTCTCGCAAGTTGCCTCACATGAAGCCGTTCGAACGCGGTTGGTCGATATCCAGCGCGAACTTGCCGCATTAAAAGGAATTGTGATGGACGGCCGCGATATCGGGACTCAGGTTTTGCCGCAAGCGGAATTAAAGGTTTTCCTAGTCGCAAGCGTGCAAGTCAGAGCTCTTCGCCGCTATCAGGAATTGAATGAAAATGAAAGAATCCCGCTTAATCAGCTAGAGGAAGAGATCGCACAGCGAGATCACAGTGATGAAAATCGCGAAATTTCACCGCTTACCTGTGCTAAGGATGCAGTCGTGCTGGACAGCACGGAGCTGACAATTGACCAAGTTGTCGCACTTATTCTAGACTTAAGCCGAACCAAATTGGCGGAGGCGAAGTAAACTATGGTATATAATATTTGCCGCAGCCTTCTTCGCTTGATTTACGCCGTGTTATTTCGATTCGAGGCAAGCGGTACAGAGAACATCCCTGCAACCGGTCCTGTCGTCCTTTGCGCAAATCATATCAGTGTGTTTGATCCGCCAACCGTAGGGATTAAACTTCAGCGCAAGGTGCATTACATGGCCAAGGCAGAATTGTTTAACATTCCGTTATTTGGATCTCTCATTCGAACGGTTGGTGCATTTCCTGTAAAACGCGGGGGTGTCAGCAAAGAAGCCATTCGCAGCGCAATCAGTTTGCTGAAGGATGGCGGCGTGATGGGTATTTTTCCAGAAGGAACGCGCAACTCTTCGTCCGGTATGGGCAAGAAGGGCGCAGCAATGATTGCAATGCGGAGTTCAGCTACCGTTATACCGGTCGCGATAATCGGCAAGTATGGTATTTTTCGCAAGATGAGAGTTCGTTATGGCAAACCCGTTGATCTTACTGCCTTCATTGATGATTCCTCACCCGATGTTCTGGAGCGGGTAACAGATGCCATTATGCTGGAGATTCGGCAGATGGTTCATCAAAAGTAATTATTTTATGCGTTTTTATTTATGTTTTAGACGGTGAGCTGAAGAGAGTTGTTTCAACTTGAAGCATCACGTTTAAATAAAGTTGGGGTATGAACTGAGGAGGTTATTTCAAATGTCAGAAGAAACAAAAGTGCAAGAAACCGCAGCAGAGGAATCGATCAGCCAAGACGCTATGGATAATTTCGTGTCCTTGAAAAAAGGTGACACAGTGAAAGGATCGATCGTCAAGATTGAAGATAACCAAGTGTTTGTAAGCCTTGGATATAAATATGACGGGGTCATTCCACTTCGCGAGCTCTCCTCGATTCAAATCGAGAATGCAGCTGACGCAGTTCAAGTAGGTCAAGAGGTTGAATTGAAAGTGGTTAGCATCGACGATGAGAAAGAAAAACTCGTTCTTTCCAAAAAAATCGTTGACGGAGAACGCGCTTGGGATACTCTTCAAAGCCGTTTCGAATCCGGTGAAATCTTCGAAGTAACGGTTGCCGATGTTGTTAAAGGCGGCCTTGTTGCAGACGTGGGTGTTCGCGGATTTATTCCTGCTTCCATGGTTGAGCGTCATTTCGTAGAAGATTTCAGCGATTACAAGGGCCGTACGCTCCGTGTAAAAGTAAAAGAAATCGACCGCGAGAACAACAAAGTGATCTTGTCCGCAAAAGAAGTTTTGGATGCTGAATTTGAGCAAAATAAGCAAACGATCATCAGCGGCTTGCAAATCGGTCAAGAACTTGAAGGAACGGTTCAACGTTTGACACCATTTGGCGCTTTTGTTGATATCGGCGGTATCGATGGACTTGTTCACGTATCCGAACTTTCATGGCAGCATGTTGCTCATCCGAAGGATGTTGTATCCGAAGGTCAAGCGGTTCGCGTGAAAGTACTTAAGGTAGATCCAGCTGCAGGCAAAATCAGCCTGAGCATTAAAGCTGCTCAACCAGGTCCTTGGGAAACTACCAGCGACAAATTCAATGTAGGCGATATCGTTACAGGTACTGTCCGCCGCATTGTAGCCTTTGGTGTTTTTGTTGAAATTGCACCAGGCGTTGAAGGTTTGGTTCATATTTCCCAGCTTGCGCACCGTCATGTGACAACTCCGCATGAAGTTGTTAAAGAAGGCCAAGAAGTGAAAGCGAAAGTGCTTGACTTCAACCCTGCTGAGAAACGCGTAAGCCTCAGCATCAAAGAAACAGAAGAAGCTCCTGAGCAGCCGGAACGCGCTCCACGCGCTGAAAGAGCGCCTCGTGCTTCGCAAAAAGTTGAGCTTAACAACCCGAACGTAAGCCTTAGCAATGAAAGCATGAGCTTCACTCTTGCTGAGCGTTTTGGCGATAAACTTAGCAAATTGAAATAACATTTATTTTCCTAATATAAGGAACAAGAAAAGCCGTTTATCTAGCAGAACACTGCGCAGATAAGCGGCTTTTTGCTGTCATTTTGAGGATGGACAGGTTCGATTAGGCTGGCGATCCATAGCGCATAATAAGGGATACGAGAGGTGATTGAGGATGAATGATGGTTATATTGCGGTCTGGTTTCTAACAATAGGCATCATATTATTCATGACAGGGTGGCAGGAGCAGGTGGCGGACCAGCTCTCACAAAGGTCGCTATCGCTAATTCTAGCGGGAGCATTCATGCTGCAATTCGTTACAATTCCGATCATTTCAGAACTAGCCGTTAAGGGAAGTGTAGTTTATATAACAGCTGTTACTGCAGCTTCTCTACTTTTACTTCGGCGGCCGGGAACCATTGTATATGTGTTGGTGTGCGGTGTATTAACTGGAATGATATGCCTATGGATCAGATATATGTACCTGCTCGATCCCGTTTTTATATTGTTGAATCCAGCCTGGGATGGTCCCTTAATCGCTGGATTGTTCGCTGGCCTGCTTTGCGACAGATTCCGGACGCAGTCTTCCGTAGTGGTTATTGCCGCAGTAATTTCTCCGCTGCATGCTGTTATTCATACTTGGAACGGGATGCAGTTCGTAATCGGAAGCTTGGCATGGTGGGACGGCTTGATGATTTCACTGATGGTTGCCCGGGTAATCGGCAATTCAAAAGGGTGGCTTCGCCGAAAAACGCTGCCTGTCATGGATGAGCCGTCAGGACAAAGAGGGGGAGGGTAAGCAGCGATGTGGGAACATTTGAAATCGGGTCATCCTTATCATGTGCTGTACGGGATTATGCTGGGAGTTGGATTCGGGGTGATTGCAAGACTGATGATGCTGCGCACGGATTACCGGCAGTACCCGACCTACCCGCATGGGAGAATCATTCATATTTCACTTGGTGTTATTGCAGCGGCGCTTGGAGCGGTAGCAGTACCGGCGATGTATAAGAAAGACTTCACGGCGATCACTTTCCTGACGCTTGCAGCTCAGCAGTTCCGGGATGTTCGCAAGATGGAGCGGGATACGTTAACTCAAATAGACAGCATGGAGCTTGTTTCACGGGGGACAACCTATATTGAAGGAATCGCTATGGTCTTTGAGGGACGAAATTACCTGGTTATCTTATCGGCGTTATTGACGACGCTGGCATCTCTTGCGCTTGGACTGCCTTTCGGCGTTATAATGGGAGGTTTAACTCTTCTGCTCGTGAATGTGCTGAAGTCTGGAAAATCCGTCTCGCATATAGCCAAAGTAGAATTGGCAGATGTGCGTGTCGATGGTCCGGATTTATTCGTGGGCGATATTTATATTATGAATGTGGGATTGGTTTCGAATCAGCAGCTGATAGCTGAGCGCGGACTTGGCGTAATTTTGACTCCTTATAATGCAAACGGCAAAGCGACTTTAAGTAACTTAGGGCAGCGGCAGGCCATTCTATTTGATGTCTCGACTGTGCTTGGGGTGTATAGAGATGACGGGGAACCTGCTCTGATGCCAATGGCTAAGCTCGATATGAAGGATGGGCGCTTAGCTGTGTTTCTGCTTCCCCAAGAGAAAGACGGGGCAAAGGCTATTGCCGTTGTTGAGCGAGCTCCGATTTTGGAATCTGCTGTGAGGATGCCGACTGAAGCAAGCGTGAACCAGGGGAAGGAGGAGCAGCATGGCTAAAATTGTGGCGATCGTGACTATTGAACGGAATGCTGTCGCCGGCGGAGCCCCGATTTTTGTAGAACCTGACACGAATAAGCGAGAATCGACGGCGTTCTTGCTCGAAAAAATATTGGATGCGAACGCACATGATTTGAAGAATGGAACTTTCATTTTGGTTGATCATAGACATGAATGAAAAGTTAGCCAAGCCCGGCGTTTTTTGCTATGATGGTAGGCGTGAGTCATTTCGTAAGATTAAGCAGTCGTTTACAATTGCGTTTTCATTGTATGCCATTACAGGTAAAAGGGACGGAATAGACCCGTTACGCTTTAAATATAAGGAAGTACACCCTCTACTATACTTTGCTTGTATTTTTAGAATCCTACTGCATGACCATTCTAAACGGCGAAGCCGTATTTTTATGAGCGTATGCTTACAATGTGAGAGTTCACTTTATGATGGTGCCGCATCTGCGGTATATCGGATAAAAGCGGCGCTAAAACTTGGAGGAGTGAAATAATGTCAAAACCCATCATCGCCATTGTAGGGCGTCCAAATGTGGGAAAATCAACGATATTCAATCGGATCATTGGTGATCGGTTAGCGATCGTTGAGGATAAGCCCGGCATAACGCGAGATCGTATTTACAGCTCTGGAGAATGGAATGGCAGAGCATTCAGTGTCGTTGATACGGGCGGTATCGAGATCGACGGTGAAGACGAAATTATGAAGTCTGTACGTATGCAGGCGGAGCTTGCTATTGAAGAAGCGGATGTCATCGTTTTTATGGTGGATGCCAAAGCTGGACTCACCAATGCCGATGATGAAGTGGCTCAAATGCTGCTCCGTTCACGTAAACCGATTGTTGTTGCTGTTAATAAAGTCGACAACCTGAATCGTCACGATGATATTTATGAATTTTATAACCTGGGCTTTGGCTCACCGATTCCGATTTCGGGAGCGCATGGCATGGGGATTGGCGACCTTCTGGATGCTGCAGTGGAGAAGCTTCCTGAGCTGACTGAAGAGAACTACGAGGATGATGTTATCCGGGTTGCTCTGATTGGACGCCCAAATGTCGGCAAGTCCTCACTTGTTAACGCACTCCTGGGGGAGGAGCGGGTTATCGTAAGTAATGTTGCGGGTACGACCCGTGATGCTATCGATACACCATTTGAACGGGATGGGCAGAAGTATGTTCTTATCGATACAGCGGGTATGCGTAAACGGGGCAAAGTCTACGAAACTACGGAGAAGTACAGCGTCATGCGTGCTTTGAAGGCGATTGAACGGGCTGATGTCGTTTTGGTTCTCATAAACGGTGAAGAGGGCATTATCGAGCAGGACAAGCATATCGCCGGTTATGCGCATGAAGCAGGCAAAGCTTCCATTTTTGTCGTCAACAAATGGGATGCCGTTGAAAAAGACGAGAAAACGATGCAAAATTTCACCCAAAACATTAGAGAAAACTTCTTGTTCATGACTTACGCACCAATCGTGTTCCTCTCAGCCTTGACGAAACAGCGGCTGCATAAATTGCTTCCAATCGTTACAAGAGTCTCTGAGCAGCATGCGCTCCGTATCCAAACGCATCTTCTTAACGACGTTCTTTCGGATGCCATCGCAATCAATCCGCCTCCAACGGATAAAGGCAGACGACTGCGGATTAACTACGCGACTCAAGTTGCCGTAAAGCCGCCGACAATCGTTCTATTCGCCAACGATCCGGAAATGATGCACTTCTCTTACGAGCGGTATCTGGAAAATAAAATCCGCGCCGCCTTCGACTTCGAAGGCACCCCAATCCGTATCTTCACCCGCCGCAAATCGGATGAAGACTAAACTTACGGAGAAGCTTACTAATCAGCCCTACACTAGCTTACGCAGTAAGCCCTGCAATTAGCTCATGCAATGAGTCTGCACTAGCTTACGAAGTAAGCGTAGTCGTCGCCGCATGAAAGCTTTGTCCCTCGGGGACATCTAATCGAGCTCGCTCCAGCAGGACCGACGAATATCCGGGTGTCCAGAGGGATGGATCCCTCGGGGTCCCCCTCCGGGGGATTTAGGGGGCGCAGTTGAAGCTTGAATTAAGGTTAATGTTTAGATGCTTTAAGAAAATTAATGATCTTAAAAAAGGGTGCCCCGAGGGAATCCCCCTCGAGAGCCTCCACAGGAGAGAATAATTTGCTCACAATCCTAGCAGTTCTAATCAGTTATTTATTAGGTTCGGTTTCATTTAGTATTTTGATTGCGAAATGGGTTAAAGGCATTGATATTCGGAACCACGGAAGTGGTAATGCCGGTGCGACAAACACTTTGCGTGTACTTGGGAAAGGTCCGGGTACGGCCGTCTTTCTGCTGGATATCGCAAAAGGGGTCCTAGCGGTATGGCTTGGAGTATGGATTGCCGGCGGAGATTGGGCGCCGGTTCTTTGCGGTCTAGCCGCAATTGCAGGCCACAACTGGCCGGTATACTTTGGGTTTAAAGGCGGGAAAGGCATTGCGACAACTGTAGGCGTCATGGCTACACTTGCCTTTATTCCCGCATTAATTGCAGGTGTGATTGCCATCATATTAATTGCCATTACCCGTTACGTTTCGCTGGGCTCCTTGATTCTGGCCTTACTGCTGCCTGTGTTTGTATGGATGATGGATAAACCGGCCGCGTATCTATGGGGCAGTTTGGTGATATGCGTGCTTGCATTCGTACGTCACCGTAAAAATATCGTCAAACTTCTTAAAGGCACTGAAAACAAGCTTGGCGCTAAAAAAGGGTAAGGAGGCTTGCATATGAACCGGAAAGCAGCTGTACTAGTCGCCGGAAGCTGGGGGACAGCTCTGGCAGCCGTTCTTGCTGACAACAACTTTGACGTCACTATATGGGCCCGCAATGCTGCTCAAGTTGAGGAAATCAACATGAGGCATACAAACAGCAAAGCATTGCAGGATGCCGTTTTACCGGATAATATAACGGCTACAACGAATATGGAGCAAGCTTTGACAGGTTCAGAAATTGTATTGTTTGTCGCCCCTTCTTCGGCTATGCGTGATGTGGCCAAGCAGGCTGCGCCTTTTATAGCTCCTGATGCTTTGTGCATTCATGCAACGAAAGGGTTTGAGTCTGGAAGCTATAAACGGATGACGACAGTTTTGTCTGAGGAGCTGAATTGCGACCCGAGCCAGCTCGTTGTCTTGTCGGGCCCGAGTCACGCGGAGGAAGTCGTGCTCAGGCAGCCTACGACGGTTGTAGTAGCCTCCGCATCGCAGGAGTCGGCTGAGCGGGCACAGGATGCGTTTATTACCCCTTATTTCCGGGTTTATACCAATATGGACGTGGTCGGCGTCGAGGTGGCCGGAGCGATCAAGAATATTATTGCTCTTGGAGCCGGTCTTACAGACGGGTTAGGTTTTGGGGATAACGCCAAAGCGGCGCTGCTTACGAGGGGGTTAGCTGAAATCAGCCGGCTAGGCAATGCAATGGGCGCCAATCCGCTCACTTTTGCAGGCCTGGCTGGGGTTGGCGATCTTGTTGTTACCTGTACGAGTAAGTTAAGCCGTAATTATCGAGCAGGCTTATTGCTTGCTGAGGGTCTTCCTTTAGATGAGGTCCTCACTCGTGTTGGAATGGTCGTAGAAGGCGTCAGAACAACAAGCGCGGCTCATGAGCTCTCCAAACAATACGACGTCGTCATGCCGATCTCAGAGCAGTTATTTGAAGTGTTATTCGAAAATAAACCGCCGCGCAGCGCCGTTGAATCTTTAATGGGCCGCGGCCGTACGCATGAAATGGAAGAGGTTGCGGGCTCTTGGGGCCTACACCAATCATAATCATCGCTCATATGATGCTAGCAGCAACTAAGCGGATGTCTCACTCATCTGCTTTGCTTGAGGAGGGATGATATGAGTGGTAAAAACAATATTTCCAAAGATGTCCTCAGCGCAGTAAACAAAAAAACGGGCAAGCCAATTACCGAAAGTGCGGTTAAGAAGCTGGCCAGCAATGTTTCCGAAGATACAATTCAAAATGAAGATGAGCTTCGCAAGCTGATCAAGTCGGTGTCGGATATGGCCAAAGTACCGGTATCGGATAAAACCATTAATGACATTGTCGGGGCTGTGAAGAAAAGCGGCATGAATATGAACAACATTGAAACGCTTATGAAGTTTATGATCAAGAAGTGAGGAAGAGGACAGAAGCAAGGCATGCCCGGCATCCTTTGAGCCGGAAGTCGCCTTTTGCTTCTGTCTTTTTTAATGACGCTGGGGCGGTATCTTCGTATTGTCACAGTCACGTTTAGGACGTAAGTAGCCGTATAAACGCGACTAGTGGTATAATAGAACGAATATTTGTCGTACAAGGGTGGCGGAGATAAAAGATGGATCCAATGATGAAGATGTGGGTTTCGTTAGTAGGGATCGGGCTTATGGCGATAGCGGCTGTTATTATTTCTTTAGCTCGATATAAGACAAAAGGTGTTTTGAGAGGTATTCTATCCTTTATCGCATTTGGAATGCTGGTGCTCGGCGGAATACTCGGTTTTATTTCCATTACATAACGAAAGTCATAAAAGTCCACAATGGAGAGAGGAAGTCAGCATACCTTATGCTAGAACTTATTAGTCGAACACGCTCGATTACAGTAGAGGCCGAAGAAGGCATGTCTTTACTTGATTTGGCAATGAAGCATGATCTGGACTGGGCATTTTCTTGTACACGGGGCACTTGTGCGAGATGCCGCTGTTTTGTAGAAGAAGGAGCGGATTTTTTAGAGGAAGTTACGGATGCAGAATGGGACCGCATGAACCCGGAGGAATTTGAACAAGGTTACCGTCTTGCCTGCCAGGCGTTGATCAAGTCGGATGCGGGTCTAATTAAAGCCGTTAACAAACCTTATTTCTAAATTGAAGGACGTGGGGCCTATGGATGCAAATGATCCCATTAATCGGGCATTAGTTATGATTGCACAAGCGGCAGAAGCGAGTGACGCCGTCTGGTTGGTTGGCGGTAGTACAGGGCTTATGCTTCGCGGCTTGCAATTGAATAAACGTCCCAATGACTTGGATTTGTACGCGGATGAAGAAGATGCCCTTAAGCTGCACGAGCTGCTGCTGCCGTTTTCCGTAGATGCACAGCAAGTGAGCGTCACAGGGATTTATCGTTCGGTGTTAAGTCACTATAGCATTGAAGGCATTTCGGTTGAACTTGTAGGCGGTTTCGAAATCAAGTCAGGAGCTGGCCGTTACGGTGTCGAGGTTAGAGAAGTTCTGGCCCCTTATAAGGACATGATTGAAATGGGCGGCTATGAGATTGGAATTGTTCCGCTTGCCCATGAAATGTGGTTTAATCTTCTCCGCGGACGCGATGATCGTGTTCATCTGATTGCGGAGGAACTGAGTAAGCAATCCGAGCTGCACCGGGATGCTTTTATCCATATCGAGGCAAGAAATGAACTGAATGCCGAGCTGATCGGCATGATTCATAATTGGTTGGGTCATGAAGAAACGAGGAGTATGTCATGAATGTAACGGTCACATTTCTCCCCTCCGGACGGAGCGTCAGCGTCAGAGCCGGAACAACGGTGCTTGATGCAGCCAGGCGTGCCGGTGTTTCAATACGCACAAGATGTGATGGCAAAGCCGCCTGTCTGATGTGCAAAGTAGTTGCAGACAGCAGTTCGGGACTATCTCCGCTCAGTGATAATGAGAGGTATAAGCTTGCAGGTATGGACCGCTCAGGCACAAGATTATCCTGCCAGGCCAGAGTTGTGGGCCATACAGTCGTCGAGGTGCCTGAAGACCCTCTAAGAGCAGCCGTAAGGCGCCAGCTGATGCGGCAGGCTGAAGAGGATGAGCTTTGGTAGAAGCAGAGCCCAGTACAACGAAAGATTATGCTTACGATGCAGGTTTTGCTTTTTTTGTGGCTAGTCGGCACAAGAGATGAAACCACGCAATAATTATCAGGAGGCTCCATGAAAAGAAACTTCTTTAAACATGCGGCTGCGGCTGCTCTGATTGCGGTGATGACAGTCCTATTATCGGGCTGTTTGTATCCGAAGGATCAATTGGAGCAAAACAAAATGCCGCCTAAAGATGCCATACTTAGTGTACAAGCTGTCATTGATCAGTATCAGAAAGATACCGGCTTGCTTCCCATACAGAATAGTAAGCCGGATACGCTTGTGTATGAGAAATACCGAATTGATTTCGATAAGCTGCAGCGGATGAATTATATTTCGGAAATTCCGGCAACAGCCTACGAGAAAGGCGGCAGCTACTATTATCTGATCATTAACGAGGAGACGGATCCCACGGTTAAACTTATGAATCTCGTGATCTATCAACAGGTTAATGATCTTCAAGCCTCTGTCAAATCGTATTCCGATGCTCATAAAGGAAAGCTGCCGGCCGGTAAATCCGTATATCCGGATTTCACAGGCCTTGATTTTAAGGAAATGGGAATCAAGGAACCCGTACTATCGAGTGTATTTTCGGGACAGACTCTTTCAACGATCATGGATGCCAAAGGTAACGTATACCTTGACTACGGCATCGATATTACACAAGTGCTCCAGAAGCTCGGCAGCGGCAAAAAGCCGGATGACAAGCAGGATTTACGGGCCTTGTTAGCGAACCAATCGGATTTAGTGCCCGTTAAAGCGCCGATCTATCGGCTCCGCGGCGGTGAGCCGCAAGCCATGCTGAAGTAGCCTAATAACGGATAGAAACCTCTTTCGCTTCCTAAGCGGGAGAGGTTTTTTTGATGAGATTGGAATAGGTTAGCCGTTTCTCTCATATATCTCAATCTTGGAAGGTCGGAACGGGAGAAGTTAGCGAAATCGAAAGATTTCATCAACCTAGTCGTCATAATTGGGACGAACGCGTAATAAGATGTTACTAGTCCAAAATCATGTACGAGTTGCGTCGCAAGCGAATCCAGCCGGAATCGGTTAGCGGCGAACCCTGACGACACGCAGCAGGAGGAAGCACAGCAATAACGGTACGTCCATGTACTGGCGAATTTCGATTTGGAGGGGATATTCAGTGGAGAAAGTGGACATTTTCAAGGACATAGCCGAACGTACTGGCGGGGATATTTACCTCGGCGTTGTTGGTGCGGTCCGCACGGGCAAATCAACCTTCATTAAACGGTTCATGGAGACGGTTGTGCTGCCAAACATCACGAACGATGCCGATCGGGTAAGAGCTATCGATGAGCTGCCGCAAAGCGCTGCAGGCAAAACCATTATGACAACCGAGCCGAAATTTGTACCTAATCAAGCGGTACAGCTTCGTGTGGCAGAAGGTCTTGATGTAAACATCCGGCTTGTGGATTGTGTAGGATATGCGGTGGAAGGTGCCAAAGGGTACGAGGATGAGAATGGCCCACGTATGATTACGACACCATGGTTTGAAGAACCGATTCCTTTCCAAGAAGCAGCTGAAATCGGCACGCGCAAAGTCATTCAAGAACATTCCACGCTTGGCGTAGTCGTTACGACGGACGGTTCTATTGCCGAAATTCCGCGCAGCTCCTATGTAGAAGCAGAAGAGCGGGTCATTAATGAACTGAAGGAAGTGGGTAAGCCGTTTGTGCTTATCGTTAACTCCACACGTCCTAAGAGTGATGAAGCTCTCCAGCTGCGCAGCGAACTGCAAACGAAATACGATATTCCGGTCATTACGCTGAGTGTGGCTACGATGGGGGAAGAAGAAGTCATCTCCGTGCTTCGTGAGGTACTCTACGAGTTCCCGGTACACGAAGTGAATGTCAACCTGCCGAGCTGGGTTATGGTGCTGAACGATAACCACTGGCTGCGCAGCAATTACGAGAATTCAGTACGTGATACCGTGAAGGATATTCGCCGTCTGCGCGATGTCGATCGCGTCGTTACGCAATTTATGGAATACGAATTCATTGCCAGAGCCGGCCTAAGCGGAATGAACATGGGGCAGGGCGTTGCAGAGATCGACCTGTATGCGCCGGATGAGCTTTATGATCAAATCCTGATGGAAGTGGTCGGCGTTGAGATTCGCGGCAAGGATCACCTGCTGCAGCTCATGCAGGAATTCTCTCATGCCAAACGTGAATATGACCGGTTCGCGGAAGCGCTGGAGATGGTGAAGACGACAGGCTACGGCATTGCGGCTCCATCACTTGCCGAGATGGCGCTGGACGAACCTGAACTCATCCGTCAGGGCTCACGTTTCGGTGTTCGTTTGAAGGCGACCGCCCCTTCCATACACATGATTCGTGTGGATGTCGAATCGGAATTCGCTCCGATCATTGGGACAGAGAAGCAAAGCGAAGAACTCGTTCGTTATCTGATGCAGGATTTTGAGAATGACCCGATTAAGATCTGGGAATCGGACATTTTTGGACGCTCGCTTCATTCGATTGTTCGCGAAGGTATTCAAGGCAAGATCGCCATGATGCCTGATAATGCGAGGTATAAGCTTCAAGAGACGCTGGGTAGGATTATTAATGAAGGCTCTGGCGGCTTGATTGCGATTATCCTGTAATACAGAAACTAAGGTCTATAAGAGGCACGCTGCTGCGTGTCTCTTTTTCATTTGAAGAAAAGCAAAATTCGCCGCTATTCGACATGTTAACCTTAATTTCCGATTGACATACTTGGTGATAATGATACTATTATACTGATTACAAAGATAAAAAGCAGGTTAGCTTCCAAATTAAGGTTCACTCATAAGAAGCTGCTGCGTGTTCACTACACAATTTTTAGGAGGAGAAACAAGAATGAAACCATGGGGAAAGAAATTAATGATTGTTGCAGCGGCGGCTTTAATGCTTATTCTCAGCGCTTGCGGAGCTAAGCAGAGCAATGAGGGAAGCAAAGACAATACGGCAGCTTCCAACCAAACGGATACAACGAACCAGGCTGCTGACAGTAAGCCAGGCGATGCTTCTCTTAAAGGCAAGAAGATAGCACTCGTTATGCAATTCAACACAGGTACATTCTCTTCACAATACATTGAAGGTGTGAAAGACCAAGTTGGTAAACTGGGCGGAGAGGTTCAAGTCTTTGCTTCGGATAATGATTTGGGCAAAATGTCCACGAATCTTGATGCTGCAATTAACCAAGGTTTTGACGGAATCTTGATCGACCATGGACAAGCCGGCGCACTTGAACCGGGAGTTAAGCGTGCTGTTGAGAAGAAGATTCCGGTCGTCGTTTTTGATGCGGATATCAAAGTGCCAGGCGTAACCGTCCTGCAGCAGGATGATAAAGTAATGGCCGAAATGTCATTGGAGCAGCTTGCTGCGGATGCAGGCGGCAAAGGTAATATCGTAAAAGTGTGGGTAGCAGGCTTCGCGCCAATGGAACGCCGCCAAACGGCTTATCAAGCTTTCCAAGCTAAATATCCTGACCTCAAAGAAGTATCCGCATTTGGCAATGCAAACAATCCGGCAATGGATACACAGGCACAAATGGAAGCTGTTCTGCGCAAATATCCAAACAAAGGGGATATTACTGCGGTTTGGGCAGCATGGGATGAGTTTGCCAAAGGGGCAGCTCGTGCGATTCAACAAGCAGGACGCACAGAAATCAAAGTTTACGGTATCGACATGAGCGACGAGGATTTGCAAATGATCCAAGATCCTGCAAGCCCATGGGTAGCATCGGCAGCTGTGGATCCAAAAGATATCGGCCGTGTACAAGTGCGCTTTCTCTATCAAAAATTTCATGGCGATCAAACAGATGATGTCGTTGTTCTGAACCCTGTGTTCGTTAAACGCGAGGATCTGCCCAAAGCGCCTGAGAAGGTCAATACGACACAGCTGAATCAATATGTAAAAGGTTGGGGCAACAGCGACCAAGGCTATACGGATTGGCTGAAAGAGCTTGAAGCTTCAAAATAAGGTACTCCATGATTCCGAGTAGGACAAGGCAGACAAGGAGGTAGTCATGGGAAAGACAAGCCAGCTTCGCATGAATAAGATCAACAAATCATTTGCCGGCGTATCTGCCCTGCAGGAGGTCGATTTTGAGGTTCGTGCAGGTGAAATCCATGCCCTTCTGGGTGCGAATGGAGCAGGCAAAAGCACGCTGATGAAAATATTATCCGGCGCTTATGAATTGGATTCCGGAACAATTGAAATCGATGGACAAGCAGCGGTTATCCGAACCCCTGGTGATGCAAAGGCGAATGGTATTCATTGTGTTTACCAGGAGGTGGATACCGCCCTTGTCCCGCATTTGTCTGTCACAGAGAATATTATGCTTGACCGGATCTCTTCCAGGGGCAGCTCATCCTGGCTGAGGTGGAGCAGTCTTCATAAGGAAGCGGAGACAGTCCTCGCCAGGCTCGGTGCCCATATACCGGTACGTAAACGAGTAGGCGAGCTCACGTTGGCGGAGAAACAGCTGGTCCTGATTGCGCGTCTATTAACGGAACAGGCAAAAGTAGTTATTTTTGATGAACCGACCGCACCGCTCAGCCTCGAGGAGGCTGAGCGGTTGTTCCTTGTCATGCATCAGCTTAAAAAGGACGGGATTGGCTGTATTTTTATCACGCACCGCTTGCCTGAGGTATTTCAAAACTGCGACCGGATTACCGTTATGCGCGATGGGCGCCATGTGCTGACAGCCCAGAAGAAGGACACTTCAATTGACGACATCGTAAAAGCAATGCTTGGCCGAACTTTCGCTGAGGAGTTTCCTAAAGTGGATGTTAAAATCGGCGGCAGCGTACTCGAAGTCAACGGTTTAACACGTTCGCACGCCGTCCGGGATGTCAGCTTTGAGGTGAAGGCTGGGGAAATCGTTGCGATCGTTGGACTGGTCGGGGCAGGCAAGACCGAACTATCCAGACTGCTCTTTGGCGCAGATGCCAAGGAATCGGGTTCAGTTAAGGTCAAGGGGCGTGAGATTGATCTGAGCCAGCCTTCGGAAGCCATCCGCGGCGGGATTGCACTTGTGCCGGAAGAACGCCGCAAACAAGGGATTCTGGTGTCCGAATCGGTGAAGAGAAATCTTAGTCTGCCCATTCTGAACCTGATTTCCAAGCTCGGTTTCCTCTCACATGCAGCAGAGAGTAAGAACGCAGAGACCTTAATCAGCCGGCTTGGCATTAAAGCTTCTTCAGCGGCTCAATCAACCATGTACTTAAGCGGCGGCAATCAACAAAAAGTTTCGATCGGCAAATGGCTGGCTGCTGACGTAAATGTTTTTCTGTTTGATGAACCGACTAAAGGCGTCGATATCGGGGCGAAAAGCGATATTTTTCGTATCATCGGAGACTTGGCCGGGCAGGGAAAAGCAATTGTCTACTTAACCTGCGAGTTTACGGAGGCAATTGGGATCGCTGATCGCATCATGGTCATGTGCGACGGCCGTCTTGTGGCCGCTTTTCCGCGGGGCGAGGCAACACAGGAGCAGCTGCTGCTATTTGCAAGCGGCGGAGAGGAAGTTTCACGATGAAGAACAAAACAATGGATTTCACCTTTAAATATGGATCATTGCTCGTTATTGCGCTCATAATTGTATTCCTATCTTTTTGGAATGAACACTTTTTCACATACAGCAATTTAACGGATATTTTGCGTTCCATCTCCATTGTGACATTCGTTGCGATCGGAGTTACGTTCTCGCTCACAGTTGATGGCTTCGACCTGTCTGTCGGCTCGACCGTTTCGATTACAACCGTGGTAGCATCGGCATTAATGGTCTGGTATCAGCAGCCGTTAATCGTCGTCATTGTCATTCCATTACTAATCGGGGCGATCGTAGGATTGATAAATTCCTTCCTGATCGTCCGCGTCCGGATACCGGATTTGCTCGCCACACTTGCCATTATGTACATTGTAGCAGGTGTTCACAAAACGTTTACAAAAGGGTATTCGATATACAATAACATGCAATTGACAGACGGAACCACCGCTCCCGGCAAATTCACAGATTCCTTTCTGTGGCTTGGCCAAGGGAAGCTCCTCGGCATTCCGGTTCCGGTTATTTTGATGATTATCGCAGTTGTTGTTGTGCATCTGTTTTTTGCCTATACACGCTGGGGCCGCCAGATGCAGATGACGGGCGGCAATGAAGAGGCTGCGCGTCTTTCCGGAGTGCGGGTTAAACGTATTCGTACGGCGGCATACGTGGCTTCCGGCCTATTTGCTGCTATCGGCGGCATTCTGTTTGCCGCGCGCGTTGGAACGGGCCAAGTGGATGCAGGAGCCTCGCTGCTAATGGAATCTGTAGCGGCTGTATTCGTCGGTTACTCGGTGCTCGGAGCCGGGCGACCTAACATTATCGGGACCTTTTTCGGTGCCATTCTGATCGGAGTTCTTCTAAACGGGATGACGATGATGAACTTGCAATATTATACAACCGATATAATTAAAGGCAGCGTTTTGGTGCTCGCACTGGCTGTCACATTTATTCATCTCAACCGTAAAAAGGCATAAAACCCTAGTAATCTGTAAGGGAAATCTTAAGTCAACCTCTTGAAATTCTAAAGTCACTGTATTACTATAAATCTGTTCATGGTTCAGCATGCAGGAGCTGCACACTTATCCAAATTCTGAAATGAACGCGGAAACGATCGCTGTCAGCAATTTGACTACGAAATGGTTAACGCTATAGCCTGCAGGTATAATTTCTCAGGTTTCGGTAAAACAGAATGATAATGATGTGCTTATGAAGCTGCCGTCAGGGGAGGTGAAAGAATTGAACAAAACGGAACTGATTGCGAAAGTAGCCGAATTGACTGACCTTTCCAAGAAGGATGCATCTAAAGCGGTTGATGCTGTTTTCGATGCTGTCTCCGATGCACTGCAAGGTGGAGATAAAGTACAGCTGGTAGGATTCGGAAACTTCGAGGTTAAAAGCCGCGAAGCTCGTAAAGGACGCAATCCTCAAACGGGTCAAGAAATCGATATCCCAGCAAGCAAAATCCCGACTTTTAAAGCCGGTAAATCTCTAAAAGACCTTGTCTCCAAATAAGACTCGGCAGCAGCCGACTGATAACGCCCGAATGCCACAAGCATTCGGGCGTTTTTCATGTCTTACTGTGATTGCAGCACCAGCCTGAAATGCTATTGACAAGATTGTCTAATTCCAGTACACTGAGCCTTGCAGTTCTTGGGTTTTGTTAGAAAAGCGGTGTCAATTGGACGCTGGCGGCTAAGCCGCTTCTGCCCGAGTATTTTATCTTACAGCCATAACTGCCGTCCTGAGCGCTCGTTCGGGAGGCATTTTTTTAAAATGAGGAGGACGTCAAGATGAATGACTTGCAGGGCGATTACATCGTTATTAAAGCGAAAGCGCAGGGTGTGCAAGTGATCGGTTTGACTCGGGGACAAGATACAAAGTTTCACCATACGGAGAAGCTGGATAAGAATGAAGTATTAATTTGTCAATTTACGGATCATACCTCGGCAATAAAAATCCGCGGAAGAGCAACCGTTATGACCAAGTATGGAACGGTGGATACAGAAGACTAATGATAAGCAGGCATAGCCTGCTTTTTTAGTTTGTACAATAAGAAGAGTAGGACATTCTCGGGACGGAGGCTTAGCATCATGTCCATAAGAAAAAGGCTGCTCTTCACACTGGCAATTACGCTCGCGATTACCGTTTCCTTATCGCTTCTCCCGCATTCTTTCCAGGCAACACCAGCGCCTAATGGTGATGTAGCTGTATTTCGAACCATAACTGTGAAACGGTTAAGCTCGGATAATTTGGTTGATTCAATGATCGGCCTGCAGCTGACATTGCAGCTGAAGCGGGTTGTTTGGAAACAGGCTGTGCTGTCCGTTGATTTATCGGTTGAAGAATTCGGTAATAATACGAAGGTATGGATGGGTGATTTGGAGCGGCTTTTGGTATTGTCGTTTATAAAGGCAGAGAACGTAAACCGGATCCTTGTCCGTTTCGTCGGGCCCGATTCTCAGAAGGCTGAAGGGGCTGACGGAGCCGACCGTGTCATCGCTGCGGCTGATGTCCGGCGCACTGATCAATGGCTGGCAACCGATTTATCCAAGCTGGGGGATTCCGACCCGTTTCAGGAAATTATATGGAAACAGCGCTTAAGGCTGATTATTTCCGGGAACAGCTCCAAAACGCCAGAGACAGCCAACTTTTGAAAAATATTGTCCAGCTGCTTGCGTTTGCGTGACGAACGTCCTTCATGTAGCGAAACGATAAACAAAATGGTATAATAATTAAGATTATAGAACAGCAAGAGTTGCGCTGTCTGTCCGGAGGCTTGACCATATGAAACCTTATAAAGTACCAGAAATCGCCAAGAAGTACGTGGAATACGATATGATTCAAACGTACACGGAGCTGCCGGATTTTCCTGATTCACGGATTCGGCTGCTTTTCACTTTTCTAGCGAATCAGCGCACACCGCTTCTGCACAGTGAGCTCTACTCGCTTGCAGCATCGCTCGTTCAGATCGGGATGGATACACATGACATGATTGATTCAGATTCAGGTCATGTTCCTGAGAGGGAAATGCGCTCCAGGCAGCTAAGAGTGCTTGCAGGCGATTATTTCAGCAGCCGATTCTATCACCTTCTGTCACAAGCAGGTCAGGTCGATATGGTTCGCCGCATTAGTGACGGTGTTTGTGAAGTAAACAAGCTTAAAGTGAATTTTTACATGCGAATGAAACAGCTGAAGATGAATGCGGAAGACTATTTAACCCAGTGCATCCAGTTAAAAACAGAATTATTCCACGCCTTTACGGGAATTCTGGATGAGAAAATGGTTCGTGTTTGGCAGGAACTGCTTCATGGTGTTGGACAATGCGAAGTGGTATTGGACGAGTTAACACGCAGCGAGAAACCCGAACAGTTCAGCGAAAGCTGGGCTTATTGGCACGTTTTGAGTGAAGGGACGGAAGAAGAAAAACGGGTCTTGATGAACAAGACCGGGGAAACCTCATTCGTTTCATCGCTGTTAACCAAATACGACATTCGCGGTCAATTGGCCCAGAAGCTTCAGCAATCCGTGTCGCAAATACAGGCTGTCGCATCACGTCTGGAGTCCGATAAGCTTGTTCGCGAACTTATGCAAATTGGAGAGACGTTTGTGCGTCCGCTTATGCCGGCTGCCTCGGCCCTCAACGAGAGAAGGTAACTAAACAATGCAATCCAAATCAAAAGAACAGCATGTTCATGCGGTGTTTGAAAGCATCGCACCCAAATACGATTTGATGAATGATCTGCTCAGCTTCCGCAGACATAAAGCGTGGCGGGCCTTTACGATGCGAAAAATGGACGTCAAGCCGGGCGCAACGGCCATCGATCTGTGCTGCGGCACATGCGACTGGACGATTGCGCTCGCTCGCGCTAGTAAGACAGGCAAGACGATTGGGCTGGACTTTAGTCAGCATATGCTTGATTTCGGGCAGCAGAAAGTCAACCGGGAAGGTCTGGAAGGTCAAATTTCACTCCTTCACGGCAATGCGATGCAGCTTCCTTTTGAGGATAATCATTTTGATTATGCGACGATTGGATTTGGCCTTCGCAACGTGCCAGATTTAGTACAGGTTCTGAAAGAAATGAAACGTGTAGTTAAGCCTGGCGGACAAGTCGTGTGCCTGGAATTGTCCAAGCCGGTTTGGCAGCCGTTCAAATCCATTTATTATTTTTACTTCGAACGGATCTTACCGGGTCTTGGAAAGCTCTTCGCGAAGAAATATGAGCAGTACAAATGGCTCCCTGAGTCTCTGAAGGTATTTCCTGATTTGAACCAATTGGCTGATATTTACCGAGAAGAAGTTGGTTTCCGGAACGTACGCGTTTACCCCTTAACTGGCGGAATTGCTGCGTTACACATTGGGACGAAGGGAACAGACGGAGCATGATTCGCAAAATTGGCATTATTCTTGAAATGATTAAATTTGAGCACACCATATTCGCTCTTCCATTTGCTTTCATGGGCGCGCTTTTGGGCGCGGTTATGATGGAGAAAAGACTGCCTGAGTGGAGTGAGATCGGCTGGATTATCCTTGCCATGATCGGAGCTAGAAGTGCTGCGATGGGTCTTAACCGCGTCATCGACAGTGCCATTGATAAGAAGAATCCGCGAACGGAGCAGAGGGCGATCCCGGCAGGACTTCTGAAGGTTGGAGAGGTCATTTTATTCATCGCCGTTTCCTTTGTTCTTCTGTTCGTAGCAGCTGCGAAACTGGATCCCATCTGCTTGAAGCTGATGCCGATTGCCGTTTTCATGCTTGTTCTTTACTCCTACACGAAGCGTTTCACCTGGCTGTGCCATGTCGTACTTGGGCTTACGATCGGGTTGGCTCCGCTTGGTGCATGGGTAGCGATCACCGGACATTTGGATTTATCCGCTTGGCTTCTGTATGGAGCGGTTGCATTTTGGCTGGCGGGCTTTGATATTATCTACGCATGTCAGGATTTCGACTTTGACCGCAGGGAAGGCGTTTATTCGATCCCGGCTCGCTTTGGACTGAATGGTGCTCTTTGGATTGCGAGAGTGTTCCATTTCTTAACAGCTGCCGGCTTTATCCTGCTCTTCTGGATGACAGATCTTAGCTGGGGATATCTGATTGGAACCATCATCGCTGCGGTTATTTTGTTCTATGAACACTGGCTTGTGAAGCCTAACGATATGAGCCGGGTTCAAACCGCCTTTTTCACGATGAACGGAACACTGAGTACGGTATTGTTCGCCTTTACCCTGCTTGATTTGGTGGTGCTGCGCAAGTGGTAGAAGAGCCTCCTGCAGCGCGGAAGCGCTGGGTAGTCGGGATTACCGGTGCCAGCGGGTCTATATACGGCATTCGCTTAATTGAAAATTTACTGGCTTCGCAGGCGGATGTTCATCTTGTAGTTACTGAAGCCGGCTGGCGGGTGCTGAAAGAGGAGATGGGCTGGGACATAACCAAGCGGTTAGCGGCCCTCGCTGCGGTCTTCCATGAATCATTAGAACGAAAGCAGCTGACTCTGCATCCCAACGCGGATATTGGCGCTTCTATCGCAAGCGGATCATTTCGGGTAGAAGGCATGATTATCATGCCGTGCTCTATGGGAACACTGGCTTCCATTGCACACGGAATTTCAGATGATTTGATGACTCGTGCTGCGGATGTTATGCTGAAAGAAGGGCGCAAGCTGCTGCTTGTACCGCGCGAAACGCCGCTGCATGCCATACATTTGGAAAATATGCTGACACTTGCTAAAATGGGCGTAAAGCTTATTCCTGCGATGCCGGCTTTCTATTATGGACCTCTGTCCATTGAGGATATGATTAATTTTCTTGTTGGAAAAGTGCTCGATCAGCTTCCACTGGATCATGATTTGTACAGAAGATGGGGAGATGAGCAGCATGGGATTTAATCGACCGATAACTATCGGACGCATTGACTATGCTAACGTTTGGCCGATTTTTCATTATGCGGAGCAATGGCTTCCGCAGGATCGGTTTGTTATTGATAGACGTGTTCCGTCCGAGTTGAACAAAGCGCTCCATAAAGGGGAAGTTGATATAACTTCAATGTCCTCCTATGCTTATGCGGAGCATGCTGACGATTACATCATTTTGCCTAACTTATCTGTTAGTGCGAAAGCAAGGGTAAACTCGATCTTGCTCATTACGAGGAAGCCGATTGAGACTGTATTGAACGGTACAATCGCTTTGACATCCACATCCGCAACATCAGTTAACTTATTGAGAATTATCATGTCGCTTTATTATCAGGCAAGCCCATCCTATATTACGATGGAGCCTTCGCTTGATTCCATGCTGGAACAAGCGGATGCGGCGCTCCTGATTGGGGATAATGCGATTCATGCATCATGGGAAAGTGAAGGATATACCGTAATTGACCTGGGGGAGCTGTGGAAGAACTGGACCGGTTACGGAATGACATTCGCGCTTGTCGCCGTTCGGAAGACGACGGCGGCAGCAGAACCAGAGGCGGTGGCAGCTGTGCTGCATGCTTTGACGGAAAGCAAACGGTTTAGTTTGGCAGATTTGACACCGCTCATCAACAAGGCCTGCGAACAGCTTGGCGGGGAAAGCTCTTATTGGAGACGTTACTTTCAAGAATTAAATTATGATTTTGGTGAGGAAGAACAGGCCGGGCTGGAGCTGTATTTTAAATACGCCAAACAGCTGGGACTGCTGAATGACGACATTCACATGCAATTTTTTGTAGACCATACTGCCCTACAGGTGAACGAATGAAACTACTTGATATTTACGCCAAAATGAAAAGTGACCTCGATGTCATCGAGGGACAGCTCGCGCGAAGCGTGACCTCTGATCACGAACTGCTAAGTGAAACATCAACCCATCTTTTGAAAGCGGGAGGCAAGCGAATCCGTCCCGTTTTTGTTCTGCTTGCAGGCAAATTCGGCGATTACCGCTTGAATGTGCTTGAGAGAATCGCAGTTCCGCTTGAATTGATCCACATGGCATCGCTGGTGCATGATGATGTAATCGATAATGCCGAAACACGGCGTGGACAGCTCACGGTTAAAGCCAAATGGGATAACCGGATTGCGATGTATACCGGTGACTATATCTACGGCAAGGCTCTGACGATTGTCACTGATTTGAATAATCCGGTCATCCATCAGATTCTGTCTAAAGCGATGGTTCAGATGTGCATCGGAGAGATGGAGCAGATTCGAGATTTCTTTAATACGGAACAGTCGGTTCGTAATTATTTGCTCCGTATTCGCCGTAAAACGGCACTCTTAATCGCCGTAAGCTGCCAATTAGGGGCGATAGCGTCAGGAGCGGGTCATCGAAGCGCCAATCTGCTCTACAAGTTTGGGTATAACGTTGGCATGGCTTTTCAGATTCGAGATGATTTACTCGATCTGCTCGGAACCGAGAAACAGATCGGCAAGCCCCCAGGCTCGGACATCAAGCAGGGTAATATGACATTGCCTGTTCTTCTTGCCCTTCAAGAGTCTTCTATTAAAGAACCATTATTATACGAAATAAAAAAAATTCAGGAGTCGAATGGAGCAGGGGATACGACGAAGGCGTTGAATTTTATACGTAAGAGCGCCGGCATTCAAGTTGCCGAGGAGATGGCCACCCGTTATATCAATAAGGCTATCCAAGCTCTAAGCGGTCTGCCGAATATCCCGGCTAAGAAGAATTTGACCGACATTGCTCATTTCGTAGCAAAAAGGAACTACTAATGAATTTAAGTAGGAGGTAGAGAACGGATGGAGAGAACCTTTTTAATGGTCAAGCCTGATGGCGTACAGCGTGGATTAATCGGTGAAATTGTTTCCCGTTTTGAACGAAAGGGTTTGAAGCTTGCTGCTGCAAAATTTATGCAGATTACGCCAGAGCTTGCTGAACGTCACTATGCAGAGCATGTGGGCAAAGCTTTCTATCCACCGCTCGTCCAATTTGTTACGTCTTCGCCGGTATTTGCTATGGTTTGGCAGGGGGATAACGTGATCGCTTTAACGCGCGCACTCATTGGTAAGACAGATGCAATCGAGGCAGCGCCCGGCACGATCCGGTCTGATTATGCTGTACATACGAATTTTAATCTCATACACGGCTCTGATTCACCGGCTAGTGCCGAACGCGAGATCGGTATATTCTTTTCTCCGGAAGAAGTACTGGAATATGAACATTCTATCCAGCGCTGGATTTAAAGCAGGCATTCATCATAGTCAGTAGCAGCGGGGGAATATCGCTTGGTGGATATGGATTTCGATTTATTTGTAAAACGAATGAAAGCGAAAACAGATATCGATCTTTCGCAGTACAAAGAAGCGCAAATGAAACGCAGGCTGACTACGCTGAGGCAGAAGAACGGGTTTCATACATTTGCCTCTTACTTTGATGCTATTGAGCTCGACAGCAAGCTTCTGAACGAATTTCTGGATCGGATGACAATCAATGTTTCCGAATTTTGGCGCAATCCGGGCAGATGGGAAGCGATGGAGAAGAAATTCATTCCGGAGATGCTGAAGAGCGGCGGGCGCATTAAGATTTGGAGTGCCGCATGCTCGACGGGCGAAGAGCCATACACACTGGCAATGATAGCCGCTGAGATGGGCGCGCAAGACCGCACTGCAATTCTCGCAACGGATTTGGATGCGATCGTTTTGCAAAAGGCATCGCAAGGTGTCTACCACGAACGTTCTGTCCGGGACGTTCCGCGTTCATACCTGCAGAAGTATTTCTCCAAACAAGATCAGGATCATTATGTGATTAACAGCCAACTAAACAAATCAATTGTTTTTAAACAGCAAAATCTTCTGCATGATTCCTTTGATTCAGGCTTTGATATTATCGTTTGCCGCAATGTTATGATCTATTTTACAGAGGAAGCTAAGCATCTTCTCTATCAAAAGTTCGCGAACGCACTTCGTCCTGGCGGCCTGCTGTTTGTAGGCAGTACGGAACAAATTTTTACGCCTTCTCAATATGATTTTGAATCTGCTGAAACATTCTTTTACCGTAAACGCTCCTGAACCGTGTATACCGTTTTCCAACTTCTCCAATACTGTAGATAACCTGTTAGTGTTGGAGGAAGCAAGAATGGACAAACGGAAAGTGATCGCGGCTTATCAAAGAGGGTTTATGAATGTCCACGAATGCGCACAGCTGCTGGGGATTGATCTCGATCAAATAGCAGGTTTAATCAATGATCCGCGTTTGAGAACGGACCCGCAGCAGGTGTTACTTGGCAAACGATCGGTTAACGGTTGAAGAAACGCAAGGACCAAGCTGTCGGCCGCCCTTCTTTAAGGTGCGGATGACAGCTTTTTGCTATGTTAGGGCGATTTAGAAGAGAGGTTGTATTCCTTGTCAAACCGACTAGGCTATACTATAATGAGCAAAGATATTTGGGCTGATATACATAACCGGATGGAACGCACGCGTGGTGTTCGGATTGAAGGAGGAGCTTTACCGTGAGTTTACGATATTTGACAGCAGGAGAGACGCATGGTCCGCAGCTTACAGCTATTATTGAAGGGCTGCCGAGCAATTTGCAATTAGATTTTGAGGAATTGAATTTTCAGCTGCACCGTCGTCAAAAAGGCCATGGCCGTGGGCGCCGTATGCAGATTGAGAAGGATACAGCGAACATTGTAGGCGGCGTTCGCCACGGAAAAACAACGGGGGCGCCTGTTGCGCTTGTCGTTGCGAACAATGACTGGAAGCACTGGACGACTGTTATGAATATCGAGCCGATCGAGGGCGGAGACGAAGAGAAGCGCCGTGTGCATCGTCCTCGTCCGGGACATGCCGATCTTAATGGCGGTCTCAAATATAACTTGAAGGACCTACGCAACGTGCTGGAGCGCTCCAGTGCACGGGAAACAGCAGCACGCGTGGCTGTTGGAGCGGTTGCGCGTCAATTCCTCGCCGCCTTTGGCATCAAAGTGGCAGGTCAAGTCATTCGAATCGGAGAAATTGTGGCCCCGGCTAACAATCTGCCGATTGATGAACTCATACGTTTAACGGAAGAATCTTCGGTACGGGTGGTCGACAAAGAAACGGAAGAGAAGATGACCGCTTATATTGATCAAATTAAAGCGGAAGGCGATTCCATCGGCGGTATAGTGGAATGTGTGGTAGAAGGCGTACCGATCGGTCTTGGCAGCCATGTTCAATATGACCGCAAGCTGGATGGCCGTATTGCGCAAGCGGTAGTTTCAATTAATGCGTTCAAAGGCTGTGAAATCGGAATCGGCTTTGAGGCCGGCACAATCAAAGGTTCACAGGTTCATGATGAAATTCTCTATTCGGAGGAGCGGGGCTATCACCGTGCTACGAATCGGCTGGGCGGATTTGAAGGCGGTATGACCAATGGTGAGCCGATCATTGTTCGCGGAGTCATGAAACCGATACCGACCTTGTACAAGCCGCTGCAAAGCGTGGATATCGATACGAAAGAACCGTTCACAGCACAAGTGGAACGTTCGGATAGCTGTGCAGTCCCGGCAGCAAGTGTTGTCATGGAGCATGTAGTGGCTTGGGAAGTAGCCAAAGCATTCCTTGAGAAGTTTGGCGGCGATTCCATGGAAGAAATCCGAGCGAACTATGATCATTACTTGGCACAGCTGGAGCAGTACTAATGGAGCAGATGCGCGAGTTACTCGTTGAGCTGGGAGAGCGCACTTATCCGATTTATATTGGCGAGGGACTGTTGAATGCAGCGGGTGATTTATTTACCCAGCGCGGTATCAGCGCCAAATCACCGCTTATGATTATTACAGACGAGAACGTTGTAGCTCAAGGACATTTAGACAAGCTGCAGGCTGTACTAATTGCTGCTGGGTTTAAAGTCGTTACTTCGGTTATTAATCCGGGTGAAAGTTCGAAGTCCTTGCTCGTCTTAGAAAAACTGATCGGGCAAGCGCTTGAAGAGGGTCTTGACCGCAAATCGACCATCGTTGCGCTGGGGGGGGGAGTTGTCGGTGATCTGGCCGGGTTCGTTGCGGCCTCCTACATGCGCGGCATTAAATTTATCCAGGTACCAACGACCATTCTTGCTCATGACAGCAGCGTTGGCGGTAAAGTAGCCGTCAATCATCCAATGGCTAAGAATATTATCGGTGCTTTTCATCAGCCGGAGCTTGTGCTGTATGATCTGGAAACCTTGCAAACATTGCCTAAGCGTGAGGTTAGCGCAGGATTGTCTGAAGTGGTCAAGCATGGTCTCATTTGGGACGAAGAGTTTGTTTCATGGTGCGACGAGAATGCGGAACGGCTGACAGCTCTTGATGCTGATGCGCTTGGCTATGCGTTGTTTAAAGGCTGCAGTGTAAAAGCGGCAGTCGTGTCCAAAGACGAGCGAGAGAATGATCTTCGTGCCATTCTGAATCTGGGTCATACGATAGGTCATGCCTTGGAAGCGGTAGCCGGCTATGGCGAGCTGCTGCATGGGGAAGCGATCTCAATCGGAATGGTCGGTGCTGCTCGGCTGGGAGTCAAGCTTGGTGCATCTGAGGAAGTCTACACGGTTACGAAACGCGTCTTATCTCGCGTGGGACTGCCGGTGAAGCTGCCTCCGCATTTGGACACGGATGCAATTATGGAAGCTATGCTTCATGATAAGAAGTTCATGGAAGGAACCATCGTGTTTATCGTCCCGGTTGAAATCGGCAAAGTAGAAATAAATAAATCCGTCTCCGCTGCTCTCGTTAGGGAGATTGTGGAACAATTGAAACAGGAGGCCGTTTAAGGATGAGTGTACGGGGAATACGCGGCGCCATTACGGTGGATGTTAATGAGGAACAGACTATACTGCAGGCTACGGTTGAATTACTGAATGGTATTGTGACAGCGAATAACATCGTTCCTGAAGAGATCTGCAGCGTGTTTATAACGGTAACAGGTGACTTGGACGATACGTTCCCGGCACGCGCGATCCGGCAAATGGGAGGCTGGGAGCTGGTACCGCTTATGTGCGCGCTTGAAGTGCCGGTTAAAGGCAGCCTGGAGAAATGTATCCGTCTTATGCTGCACGTCAACACAGACAAAACACAGAAAGAAATTGAGCATGTGTACTTGGGCAGGGCTCAGGCTCTTCGCCCGGATTTGACAAAAGCATAAGCAATTATCATGTATCACCGAGACTCATGGCTGTGCCTTTAGAGGTGCAGTTTGATGTTGACGGTTCATAAACGCTGGTGTATAGTGATTTGTAGTTAGTTTAGAGCAGAGCCTAGTGAGTTAGTGTTTGTGACGTTAGATGAGATGAGAAGAGCTGAGCGCAAGTTAACCATGAATACCATTTTCAAGCGTTGAACCCTAACGGGATTTCTGTCTTCAAGACGGATTCTTTGTTCATGGCTGCAGCGTCTATGATTGTGGTTCCAGCACTCATGATCCATCTTCTGACATGAACACTCCTGCTACTGCAGGAGTTTTTTTATTTTCCAAATGAGGAGAGATAGAGTATGAATCAGGAGCTGCAGCAGGTTATCAAACTTTCAGAAGCGTATAATTTAATTCCCATCGTTCGTCACGTGATGGCGGATACGGAGACACCGATACGGATATTCCAGCATTTTTATCGGGATCGGCAAGCGTTCCTGCTCGAAAGCGTGGAGGGCGGCGTGAAATGGGCGCGTTATTCCTTTATCGGTACCGATCCGTTTATGCTCATTCGCGGTAAGAATGGTGAAATGGTCATTGAGCAGAACGGTGAGACGAAGATTCTTCGTGAGAAACCGATTGAGCTGCTTAAAGCCCATTTGCGTGCTTATCGCAGCCCGGCGATTGCGGATCTGCCCCCATTTACCGGCGGGGCCATCGGTTTCTTCGGTTATGATCTTCTCCAATATTATGAGAAGCTTCCGCCTCACCGTGTGGATGATCTCAAGATGAATGATCTGCAATTCATGTTTTGCGATCAAGTTATCGTATTCGATCATTTCAAACAACAAATCCAAGTGATCGGCAATGTGCATATTCCGAAGGCAGCAACAGACGATGAGATTAAGAACGTCTATGAGGCCACCCTTGGCAAAATAGAAGCAACAATTGAACGGCTGCAGCAGCCGCTTCCGACTACAATAATGGCGGGCGGAGCAATTCCTGCGGATCCGGAACTCGGTGAAGTTTCCTCCAATTTAACCAAGGAGCAGTTTCTGTCCAACGTAGATCAAGCGAAAGAATATATTCGCGCAGGCGACATCTTTCAAGTTGTTCTGTCTCAGAGGTTTAATATTGAAACTGAGGTTGATCCGTTCCATGTTTACCGTGTGCTGCGGACGATGAATCCTTCCCCCTATATGTATTACTTGAAAATGGATGATGAAATCATCGTCGGCACATCACCGGAAGCATTGGTGAAGGTAGACGGCGAGCGGGTGGAGACGCGGCCAATTGCAGGGACAAGACCCCGCGGCAAGACGCCGGAGCAGGATTTGGCGCTGGAGCGCGAGCTGCTGGCAGATGAGAAGGAACGTGCCGAGCACTTAATGCTGGTTGACCTGGGCCGCAATGACATCGGCCGGGTATCTGAATTCGGAACGGTGCGCTGTGATTCCTACATGGATATTGAACGGTATTCGCATGTCATGCATATCGTCTCTAACGTATCAGGCAAGCTGAGGGAGGACAAAGATTTCTTCGATGCTTTCGTCTCTTGTATGCCGGCTGGGACCGTATCCGGCGCGCCGAAGCTCCGGGCAATGGGGATTATCGCAGAGCTTGAGAATGAAGCCCGCGGCGCTTATGCCGGAGCTATCGGATATCTCGGCTTCGGAGGAAGCTTGAATACGTGCATCACCATCCGTACATTGATCTTTAAGGATGGCAAAGCATACGTTCAATCAGGCGCCGGCATTGTATGGGATTCTGTACCGGAGAACGAGTATCAGGAAACGGTCAACAAAGCGATGGCGATGCTTAAAGCGGTCCGTGCAGCAGAAGCGGCGTTTACAGTTCCGCTTAAGAGCGAGAGTATGATCAATATGGATTATTACGCGAATGCGGTTGTGGAAGGGTGAGCAGCGACGTGATGAATGAACCAATGACGATGCAGCGTGCGATAGCTGCTCTTATAACCGGACAGAATCTGACTCGCGAAGAAGCGCGTGCCACTATGAGCATCATTATGAGCGGTGAAGCGACAGACGCACAAATCGGTTCCGTTGCAACCGCCTTAAGGATGAAGGGTGAAACGAAGGATGAAATTACCGGCTTCGCCGAAGCGATGCGCGCTCACTCCAATCATGTTCATACGGAGCAGGAAGGTCTGCTTGATACCTGCGGGACCGGGGGTTCCGGTATCCATAAATTCAATATTTCGACAGCATCGGCTATCATTGCATCGGCTGCTGGCGTCCGCGTTGCCAAACATGGCAACCGTGCGATGTCAGGAAAGTCGGGCAGTGCTGATGTATTGGAAGCGCTGGGTGTCAATATTTCTTTGACAGCCGAGCAGGCCGGCCATTGTCTGGGATCGATCGGGATCTGCTTCATGTTCGCTCAGCTCTACCATCCTTCATTGAAACATGCAGCAGGTCCAAGACGGGAAATCGGCGTTCGGACGATCTTTAATATGTTAGGGCCCCTAACGAATCCGGCAGGAGCGGACCGCCAGCTGCTCGGTTTGTATGATCGCACCCGCACAGAAACAGTCGCACTGGTTCTGGGTGAGCTTGGATTGAAACGTGCGATGGTCGTGAGCAGCTTGGACGGCTTGGATGAAATCAGCATTTCATCACCGACACAAATATCGGAGCTCCATAATGGCATCGTAAGAACCTACGAAATAACGCCAGAGGAGCTGGGTCTTCCCGTTCATTCGCTATCGGAAGTGATCGGCGGAGATGCCGAAGTGAATGCAGCCATTATTCGACGTATCTTCAGCGGTGAGGAGCGCGGTGCTTACCGTGATATTGTTCTGGCTAATGCGGGAGCTTGCATGTACGTGGGAGGCTTAACGGAGTCCCTGCGCGCCGGTGCAGATGCCGCAGCTGCAATTATTGATTCCGGTAAAGCTGCCGAGAAGCTGGAGCAGCTAGTTCATACGACAGGAGAGTTTGCCTATGTTTCTTGATAAAATTGTTGCTTCCAAACGGAAAGAAGTAGATGATCTGGCGGAGCGCTTTTCACTGAATGACTATGAACGTAAGATTGCGGAGCTCCCGCCATGCAAAGGGTTTGAACGCGTCTTAGCGGGCGCAACCAAGCGCTCGATTGGATTGATTGCCGAAGTTAAGAAAGCTTCTCCCTCCAAAGGTCTGATCCGCGCAGACTTTGACCCGGTTGAACTGGCGCGGACCTATGAAACGGCTGGAGCAGACTGTATCTCTGTGCTTACGGATGAAGATTATTTTCAAGGGAAAAACGAATATTTGACCGCCGTGCGCGGAGCAGTTAATCTTCCGCTCCTTCGTAAGGATTTTACGGTAGACTATAAGCAGATTTATGAGGCTCGTGTTATAGGTGCGGATGCGATTTTGCTCATTGCTGCGATTCTTAGACCCTCACAATTATCTGAGTTTTATGATATTGCCAAGTCAATTGGTTTGGACGTGCTTGTCGAGGTTCATGATCAGGAAGAGATGGAGTCCGTGCTCGGCCTTGGTAAAGCTGGACTTGTAGGCATTAATAACCGGAATCTCCAAACCTTCGTTACGGATATCACTACAACGGAGAAGTTGATTGGACTCGTTCCAGAAGGAGTTACGGTCATCAGTGAAAGCTCGATTGCATCTCCCGGGGATATTGACTACGTGAAGTCCACAGGTGCGAAGGGTGTGCTTGTTGGTGAGTACTTTATGCGTCAGCCGGATGTGGCTGTTGCGGTTGAGGGATTAATGGGGCCGGTGAAGGCGCGATGACCCAAACGGAGAAGAGCCGCACCCGCGTCAAAATCTGCGGATTGCGCGATGTGGATACGATCAGGTCGATGAACCGTTTGCCAGTTGATGAAATCGGATTCGTATTCGCCAAGAGCCGCCGCCAGGTTTCTCCTGAGCTTGCTGGCGAGCTTATTCAAGAAGTGAAGCTGCTGCAGACACCGGCCGGCCAACCCCCGCGTACAGTCGGCGTATTTGTGAATGCTGAGCTCGAGAGTCTTCGGCAGCTGCTGCTTACCGCACCACTGGACGTGATTCAGCTACATGGTGAAGAAACGCCTGAGCTGTGTCATTCTATCCGGCAAGAATTGAATGTGGACGTCTGGAAGGTCTTCTCCGTCACGGAGAGCGAGCAGCATTCCAATTCTGATCATGATGGCTCAATCTCAGAAGGTCCGAAACGTCTGGAGCCGTACCGTGGTAAGGTTGATGCGTTTCTCATCGATACTGCCGGAGGGGGAACAGGACAAACCTTCGCCTGGCATGTGATCGACCGTTATGCGGCAGCGGCCAAATCCATCGGGGTTCCGCTTTACGTAGCCGGAGGCCTGCATCCAGATAATGTGAATGATTTATTGGAGCAGCATCATCCAGGCGGTGTTGATGTCTCCAGCGGAGTAGAAACTGAAGGTATCAAGGATTCAGACAAAATTAAAAGGTTTGTGGAAAGGGTGAAGCGAGTATGATTCAAGTCCCTGACGTAAACGGGCGGTTTGGAAAATTCGGCGGCCGTTATGTGCCGGAAACACTTATGAATGCACTGCTTGAGCTGGAAGAAGCCTACAACCATTACTCGAAAGATCCGGATTTTATTGCTGAGGTCCGTTATTTATTAAATCAATATTCAGGGCGTCCAACCTCTCTGTATTATGCAGAACGGCTTTCTGAGCATCTTGGCGGCGCCAAGGTTTATTTGAAGAGAGAGGACCTGAATCATACCGGTGCTCACAAAATAAACAACACAATCGGCCAAGGCGTGCTTGCCAAACGAATGGGCAAAACCAAAATCATTGCAGAAACAGGTGCAGGCCAACATGGTGTTGCTTCTGCAACGGTAGCGGCGCTGCTTGGCCTGGAATGTAAGGTATTCATGGGCGAAGAGGATACGAAGCGTCAAGAGCTGAATGTCTTCCGGATGCAGCTGCTCGGTGCAGAAGTTGTTCCTGTAATGTCAGGTACGCGCACACTTAAGGATGCTTGTAACGAAACGCTTCGTTACTGGGTCAGCAATGTTGAGGATACGTATTATATTTTGGGTTCCGTGACAGGACCGCATCCGTATCCGATGATGGTTCGTGATTTCCAGCGGATTATTGGCGATGAGACCCGCGAGCAGATTCAGAAGGAAGCCGGTCGGCTGCCGGATTATGTGGTTGCTGCAGTCGGCGGCGGCAGCAACGCGATCGGAATGTTCTATCCGTTCATCCAGGATGAATCTGTCCGTATGGTCGGCGTAGAGGCTGCAGGTAAAGGTATTGATACAATTGAACATGCAGCAACTATGACTAAAGGACGTCATGGTGTATTCCAAGGTTCTTTAAGCTATGTGTTGCAGGATGATTTCGGACAAGTACAGCCTGCACATTCCATCTCCGCCGGGCTCGATTATCCGGGTATCGGACCGGAGCATGCGTATCTGAAAGATACCGGCCGCGCTGAATATGTTCCGATTACAGATGCTGAAGCCATGGAAGCTCTGCAGCTGCTCACCAGGAAGGAAGGCATCATTCCTGCGCTGGAATCAGCGCATGCTATCGCACAGGTAATGAAGCTGGCTCCTACGCTGAGCAAGGACCAAATTGTTGTCGTTAACCTCTCCGGCCGTGGAGATAAAGACGTTCATACCATCATGGGATCATTAGGAGGTGGGACAGATGGCCGCTAATAATCTGATTGATGATGTATTCGGACAGCTCCGTGAGCAGGGGCAAGCAGCGTTAATTCCATTCGTAACGATTGGAGATCCGGACCTTAACACCTCGGTTGAAATCATTCAAGCGCTTGAGGAAGCCGGCGCTGATATGGTTGAGCTGGGAGTGCCTTACTCCGATCCGCTTGCAGACGGGCCGGTTATTCAACGTGCATCCGAACGGGCTCTGCAGAATGGCAGTATTTCGGTAGCGGATGTTATTCGTGTAGCGGAGAATGCGCGCAGCGCGGGAGTTAAGCTGCCTTTTATCTTATTCACTTATTACAATCCAGTCCTTCAATTCGGATTGGAGCGTTTCTTCAAGCTCGTCACCGAAAAAGGAATCAGCGGATTAATTATTCCCGATCTCCCCATTGAAGAGGATTCGGAAGTCAGAGCGATGGCGGAGGAAGCAAACATTCATCTGATTCCTCTTGTGGCTCCTACTTCAAACGACCGCGTTACACGCATTGCAAGCAAAGCCCGCGGCTTTGTGTATTGTGTCTCCTCACTAGGGGTTACAGGTGTTCGCGCGGACTTCCATAAAGGGATTGAAGAGTTTCTAGCGACCGTTCGAGGAGCGACCTCACTTCCGATCGCCGTAGGCTTCGGGATCTCCAGCCGTGAGCAGGTTGAACGGTTTGAGAAGCAGGCTGACGGCGTTATCGTAGGCAGCGCAATTGTCCGCAAAATCGAAGAGGTTGTGCCGCTGCTGCAGTCTTCGGATACTAAGCAGGACGGACTTGCCCAGATTCGTGATTTTGTTAAAGCGCTCAAGGGTTGAGGACAAGAGCCGCATTATTGGAATAAACCTTTTAAATCCATGGCACTTATGAGACAATATACAGCATAACGTTTGTAACTATAAGCCATTTTCATGAGGTGATTATCGTTGAATCCGAAAAAAAACATTGTGCATCTGCCTGTCTACCAGCCGGGCAAGCCGATAGAAGAAGTAAAACGTGAGCTCGGCCTAAAGGAAGTCATTAAGCTTGCATCCAATGAGAATCCGTTCGGCAGCTCCGAACAGGCTAAATTGGCTATTCAAAATGAGCTTGCCAACATCAGCATCTATCCGGACGGCGGCAGTGTTCAGCTTACAGCAGCAATAGCGGAGTATTTGCAGGTTGCTCCGAATCAAGTCATTTTTGGAGCGGGCTCCGATGAAGTGATTTTGATGCTCGCCCGTGCATACCTATCTCCAGGCGATGAGACGATCATGGCTGATGAGACGTTCCCCCAATATAAACATAATGCCGAGATTGAAGGCGCAACGATCATTGAAGTTCCGCTAAAAGATGGAACGCATGATCTTCCTGCCATTCTTGCCAAAGTAACCGATCGCACGAAAATCATTTGGATCTGCAATCCGAATAATCCGACAGGCACAATCAATCGCCAGGATGAGCTTGCTAAGTTCATAAGCGAAGTGCCGAAGCATGTACTTATCGCGCTTGACGAAGCTTATTATGAATATGTAACCGATGAAGCTTATCCAGACAGCTTGGCGCTTCTTCGTGAGAACAATAATGTAATCGTACTCCGTACATTTTCAAAAATATATGGTCTGGCTTCCCTGCGAATCGGCTACGGCGTAGGTCATCCCGACGTTATCCGTTCCGTAAACCAGGTCCGCGAGCCTTTTAACACAACTCGTTTCGCACAAGCGGCGGCTTTGGCTTCAATCAAGGACTTGGAGTTTCTGAACAACTGCAGGGAACGTAATGCCGAAGGCCGGATTTACTTGGCTGAACAGCTCGATCGCCTAGGACTCAGCCATTTTGAAGCGCATGGCAATTTCGTGATGTTTGATGCGAAAATCCCTTCACAGCAAGCATTTGACGGGCTGCTTCGCAGAGGCATTATCTCACGCGCCCGCTGGCAGTACTACCCGACATATATTCGGATCACGGTAGGTAGCCAGGAGCAGAATGAAGCCTTCATTAAGGCGCTTGAAGAAGTATTAGCAGAAGCGGCGGTGCTGGGCTGACATTATGAAGAAAATTGCGATATTTGGCGTAGGGCTGATCGGCGGATCGCTGGCGCTTTGCTTTAAAGGCAAGCCGGGAATTACTGTCGTTGGCCATTCAATACGCGAATCATCCGCAGCCAAGTACCTCGAGCGGGGCGTTGTCGATCATGCGACAACGTCTATGCGCGAGGCGGCGGAAGGTGCGGATTTTATTTTTTTATGTGTGCCGGTTGGAAATCTTGCTCCATACGTTCGTGAGCTAAGCAGCATGAATCTGAAGCCTGGATGTATTGTGACAGATGTAGGCAGTACGAAAGCTTCTGTGGCGGAGAGTGCAAGAGAGGTCCGTTTGGAGGGGGCAACCTTTATTGGCGGCCATCCGATGGCAGGGAAGGAACAATCCGGGGTTGAAGCGGCCTCGATTTATTTATTCGAGAACGCTTTTTATGTGATTACACCCGATACCGATGTCCCGCAGCAAGAAGTGGACAAGCTGATTGATCTGCTGAAGTACACAAAAGCGCACATCATTCAGGCTGATCCAGAGAAGCATGATCAGATCGTCGGAGCGATCAGCCATCTTCCGCATATCATTGCAGTCGCTTTGGTGAACCAGATCCGTCATTACAGCAATGAGGATGAACTGTACTGCGTCCTGGCTGCTGGGGGCTTCCGTGATATTACTCGGATCGCCTCAAGTGATCCCGTCGTATGGCGTGATATTCTGGTAGACAACCGAAATGTACTGTTGAACCTGCTCAAAGACTGGAATGAAGGCACATCTTCATTTATCCGCATGCTGGAAGAGAAAGACGCAGAAGGGATTGAAGAAGCTTTTAAGGAAGCCGGTCAGTTTCGCAATCAGCTGCCGGAGCGCCGCAAAGGGATGATTCATTCCATCTATGAATGTTATGTGGATGTCCCTGACCACCCGGGTATTATCGGGAGAGTGGCTACAGAGCTCGGCAACAGTGCGATTAACTTAAGCAACATCCAGATCATTGAGAGCAGGGAAGATGTTCCGGGTGTGCTCCGCTTGTCTTTCCGTACGCAGGAGGATCTGGATCGTGCAGTAGCCAAACTGGAACAAATAGGATATTCTGTGCATTTTTAAAATAAATCTGATATTTATGAAAACGCTTGTTGACAAAATGAAAACGTATACATATAATAAAGGTACAGTATGGTTTCTCTCCACTCCTATCCTAATCCATCGCAATTTGTGCGAGGCCGCCTTTTAAATAGGGCGGTCTTTTTTTTTTTGTTTTTTTGGGAACAAAGCTAATGCTTTTTTCGTCTAACTTAAATGCAGTCGTATTTTTTGAAATTCTTTTAGCCAAGTCCAATCCGCATTATGTTACAATAGACGTAATCAATGTAAAAAAGTGGGATAACCGAACGCCGTCGAATACGGCAGGAATATGTTCTTATTCCACGAATTAATGATTGACGAATAATATTAATTTTTTTTTATCATCTACCGCAACTTTTTTCTCCCGCTTCGGTACAATGTTATACCGAAGCGGGATTACTCCTAAGGCCAAGGAGGATCGCCCGCAATGACCGATTCCCAACTCATACGTGAAATAAAAGACGGTAATATACAGCTATACTCGGAATTGATGCGGCGCTATCAGCGTAAGATCCTTGCCTTCATCTATCACATGCTGAAGAGCGCGAAGCTTGAGCTCTTGGCTGAGGATTTATGCTCGGAAACGTTCTACAAAGCCTATCGCAGCCTGCATTCATTCCGGGAAGTCGATGCTTCCTATTCCACATGGCTGTATACCATAGCAAGAAATACAGTACTCAGCGAACTGCGTAAGCAAAAAGCTGGCAACGTTTCTCTAGATGAAGTTGGATACATACCGGTTGCACCACCAGATACCATACCAGAGCAGCGACTGCTTCAAAGCGAGCGGATGACGATGGTTAGGGAAGCGATAAACAGCTTGCCCGAGAAACAGCGCTCCGCACTTATTTTACGAGAATACGATCAATTGGATTATCAGGAGATTGCCAGCATTCTAGGGCAAACGGTAAGCTCCGTCAAATCGCTTCTTTTCAGGGCCCGCAGCAGTGTAAAAGTGCAGCTAGAACCGTATTTCGGCGATTCACCATTGCTGGAAGAGTACGAGGGGATGAAAATAAGATGAAATGCCTCGAAGTTCAACAATCGTTTGGTGCATATTGGGATTTAATGGAAGAAGATGAAGAGCGCAGGTCAATTGACGAACATCTTCGGCATTGCGAAACATGCAGCGAAGAGTTCCGGATCTGGGAAGAGAGCGAGCAGCTTATTCGTTTCTTCTCTGAGCATGATGACGAGACCGGTCCAATGGATCATGTGAATCATGATGTAATGGACCGGATTTATGCAGAACAATCCTGGCTCATACCGGTCTCTAACCGGAGTTATCAGTTCTCTAAGGCTTTCCGCCGAAACGTAACAGCCATTGTTGCTTGCTGCATGGCTATTTTCGTCTGCGGATTATTCTATCTCCTTACGGGGTCCGGCAGCTCTTCGTCGACGGATGTGGCGAAGCTCACCGGATTGATTGAAACTGCGAATGCTTCGAGTGATGTATCCTTGATCAGCGCTGACTTTTACGCCGAAGTACCGGTCGCGAGCATCAGTGACCCGATCATCATTAATATCGTGCCGACCGTACCTCAGTATTGGGTTGCACTGTCGATATTAGGCATTATCATGACCCTTCTCATATTAAATTGGTTTTCGCGGACGCGAAATTGACGTATACTACTTAGAAGAGCAGACTCCAGCTTGATTAGCTGGAGAATTTTCGTTTTAAAGTATTTTAATCGTGGAAAGAGGGACCGAGCTTGCGGATAGGACTTATTCGTCACGGGAAAACAGACTGGAATGCGCTTGGCAAAATACAAGGGCAGACGGATACATCTCTTAATGATGAGGGCATCCGTCAAGCAAATGCATTAGCGGTGAGGCTGAGTCAAGACTCAATAAAATGGGACATGGTAATCTCGAGCGACCTTAAGAGGGCCTACGAGACCGCGAGAATCATTGCGGCAGAGCTCCAAATTCCGTTATTGCCTGGTGAACCTAAGCTGCGGGAACGTTTCTTCGGATTAATTGAAGGAACAACAGAAGAGGAACGGCTGGCAAGATGGGGGGCGGATTGGCGCAAATCCGACAGCGGGCAGGAATCCGATGAAACGGTAAGAGAGCGTGCACTGTCTTTCGTGCAAGCCATGGCCATGCAGCATCCCCATCTTAATATTCTGATGGTTACTCATGGAAGTTTGCTTGCCCAACTTCTCAAAGGCATGTGTCCCGGTATTGAGGACAAACCGATCGTTAATCTTTCCTACTCCATTATGCAGCTGGAGGCTGATAAATGGACACCCTTGCTACATAACTGCACCCGTCATTTAGAAGAACTTCAGCAACAAGGCTATTGACCTCAATGGGAAAAAAGAGTACAGCTGCTTGCCGCAATTTGCGGATAAGCGGCTTTTTTTTATTTTCATAGGTTATAAATTTCGCCAATGTTCCAATAATGATAGTAAACCTGCAAGCGGAACCGGGAACGGAGGGCGGAAAATGAATTTGGCGGACATGCTTAGCTATGCCGATATCGGCCAGTTAAGCCGAATTGCGACTACGTATCATTGCGACTGCAATGGAAATTCGAAAAACGATTTGATCCAGTCTATATTATCAACGGTTAATCGCAGGGATGTGTTTGAAGCCCAAATCGGTGCGATGAAGCTGGAAGATTTGCGATTCATTAATTCGCTGCTTTTTGATGCCAGAGATGCTTTCAGCTTAGAGGAACTCGTTGCACGCGTTCAGCAAAGTAAATTCGGAGTGCCGCCTGCCGAAGCGGAGCCAGCAGCAAATGCTGTACCCGCAGATAAACCTTCGGTTAAGAAAAGCACCAAACGCAACAAGGCTTCAAAAGAAAAACCGGTGCCGGAGTCAGGCCCAAGAGAAACGATTTCAAGGTTTAAGCAGTATGGATGGCTGTTTAATGGTTATTCAGGATCGAATCGCTATTTGTTTCAAGTGCCTTCTGATTTGAAGGAACGCTTCAAAGCTACCATGGAACGCAGATTTGCTTCTCAGGTTAACTATGCAGACGGGGAACCGGATGCTTACCGGGATGAGCAGCTCTTAATGGGCGAAGATGTTCGTCAGCTTCTCAATTACATACATCATAATGAAATTCCCTTGACCTCTGAGGGTGTGATGTATAGGAGAAGCGTGCTGCAAATTCTTGAGCTGTTCGGTGTTAAAGAGCAGCTTCCGGCCCGCGGAGAATGGAGATTTGGTTATGGAAGGCGAATGAAGGAATACCCGAACCGCCTATCCCTTCTCTATGATTATTGTTATTACAATGGATGGATTGCCGAAACAAGCACGCTGCTTACATTAACGGCTTCGGGAAAAGAGCGCCAGGCGCTCCAATCACCGGAGCAATCAGACAAGCTCTATCAATTCTGGATCAGACTCTATAGAGGCCCGATTCCAAACATACGCTCCATCATTCACTGGATCGATAAGCTGTCCCGCCGCTGGGTTAACGCAGAGGATTTAATGAAGGCGTTAGTTCCCTTTATTAAGCCGTATTACTATGATCAGCCGGAGACCATTTTGGAGCAGCGCTTGCTCACGATGATGATGCACCTTGGTCTGCTTCGTGTCGGTGAACATGCAGAGCAAAGACAAGTCATCCGGATGACACCAATGGGCAAATCAATTGTCGCCGGCTTAAGCATAGACGATGACGCCATTATTTTGAATGGATAAAGGGCATCTATGAACTGGGCAGGAGCACATTCATGAAGAATAGGGGCCAAACGTCCTTAGCGGAGTTTGCCGCGTTGAATATGATTTAGTAGAGCCGGTTTGCTCGAGCTAGACAAGATCACAGTAGTCACACCTATACGCTTTCTCTTAGATCGCCTGCTAAAAGTCGTCAACAGACACCGGACGAGAAGACGATTTCAACGAAGAGATGGACGATGGAAAGCACAAGTGGCGAAAGGAAACGGATATAGGATCTCTTAAACGCCGTGTTGGAGGTGTATCCTATGGACAAAATGAAAGTATCGTACGAAGCGATGCTCGGACTAGCTGCTGAGATGACCCTTGACGAAGCCGTGCTTAAGTTCCGAACAGACCGGTTATATCAAGCCATCGATAAGGCGCTTGCCTCCGGGGATAAGGATACGTTCCGTCGCTTGACTGACGAACTGAAAACGTTACACGTTTGAGCTGCTGGATAAAGCCCAGAAGAGGCCTGTCATCGCGCGGATAAATCATCCGAAGCGGGGCAGGTCGTTTTTTTGTGCAGAAGATTGTGGTAGGATGGTAGAATATAGGACAGTCTATGAAAATTGCAGCCCAAGGATTGGTGAAAAGATGAAATTCAGCGATTTAAGCAAAGAACAATGGGCGGAGCTTCAGCCTTATTTGGATACCGCTATCCTGCCGCTGACAGGCCTAACGGGATCTGAAATGCCTCATGAAGCAACAGAAGCATTAGAGAAATTGCGGGATGTGCTGGATTTAATCGAAGGCCCCTTCAAAGGCAGAGTTGTGATTTACCCTTCCTGTCACTTCGACCAAGGCCCCGGTGGGAACCTGGCAGAAGAGCTTTGCCGTAATTTAAGAAAGGTTGGCTTTCGATACATAATTGCAGCGGCAGCTTACCCCTTGGATGGGGCGGACACGCTAAGCTGTGCAGATCTTGTCATTGCCGTTGAGGCCGATGGAAGCTTGCCGTCTAAGGATTCCGTCAGCGAAGCGGTCAGGATCTTATGGCTTGGACGATAAGTAGAAGTAATTCCATATTCAGTGCATAAGCCGTCATTCGATTGGGAAAAACAAATGCCAGACAAGGTCAATTGTGACAAAATAATAACAAATTAAAGATCGTTTTTGATCCGCTGGGCAAATTACCCGCCATATTCTTGACGCTCCAAATCACCTAGGCTATTATAAGTAATGTCCTAGTTCGTCGTACGTTTTGCCTTCGGCAGAACACAAGATATGGCTCAGCAAAGGGGGTAGAACAGAAGATGAGTAACCATCAACAACATGAAACCAAGCAAAGTCCGGTGAAACGAGGCGGAATGTCCCGTCGTCAATTTTTGTCGTATACGCTCGGAGGTGCAGGAGCCTTTATGGCTGCTGGTATGTCGCTCCCGATGATACGCTTTGCAGTTGATCCGATTTTAAAGAAAAAAGCTGGCGGCACATGGATCAAAGTCGTCGAGGAAACTAAGCTTACGAATGAACCTCAAGAGTTTAAATTCCAAATTCACCAGATTGACGGTTGGTATATAAGCGACCCTGAATTGACTGCGTGGATCTCCAAGGATGACAGCGGCAAACCATTTGCACTTTCACCGATTTGTAAGCACTTAGGCTGTACAATCGGGTGGAACACAGAGAAAAACGAAGAGTATGTTTGTCCGTGTCACAATGCGCATTACACGAAAGACGGCAAAAACCTGATCGTCGCTCCAAAACCATTGGACGAGTATGATCTTAAGGTTGAGAACGGCTGGATTTATCTCGGACCAGTCAAAGCAAATACACGCGTATAAAGGAGGCGTAGGCTCAGATGTTTAAAAACGTATACAACTGGATTGACGAACGTCTTGATATTACGCCGATGTGGAGGGACGTCGCGGATCATGAAGTGCCGGAGCACGTTAACCCTGCTCATCACTTTTCCGCATTTGTATACTGCTTTGGCGGATTGACGTTTTTCATCACGGTTATCCAAATTCTGTCGGGTATGTTCCTGACGATGTATTTTGTTCCGGATATCATCAATGCTTATAAGAGTGTTGACTATCTGCAGCATAAAGTTGCTTTTGGCGGTATCGTGCGCGGGATGCATCACTGGGGTGCGAGTCTTGTAATCGTCATGATGTTCCTACATACGCTGCGCGTATTCTTCACAGGTTCGTACAAAGCGCCGCGTGAAATGAACTGGGTCGTTGGGATGTTGATTTTCTTCATCATGCTGGGTCTTGGTTTCACAGGCTACCTGCTTCCATGGGATAACAAAGCTTACTTTGCAACAAAGGTTGGTATTCAAATTGCAGAATCCGTACCTTTTATCGGTACTTACGTTAAAGAATTGATGCAAGGTGGAGAAATCGTAGGGGCAGAAACGTTAACTCGCTTCTTCGCTATCCACGTATTCTTCCTGCCAGGCGCGCTCCTTGCGCTTCTAGCGGCGCATTTCTTTATGATCCGGAAACAAGGTATTTCGGGACCACTATAAGCCGAAAGGAGGCATATTGCGAATGGCACATGGCCACAAATCGGATGAAAAAGTCGTTTTCGTTGGAGATTCTCGGGTTCGGAAACGCACTGTGCCGGTAAGTAAAGTACCGCCGGACTATTCCTCGTATCCTGGTAAATCGGAAGCCTTTATTCCGAACTTTCTTCTGAAGGAATGGATGGTCGGGGTTGTCGTACTTGTCGGGTTTCTAGTTCTGACTATTTCAGAGCCAGCACCGCTTGGTTATCCGGCTGATCCAACAAATGCAGGCTTTATTCCAATGCCTGACTGGTACTTTTTGTTCTTGTATCAATTTTTGAAACTGCAGTATGTGTCGAAGGATTACGTTGTTCTGGGAACCGTTGGCGTACCTGGTATCGCGTTCGGTGCGCTCCTGCTTGCGCCTTTCTTGGATACAGGTAAAGAACGCCGTTTCTACAAACGTCCAATCACTTCTATTCTTATGCTGCTTTCATTGATTTCTGTGTTCTACCTAACGAAGCAATCGTGGGATCACTACCAACACGAGCTGCAGTTGACGAATACAGTGCCTGAGCATATTCTTCGCGAAGAGAAAGCCCGTGAAGCGGCAGCGAAAGGCCAAGAGCCAGGCGAAGCAGCTGCGGAAGCAGCAAATATTCCGCTCGTTGACAAAGATGACCCGGCTGTTGAGTTGACTAAGAAAGCACAATGTGTGGCTTGTCACGGAACAGACCTTAAAGGTAATGAAAGTGCAGGAATTCCTTCATTCCACGGTATCGGTGACGAGTTTAAGAAAGAACAGCTTGTTGACATCGTGACAAACGGTGCCGGCGGCGGTAAAATGCCAGCTTTCAAAGACAAGCTTACTGCAGAAGAGATCGATCAATTGACGACTTGGCTTGCTAAGCAAAAGAAAGCTGAATAATAACAGCACAGATGAAGAACCTGATCGTAAGAAGCGATCAGGTTCTTTTAAATTAGGAATAAAATGGGAAACGGAGGCCTAACATTGTCAAAGGTAGCATCAGCATCATTATGGAGCCGATCTGTTCTCTTAAGCCGACCGATGCTCTGGCTTCTATTTGCAGTAAACGCGCTTGGAACTGTATACGGTTACATTTGGTACTGGCAGCAGATCGAGTATACGATCGACAATCATCCCCTGTGGCGTGTCATCTTCGTCCCGGATAGTCCAACGGCCAGCTTGTTTTTTACGTTATCACTGCTCTACCTCTTGTTTCCGGTGCTCAATAAACAAACGAATGCGTTGATATGGATAAGGCCCCTCATTGAAGCGCTTGCCGTTGTAACATCATTAAAGTATGGAATCTGGGCGGTAACGATGATCGTTGCCGGTGCAGCACAAGGAGATCAGCTGGAATGGGAGCATTATATGCTGATTGTGTCGCATCTTGGGATGGCGATTGAAGGCCTGCTGTTTGTCAGATTTATGGTTTTCGGACGGTTAGCGGCCTTCATTGCGTTTCTGTGGCTTCTATGGAACGATTCCATCGATTATACTTATGGCGTATTTCCGTGGCTTCCTAACGTCCTTGAGGACGATTTGAATGCGGTTCAAACCTTCACAATCGGTCTGTCTGTTTTTAGCTTATTGATGACTTGGCTCTTCCTTCGATTGCGAAAGGTCTAATCTTGGACATCCCCCCATAAAGTGTTAAAGGAGGGGGATGAGCATGAGCCCAAAAATATCAGCATTCTTCGCTATATTTGGATTCGCTTCACTGCTGCTATTGACCGGGGGCTGCGGTGTTCATGATTCTGATACCGCTGCTCGTGTGACCGTTAGTGATGTTCTACCCGATAAACCAGGAACGGCTCTTCAGCAGTTAAATCAATTAGCGGAGCAGTTATATGCAGCTGCCAATGAAGAGAATAGACAGCTGGCTTATTCCATAATCGGGCGGCTGGAGGGCGTATCTGCGGATGGAAGCTTAAGACGCATCGGTACGATTCAGGGCTGGGCCGCTTTCGATCATAGTGTGAAGGATGCCAAGCTGGCTATTGCACAATCCGGGACAAGCAGCACCTGGTATATGCAGGCTGCAAGGCTGAAATTGGCATCGGATGTTCTGCTCCGGCCTGAAGCGCCATTGTGGCTGCAATACGAGGGTGTGCTTCGGGATGACGAGAGCCGTCTGCTGCAGGCCTGGCATACGCAGCTGGAGGGCCATGCTGATGCGGCAGTAGTTTCCTTGCATATTTTGAAGGAGCATTTCGAGCGTGTCGAAGTGGCTGCGCTTATGCAAAGAGAGGCTTCGCAGCTTGCTCTGCTTAAGGGACGAATCGATTACACGGAGCGGCTGCTTAGCTTTGCTAGGGGAGAAGCGGAGATGAATTCCGCTTCAGTTCCCCAGGCCTTTCAAGCATTGACCGCAGCGAGAAGTCAGCTGTTTGCAAGTCAGAGCAACTCTGCAACGGCAGCCGTCCAATCCGCACCGGGCAGCATAGCTTACGCTGAGCAGCGAGCAGCTGGCGAGCAGCTGGCTATTTTGTATATCTCAGCAATCATCATGGGTATTCTCGCATTCGCCGGCTGGCGCAGATTTGCTTATGAGCAGCGGCATGGAACCCCATATACAGATGGTTTTTTCAAAAAGAAACGATAGGCTGCGTTCCACATTTCTTTATTCCTCCTTGAAGCCTTCCCCAAGAACATCATGCACATCTGTTATGACGATAAAAGCTAAGGGGTCAATACTGCGAACGATCGTTTTCAACCGTCTGATTTCTTGACGGCCGACGACGCAGTAGATGACCTCTTTTTGTCTGCCGGAGAAAGCGCCTCGGGCAGGGAATAAAGTAACCCCTCGATCCATCTCCTTCGTAATTTGCGAAGCGATGACTTCCCCATTCTCCGTGAATATGGAAAATGCTTTAGCGGCATAAGCTCCTTCCTGAATAAAATCGATCATTCTGGATGCAATAAATACGGCAACAAGCGTGTAAAGTACCTTTTCTTTAGGGATGTAAATAAGCGAAGATCCGATAATAATCACGTCTAAGGTCAAAATAATTTGGCCCATGCTCCAGCCTTTCATCTTGGAGGCGATGCGAGCTATGATGTCCGCACCTCCGGTGGTGCCGCCAAATCGAAACACAATGCCAAGTCCGAGGCCTAACGTGACCCCTGCGTACAAAACCGCCAGTATGTAATCATTCGAGGTCTGGAAGGGGACGATCCACCCCAGGCGGATGAGTTTTTCCATAAGTGCAAGAAACACAGACAGCGAGACTGTGCCGAATATCGAATATCCGATTTGGGCTCGTCCCAAGATACGCCATCCAAGGATAAACAAAGGGATATTGAGTACTAAAGTGGAGATGGAAAGCGGCCAGTTTAACGCATAATTAAGCAGGATCGCAATTCCGGTTACTCCGCCCTCCATTAATTGATTGGGGATGATAAAATAGTGCAAACCGAATGCATACACCGCGGTTCCAAGCATAACAAGAGGAAGCGTGCGCAGCAGTGCCGACAATCGTGCAGCCAAATCGAATCAAACTCCTTCCGTGATCTTTCTTGGAATGAAAGCTATACCCTAGTATGGCTCTTTTAGAACGAATGCAAAAGCATTGTTTTCGCATGCGCTTTACGATAACATATGAGAAGACCCTTGGGAAACAGAAAGGAATACCACGATGAATGAAAAATCGCTTGCGGAAATGCAGCGCGAGGTAGACCTCTATATCTCGCAATTTAAAGAAGGGTATTTCAGCCCGCTGTCTATGCTAGCACGGATGAGCGAGGAGGTTGGTGAGCTTGCCCGTGAGGTCAACCACCAGTTCGGAGAAAAACCGAAGAAAGCAGATGAAGCTGACAATTCTATAGAAATGGAATTAGGCGACATCTTATTCATCGTCATATGCTTCGCAAATTCATTAGGAATCAATATGACCGAAGCGCATGATCGCGTGATGAACAAGTTTAATTCACGCGATGCAAATCGCTGGACTCGAAAAAACGTCGAACCGTAGAACGGGTCCATACATATGCTGTACCATCAACCTGTGTACAAGGAGGATGGGCGGATGGACGGAGAGAGCAGCTTAAAGAAAGCTTACGAAGCCATCCTTAGCGGCGATTTTGAGCAGGCTATCGCGCGGTTCGAGGATGCGATCGAACAGGATCCAGATAATGCAGCCCCTTATTATAGATGCTCTATCACATGCGCTCGCAGCGGGAAATGGCAAAAGGCGCTTCTCTATGCAGAGAAAGCGGTAGAGCTTGATTCAGAGCAAGAAGAGTATGCCTTTCATCTGCAAACGGTTCAGGCGAAACAGCTGGTTATCGAAGCGGAGAGCTTGTTCATGGCGCAAACTTCACTAAGCTCTGAGCAGGCACTCGATAAGCTTCAGGAGGCGTCAAAACTTGATCCTTTAAATTTGGATGCGCTCCTGCTGCTTGGCGCTGCGTATGCTTCGCTTAACCGATTAGATGAGGCTGCTTCCTGCGCACTGGAAGCGATCCGTCTAGACCCTGAGCATTCGGCAGCGCGTCGTCTACTGGCTGATATGAACCGCCGGCGGAGAGCACTGAGGGCAAGCAAAAAGAGAAGATAACTGAAGGGATACAGGTGAAATAGTCAATGACAGAACCAATAAAAGTCGTCGTAACAGGTGCAGGCGGGCGAATGGGCCGCGAAGTTGTAAAAATGGTGCTTCAAGATGAACAATTGCAGCTTGCTGCTGCGGTCAGCCCTTCAGCCGGTCCGATTGATGCGGGAACGCTCGTCGGACTATCCCCCTGCGGTGTAACCGTTTCTCCAGATTTGGAAACTGCTCTATCCCAAGCAACAGCAGATGTACTTGTAGACTTCACCGTGCCTCATGCTGCTTACAGCATTACAGAAACAGCCATACGGCACGGTGTTCGTCCTGTTATCGGAACGACCGGCATTACTCCGGAACAGATGTCAGAGCTGGACAAGCTGTGCAGGAGCCAAGAAATCGGCGGGTTAATCGCGCCGAACTTCTCGATCGGCGCTATTCTAATGATGAAGTTCGCTGCGCAAGCGTCAAAGTATTTGCCGCATGTGGAGATTATCGAATATCATGGTGAACAGAAGCTGGATGCTCCTTCCGGAACTTCGATAAAGACAGCGGAACTGATCTCAGAGGCAAGGCAAGAATTGCGTCAAGGTCATCCGAATGAAAAAGAAACCATTGAAGGTGCGCGAGGCGGCTATTATAATGGGTTTCGTATACATAGCGTACGGTTGCCGGGAGTTTTTGCTCAGCAGGAAGTCATTTTTGGCGGATTTGGCCAAACGCTCAAAATCCGCCATGACTCTTATGATCGTGCCGGATATATGCCGGGCGTCAATGTAGCAGTGAAGAAGGTTATGACGTATACGGGGCTTATTTATGGCTTCGAGCATGTCATGGATTAGAGTTAAACTTGCGGGTAATCGGAGAGGAGAGCGGCTAGAGTGAACATCGCGTTTATTGCCCATGATCGTAAGAAAGATGAAATGGTGAATTTTGTAATTGCTTATGAAAATGTTTTTAAAGGGCATACGCTCTATTCCACGGGTACAACGGGCAGTCGTATTATGGAACAAACGAATCTGTCTATCCATCGTTTCATGTCTGGACCGCTTGGCGGCGATCAACAAATCGGGGCGATGGTCGCCCAAAATGAGATGGATCTTATCATTTTTCTTCGTGATCCTCTTATGGCACAGCCTCACGAGCCGGATATTATCGCTTTGCTTAGACTTTGTGATGTTCAGGGCATTCCCGTTGCTACGAATGTCGCCACTGGAGAGCTGCTGGTTAAAGCATTGCAGCGCGGAGACTTTGCTTGGCGCGAGCTTGTTCATAAATATAAGCCAGGTGAGATATAATGTCAGGACTATTCATAGATATACTTGCTTTCGGCGCGCATCCCGATGATGTAGAAATCGGGATGGGCGGGACGATTGCCAAACACGTTCATCATGGATATCGCGCAGCAATATGTGATTTGACGGAGGCAGAGATGTCCTCCAATGGCACCGTAGAAACGAGGCGGCAGGAGGCCGCTGAAGCTTCCGCGGTGCTTGGTCTATCGGTGCGTTCATGTCTGGGGCTCCCGGACAGAGGCTTGACGGGTGCCGGAGATCAAATTGAAGCCGTTGTACGTGAAATTCGCAGGCTTAGGCCCCGTCTGGTATTCGCTCCTTACTGGGTCGATCGTCATCCCGACCATAATGCCTGCAGTCGAATCATAGAGGAAGCTGTCTTTAACGCGAAATTACGCAATTTTTTACCGGAATTGCCGGCTGTTCAAGTGGAGCAGCTGTACTATTACTACATAAATGACAGCAATGAGGTATCATTGATTACAAATATCAGCGATTTTGCAGAGCAAAAAATGAATGCTCTCAAGTCGTACCGTTCACAATTTGCGCCTCCTGCTGAAGGCAAAGATCGGGTACAGACACCGCTCACAGATCGTTATGTGGAGCGGGTGGCTGCTCGTGACATGCTGCTGGGCCAATCTAAAGGGTGGGCGTATGCCGAAGGATTTGCAATTAAGCGTCCGCATGAGATAACGTTATTCTAAAGTCACCTAACCGAGCATGATTAATTCGATATCAGCTCAAGCTTAATTCGTCGAAACATAGCATATATTCGTTTTAGAGCAGCGTTAACAACTGGGGGTGTAAGCGTGGGAAAACGATTGAAAATAGGAATAACCTGTTATCCGACATTGGGCGGTTCGGGTGTCGTCGCAACGGAGCTCGGCAAACTGCTGGCAGAAAAAGGACATGAAATTCATTTTATAACCCATAGTATCCCGTTTCGACTCGGTCAATTTCATAAAAACATTTTTTATCATGAAGTCGAAATTAATGATTATTACGTCTTCCGTTATCCGCCTTATGATCTTTCACTTGCCAGCAAAATGGCGCAGGTTGCCAAAATGCACAATCTGGATTTGCTTCATGTCCATTATGCCGTTCCGCATGCGGTATGTGCTTATTTGGCCAAGCAGATGGTCGGAAGCCAACTCCGCACGGTAACGACGCTTCACGGGACAGATATTACAGTACTGGCGCAGGATGAATCCCTTAAAGATATGATCCGACTTGGAATTAATGAAAGCGATGCAGTCACGGCCGTTTCTAACGATCTCATTCAGGAAACACGGGATTTGCTTGATATTGAGAAAATGATTGACCTGACCTACAACTTTGTCGATAAGCGTGTCTATTACCCGCGTGATTGCGCATCGCTGAGAAATGATTTTGTCGGCGAAGGCGAGAAGATCCTGATGCATATTTCCAACTTCCGTCCGGTGAAAAGGATGAGCGATGTTGTGGATATCTTTGCAAAAGTTGAGCAAAAGGTGCCAAGCCGCCTTCTGCTTGTAGGAGAAGGGCCGGATCTACCCAAGATTCAGCAGAAAGTCCGGTCAATGGGGCTCGAGAATAAAGTTCATTTTCTTGGAAAACAAGATGATGTCGCTCATGTTATTTCCATCGCAGATCTTATGCTTCTGCCGTCTGAGAAAGAAAGTTTCGGTCTTGTTGCACTGGAAGCGATGGCTTGCGGAGTGCCGACGATCGGTTCATTCGCGGGGGGGATACCTGAGCTCGTTACACATGGAGAGACAGGATACCTATCGCCGATCGGAGATACGGAGGAAATGGCGCATAATGCCATTAACTTATTAAAGAATGAGCGTTTGTATCAGCAGTTTCGGGAGGCCTGTCTGCACCGGGCACGGACTCAGTTCTGCAACGACTTAATTACAGCTGAGTATGAGCGCATTTATTACCGGGTGCTCGGAATTGAAGCTGATGTTCCGGTTCCGGTTTGCGATTAGCGCCATGCAGGAGAGGGGCAGATGGCCATTAACCAAGCCTTAACCAAAGCTCTGCCCGTTCTGCGAATGCTTGAGCAGCATGGTCATGAAGCGGTCTTCGTTGGGGGCTGTGTCCGGGATACGATAATGGGAAAGGTGCTCAAGGATGTTGATATTGCAACCTCTGCAGCACCTGACCAGGTCGAAGCTGCGTTTCCAAGAACGATTCCTACCGGACTGCAGCATGGTACAGTTACGGTTATTCATGAATCGGAGCACTATGAAGTAACCACGTTTCGTACCGAATCTGCTTACGAAGCGCACCGCAGACCTGCACAGGTTCAGTTTGTAGCCGACCTTGAAGCGGATTTAATGCGCCGGGACTTCACGATAAACGCCATGGCCATGCGTGCTGACGGTTCGATCGTAGATCCATTTGGAGGCAGGCAGGACTTGCAGCGGCGGGTGCTTCGTTGTGTTGGGGATGCGAATTTAAGGTTTCAAGAGGATGCGCTGCGGATGGTGCGTGCGGTCCGCTTCGCAGCTGAATTCCAAATGCATATTGCTCCGCAAACTTGGAAGGCGCTTCGGCGTTACAGTCATCTGCTGGTTCATATTGCTATGGAGCGGATCGGTGCGGAATCGGACAAAATGATCGGAGGTTCAAATCCGAGCAGAGCGTTGGCATGGTTTGCGGCTGCCGGTTTACTTGCCTATACGAAGACTCCCCTACCTCCAGCCTTAGTTAGGCAAGCAGAGCAATTCAGGATGGATCCGGCTGCAGACAAGGGCAAGCTGAAGGGATTGGCAGCACTAACGTCACTGGAAGAACGATGGGCCGCATTTTGTATTGCTTTAGGACTTAGTATGGATGATGCATACGAGCTGTTTGATGCGTTCCGCTTTTCAACCAGCCGAATCGGACAGCTGAAGGCTGCTGTAAACGTGCATCAACAGATGACTGCATTCACCTCTTCACTTCAATCTGCAGAGAGCCCTATTCATGACGGGCTGCTCTCTTCTGAACACGAGCAAATGCTCCATCGCGCCTGGATCTTGGCCGTTCTCGATAATGGAAAAGCAGCTGCGGCTTGTTGGCTGCATGCCGCAGCTGCGCTTACATGCAGCAGCCTTAATTTGGACAAGCTTGCAGTCTGGCTCAATGAACTGGCAGTATCCAGTGTCCGCGAACTTGCCATTGGAGGAGCGGATCTACTCCGATTGCTGCATAAGCCATCTGGCCCCTGGCTTGGCAAGCTGCTGAACGAATTGGTTCGAGATGTCGCTATCGGAGTGCTGACAAATGATCGGGATTCATTATTGGATGCAGCTGGCAGCCGATTACCGGAATAGGAAGCTTCGTCAATAAGGATCATGAAGGAGTCAATATGAGCAATCAAATTCTTACGATGCTGGAACAGCACAAGGAAGGATTTCTATCTGGGGAAGTGCTCAGCCAGGAGTTGAAAATAAGCCGTACTGCCGTATGGAAGCAAATTAAGAAATTGGAATCGCAGGGCTATCAATTCGAAGCCTCACGCAGATTGGGCTACCGCTTGATAGGAAAACCGTCCAAGCTGTCGGTGCACGAATTGATGGACAAGCTTAGCGGATCTACGCTCATCAAAGCAATCAAGCTTCATGACTCTGTTGATTCGACGCAAAATATCGCGCATCGGCTTGCTGAAGATGATGCTCTTGAGGGCACGCTTGTCATTGCCGAGCAGCAAACGAGCGGCCGGGGACGAATGGGACGAAAGTGGATTTCACCGACGGGAAAAGGGGTCTGGATGAGCTTGGTGCTGCGGCCAAAGCTGCCGCTGCAGGTTGCTTCCCAGCTGACTCTGCTTACTGCTGTCGCATTGTGCAGAGCGCTTCGAACCGTTGCCGCACCTCTGGAAATTGGAATTAAGTGGCCTAATGATTTGCTCATTAACGGTAAAAAAATAAGCGGTATTCTACTTGAGTCCACAGCTGAAGAAGAGCGTCTTAAATACGTGATTGCGGGGATCGGCATCAGCGTTAATCTTGAAGAGAGCGACTATCCGCAAGAGCTCCGTGATATAGCGACCTCCTTGAGACTGGAGCTCGGACGTCCGCTTGACCGCGCCGAGGTTATCGCCTCCTTCATACGCGAATTCGAGCAGCTGTACACCGCTTATCAAAAGGACGGATTTGGATTTATACGTTCCCTGTGGGAAGCATTGTCCGTATCGCTGCACAAACCCATGCAGTTGAAAACGGCTAACGGAATGCAAATTGGAACACCGATTGGCTTGGATGAGAGCGGAGCGCTGCTTGCTACGTTCGAGAATGGAGCAACAATTCCGATTTTCTCTGCGGAGACGCTCCCGGCACCGGATAACCGTTCATAGACGCCATGCTGTTTCTTTGGTATAATCGGTTTATCAAATGATCTATCTGGCAGGGCGGTATCGATATACTTGAACCGCACCGCACCAGAGGATTCATCAACGAACTTGTGGTTGATTGATGTCTTATTGCAAGGCAGTGTACTCTGCTCTGAGCCGTTAGGGACCGAGACAGAAGGAAGCTCGCTGGTGGCAGGACGTTCCTTTTTGGATTGGAACCTTTTTAGCGGCGGCTAGAAGGTTTTTTTGTGTTGATCACATAGGAAGAGCAGGGTTCGCGAAAGCTTTAATACGAGCTGACGAATCGTGGTCATCCTCATTCCAAAGGAGGACGTAGCAATGAAACAACCGTTGACTATTACGAAGCTGAAAAAAATGAAACAGAGCTGCGAGCCAATTTCGATGCTGACCGCCTATGATTATCCATCCGCCAAGCTTGCTGAGGAAGCGGGCATCGACGTTATCCTCGTCGGTGACTCGTTAGGTAATGTAGTGCTTGGATATGATACAACAATTCCCGTTACACTTGATGATATGGTTTATCACTCCAGAGCGGTGGCGCGAGGGGCAGTTAATACGTTTATCGTAACGGACCTGCCGTTCATGACCTATCGGCTCGGTAATGAAACAACGCTGCGGAATGCAGCCAGATTGCTTCAGGAAGGCCGTGCACATGCGATCAAGCTGGAGGGCGGCGCAGACATTGCCGGCGAGGTATCAGCTTGCGTACGCGCGGGCATACCGGTTATGGGCCATATCGGGCTTACACCTCAATCGGTTCACCAGCTGGGCGGATACAAGGTGCAGGGGAAGCTGGAACGTGAAGCCGAGCAGTTGATTGATGATGCGAAGGCATTAGAAGCTGCCGGTGCCTTCAGTATCGTGCTGGAGTTGGTAACGGAACCGCTCGCAGAGGCGATTTCGTCAGCTCTTACGATTCCTACAATTGGAATCGGCGCAGGACGCGGCTGTGACGGACAGGTCCTTGTTTACCATGATCTGCTGCAGTATGCGTCTCCATACCGGGAGAAGAGATTTGTGAAGACCTATGCGGATCTTGGCACAACCGTCCGCAATGCAATCGGTGCCTACGTATCCGATGTGAAAGCTCGTTCTTTTCCGCAGCAGGAGCATGCATTCGGAGTGGAGCAGGAGGTACTGCAGCAGCAGCTTTACGGCAGCAGCAAGGATAACGGGAAGGGAGCTGACACAAATGATCGTCTGCACAACAATTCCCGAGCTTAAAGCCGAGCTGAATAACTGGCGCAGTAAGTTTCCTGAGGGACGCATCGGCCTGGTACCGACAATGGGATATCTGCACGAGGGGCACGCAAGCCTGATGCGGAGAGCTGCTGAGGATTGTGAGTTTACTGTTCTCACCGTATTTGTCAATCCGCTTCAATTTGGACCTAATGAAGATTTTGACCGTTATCCCAGAGATACGGAGCGGGATAAAGAAATAGCGGAAGCAAATGGCATTGACTTGATATTTATTCCGTCCGTACAGGAAATGTATCCGAAGAAGCCGCTTACCAGGGTTCTCATCAATGAGGTTACTGACCGATTATGCGGGGCTTCCAGACCCGGGCATTTTGACGGTGTAGGTACTGTTGTCAGCAAGCTGTTTCACCTGGTCTTGCCGGACCGCGCTTATTTTGGAATGAAGGATGCACAGCAGATCGCTGTTATCAAGCGTATGGTAGATGATCTTAATTTCCCGGTGGAAATCGTTCCTTGCGAGACGGTCCGCGAAGCAGACGGATTGGCTATGAGCTCCCGCAATGTTTTCTTGGACAACGAACAACGCTCTCAGGCTGTTGTATTATCCCAGACACTGAGCAAGGCTGAGAAATGGATCAGGGAGCCTGGTATAACGGTTACTGACATGCTGGAACGGATTAAAAATTCCATCCAAGAAGCGCCGAGTGCGGTAATTGATTATGCGGAGCTTCTGGAGTATCCAGATTTAATACCTCCTGGCTCGGATACGGATTTATCTCAGCATAACCAAACTTTAATTGTCGCGTTAGCTGTAAAATTTGGCCAAACGCGTCTTATAGATAATCGTTTAATGGCAGCGCATGGAGGTGACAGACATGTTCAGAACAATGATGAAATCGAAGCTCCACCGGGGAACGGTGACAGAAGCGAACTTGAATTATGTGGGCAGCATAACTATAGATGAGGATTTGATGGAAGCTGCTGATATTTGGGCGAATGAGAAAGTGCAAATCGTTAATAACAATAATGGAGCACGTCTGGAAACCTATGTCATTACCGGTCCGCGCGGCTCCGGGGTCATTTGTTTGAATGGCGCTGCGGCAAGACTGGTCCAGCCTGGAGACAATGTCATTATTATTTCTTATGGAATGATGCCGGAGGAAGAAGCGCGCACGTATAAACCAAAGGTTGTTATACTCGATGCGGCAAACCGTCCGGTTGAAACGATGCTTGAAGAAGTTCATGCAACCATTATTTAACCACTTTCCTTCAGAGGCTTGGATTCCAGCGTTGTGAAACGTCTGGGATGCTGTATGAAAAGAGATGCAGGGGCAAAGAATGAGCTTAACAATTCTCTTTCATCACAAGCGTGAAGGTGGGATGCAGAAGATGTTCAAGCATGTATTTGCCTCGATGAAGGAAAAGCTTAACGAAATTATGATCCATTATCCGCACGCAAATGAAGACCAGAAGAAGCTGCATGACGAGCAGCTGTCGATGCTTAGACAGTTTAGTGACACCTTTATTGAGGAATGGCTGCAGTTTGAAGAGATCATGGCTGATTTTCGCGAGCTCCAGCTATCCCCGTCGCTTTCATCTTCAAACTTGAAGGCAGAGCCGCCGGATATTTCCGGTATTGCGACTAATCAAGCCGCAGCTGCCGGAGAGGTTGAACAGATGCCAGAAGCGTTGTTAAACTCGCTGTCATCAGGATGCACAAACGATCCCGGTACAGCTGGCGGTAACCACGAGTGTGCTGGCGAGAGCGAGGCTGATTATGAACAGCTGCAAACGATGTTGAAAGGGCAAGGGTATTTCAAGCTTTTCATGTTTCGTGAAGCAGCCAAGCATTTTCAAGAGGCCGTCAGACGTTGGCCGGACGATAATAAGGCCCGATTATTTCTTGCCATGACGTATATGCATGTACAAGAATGGAATGAAGCGCAGCGGCATTTCCAACTGCTTGTTGAAGTAACGGATGATTCCAGATGGCGTGCGCTCGGTCTCAACGCTCTTGGCTGCATACAAGCAGTCCGGATGAATCTGGAGCAGGCTGCAACCTATTTTCAGAAAGCGCACGAAGCCGACCCGGATTTTGCCGACCCGCTGTCCAACATGAAGTCCTGCCAGCAGCAGACGGGTCATTTATCCCTGTTCTTTGGGAGCGGATTGCTTTAGTTTTTGTGAGAGGATCGAAGACCGGATGAATTATGCGGTACTGGATTTAGAAACGACCGGTCATGGGGCCGGCGATGATATGCTACAGGTTGGTCTCGTATTGCTCGATGAAACGATGCAAATCATACGGACTTATAATACATTTGTTAAACCGACGATACCGATTCCGCCTTTTATCACACAGCTGACCGGCATTGATGAGTCGATGGTTGCGGATGCGCCGTCTATTGAGGATGTGCTTCTTGAGCTTATCCCGCTTCTTGAGGATGCCGTGCTTGTTGCTCATAATGTCGGCTTCGATGCCGGGTTTCTAAGCTCAGCGCTTGACCGCTGCGGTTATATGCCATTTGCCGGGCGTAAGCTGGATACAATTGATTTGCTTCGGGTCCTTTATCCAACGCTGACGACTTATCAGCTTGGGGCAGTCACGGAGCTCTTCGGTATCGAGCATGATCAGCACCACCGCGCAGACAGCGATGCATTGGCAACGGCGGAGCTCTTCAAGGAATGTTTCACTAAGCTTGCGAGCTTACCGCTGCTGACGCTGCAGCGGCTGTCTAATTTACTCAGCGATGAAATCGATGATCTGGGCTGGTTTATACAGGAAATGGTGGTTCGCAAAGAAACAACCACCTCCATCGACATGGATGCTTATTCCTATTTCCGCCAGTTTGCCATGAAAGCCGGTGATTGGACGGAGGAACAGCCACCGCGCGGCGAGAATGGCGAAGAAGGCTTGATCAGCGATTACACCTTTGAGAGCTATCTTGATCATATCAAAGACGGTATCCGTTCCATCATACCTGGATACGAAGAACGTGAACCGCAGAACATGATGTTTCAGGAAGTTATCGATGCGCTTGAGAAAGATCGGCATTTGCTGATTGAAGCCGGTACTGGAACGGGAAAATCACTGGGATACTTAATTCCGGCACTCTATTATGGGGTACAGCATAATAAGAAAATCATCGTCAGTACGCATACCATTAACCTTCAGGAGCAGTTAAGGCAAAGAGATTTGCCGCTGCTTCAGGCGGTTATGCCTTATCCATTCCGAGCCGCTGTCTTCAAAGGACGCGGCAATTATTTATGCTTGCGCAAGTTTGAGGGTAAAGTAAATACACAGGACTTCGGAGCCCCGGTGGAAGACCGGATTACAGCTGCCCAAATGGTTGTCTGGCTGAGTGAATCTAATCACGGAGATCAGGAAGAGCTTAACTTCGGCAATCGTGGATCAGAGTTTTGGTCAACGGTATCAAGTGACGCTGATTCCTGCCTCAATCGAAGCTGCCCATGGTTTAAGCGCTGTTATTATCACCGTGCCAAGCAAGAGGCGAATTTAGCCGATGTCGTCATCACGAACCATTCCATGCTGTTCACCGATATTCGCGCGGATCATCGTCTGCTGCCCGGTTATGAGCATCTTATTGTGGATGAAGCTCATCATCTGGAGGAAGTCGCAGGCAAGCATCTCGGTACGCAATTATCTTATCATTCCGTTCAGCATCCAATCGGCAGATTATGCAAAGATGCGCGTAACGGCCAGCTTATTCAGCTTAAGCATAGATTAGCCAACGAGGATTCCGATTACGCCGATAAATGGCGGGAAGAGATCGATGAGGTTGTTCCCGTGTTCGGAGAGTTGCGTGACGAGTGGGACCGCTTGTTCGAAATCCTGTTCTCCATGATGGGGGGAAGTTCAGCAGGAGGCTCTCAGGATGCGGGAGAGGCCGGACAATTTGTGCTTCGTCTTCGGACCAGCAAGCTGCCGGCGAAATGGCAGGAAGCTCAATCCATAGAAGAGATTGTTCACAGCCTGTTAAGTCAGATCATCCGGCCGCTGGATAAGATGTTCGGTAGTATGAAAGAAGAGCTGAACGATCCGGCTATCTCTGCGGTAGTTACGGATTTGAGCGGTACTGTAAAGGATTTGACCCGTGCCAGGGATGAGCTGCGTCTCTTTATGAAGGCCGATAAGCCAGAGATTGTTTATTGGATAGAAGCCAATGGCAATTTCCGGGCGAAGTCGGTTCATCTCTATGCGGTTCCGGCAGATGTCAGCAGTCAATTGCGTGCTTATTTCTTCGATACTAAGAATAGTGTTGTCCTGACTTCCGCAACCTTATCCGTGCAAAAGTCTTTCCAATATGCTTGCGAGCAGCTTGGCCTGCAGCAGGATGAAGAGCAGGGACGTCTTAAGACCGTCCAGCTTCCATCCCCATTTAATTACCGGGATCAAGCACTTGTTATTATTCCGCGTAATTTTCCCGTTCTCAAGGGTGCCGCTGGCGACCCGTTATTCAATGAAATGCTGGTCAAGTCCTTAGCCGAGACCGCTATGGAGACAAAAGGGCGCATGCTCGTCTTGTTCACCTCTTATAAGATGCTCAAACAAGTATATGAGCCGCTTAAAGAAGCACTATCATCCAGCGGAATTCAGCTGCTTGGTCAAGGCATAGACAGCGGAAACCGGAGCAAGCTCACAAGACGGTTTCAGCAGCAGGCGGCATCGGTGCTGCTTGGTACGAGCAGCTTCTGGGAGGGTGTTGATATTCCAGGGGACGCTCTGACTTGTTTAGCGATTGTGCGGCTGCCATTTCAACCGCCCAATAACCCGCTTGTTGAAGCGAAGTCGGAGATGCTGCAGGAACAGAAACAGAACCCGTTTATGAAGCTGTCCATCCCTCAAGCCGTTATCAAGTTTAAGCAGGGGTTTGGAAGACTCGTCCGGACAACGCAGGATCGCGGAATTGTGCTGATTTATGATACCCGTGTCATTGATACGTATTATGGCAAATACTTTCTATATTCACTGCCTGGACCCAAAATCGAGCATATGCATTTGGAACAAATGGTACCCCGGATCAGGGAATGGTTATCGGCAGATCAAGGGGAGATGGTGGAGTGAAGCCTTTCAAAATATCAGAAGCGGTTGTGAGAAGATTACCCCTTTACCTACAGGTGCTCAATGATTTGAATATGCGCGATGTGCAGACGGTATCCTCACAGGAGCTCGGCAATAAGCTTGATCTTAACCCGGCACAAATTCGTAAAGATCTTGCCTATTTTGGAGATTTTGGCCGTAAAGGCATCGGTTATGATGTATCCTATCTGATCGAGAAGATTCGACAGATTCTCAAGCTGGATCAGCCCCTTAACGTTGGACTTGTTGGTGCGGGCAATCTTGGCCGCGCCTTGTGCAATTACAATACGTATTTGAAAGATAACATGAAGATAACTGCAGTATTTGATGCGCATCCCTCAATGGTTGGGGCTTCGATTAACGGGTTGACAGTGCTGCCGATGAGTGAGTTGAACGATACTGTAGCCGCTCGCAATATTCGTATAGGCATTATTACCGTCCCGGCGATTGAAGCTCAAAATGTTGCGGATCATTTCGTAGTGGCAGGTGTTGCCGGGATTTTGAATTTTGCCCCTACCATACTGCGCGTGCCTGATCATGTCCGTATTCATTATGCGGATTTTACGACCGAACTGCTTAGTTTGGCTTATTACTTGGAAAAAGAAGGAGACGACGAAGATGAAACGGTTGTGGATTGAGAACGGTACGTTCGTAACGATGGATGACCAGCGTCCTGTCTTGAAAGGTCATATGGTCGTCGAAGGCGATACCATTCTATATTTGAGCGAAGAGCTTCCGGATCCGCTGCCGGAAGGCGCTGAGCGCATGAACGGTCAAGGGCTCGTATTCATGCCTGGGCTCATCAATACGCACGGCCATGCTGCCATGTCGCTGCTGCGAGGCTATTCCGATGACCAGTCCCTGCAGGTGTGGCTCGAACAAAAAATGTGGCCGATGGAAGCGAAATTTACGGATGATGATGTCCGCTGGGGAACCTCGCTGGCGGTTGCCGAAATGCTTAAATCAGGAACCACAACATTCGTTGATATGTATGACCGGATGAACATTGTAGCAGAGGTTGCCGAGCAGTCAGGCATACGTGCTTTTCTGACGCGCGGTGTTATCGGCTTGTGTCCTCCGGAGGTACAAACCTCCAAGCTAAACGAAGCCAAGCAGTTTGTTCAGGATTGGAACGGCAAAGCCGATGGACGGATTGCAACGATGCTTTCTCCGCACGCTCCTTATACTTGTCCGCCTGACTATATTGTCCGAATCGTTGAAGCGGCCCATGAATTGAATGTTCCACTACATACGCATATGTCGGAGTCGGCTGCAGAAGTTGCGCAAAATGTAAAGGATTACGGCTGCCGTCCGGTAGAGCATTTAGACAAACTGGGCTTTTTCACCCGTCCGGCGCTGCTTGCACATGCGGTGCATTTAACCGATGATGAGATTGCACTGCTGGCTGCCCGCGGAGCCGCTGTGTCTCATAATCCTGCAAGTAACCTTAAGCTTGCAAGCGGTATTGCCCGCGTGCCGGATCTTCTGAAAGAAGGCGTGACCGTTTCGCTTGGAACAGACAGTGCGGCAAGCAACAATAATCTGGATCTGTTCGATGAGATCCGCCTGGCTGCGCTGATTCATAAAGGCGTCTCGGGCGATCCGACTGCTGTACCGGCTCAGGAAGCACTGAAGCTCGGAACCGTATACGGGGCTAAAGCCATCTGGCAGGAGCAGCGCGTGGGTCAGTTGAAAGAAGGATTGAAGGCTGACTTCATTGCGATTGACATGGAGCAGCCGCATTTCTACCCGCAGACTGAAATAATCTCTCATCTGGTATATTCGGGATCAGGAAGAGATGTCGTGCATGTGTGGATCGACGGAAATCAAGTTGTGAAGAATGGCGAATGTCTGCTGCTGGATGAAGCAAAGATCTTAGCCGAGTCTCAGCGCTGCTTTGAAAGGCTGCTGTCCTCCTAATGCGGGCAAATCGTCGAAAAAGGCCTCCGTTTATGACGCCTGGCCGCATCTTATTGGTATCGGCAATGGCTGTTATTGTAATATTGATTGCTCTTAACGTTTATTACCGGTCTGTACAAGCTCCCGTGTGGAAAGAAGAACGGGCAGCCGAAGCTCAGGCACTGAAAGTTACGGATTTGAAAGAAGCGACAGACTCCGAGAAATTCGTCTGGGAAGAGCCTGTCTGGATTGTTAAAGGCAAGGATAAGGATGGCGAGGATGCATATGTCTGGCTGAAGAAGGATAATCCCATTCTCCTAAAAGCGAAGGACGGCTTATCCAAGGCCGATATGAAGCAAAAATTTTTAGAATCTAAACCGGACGCAGATATCCATGATATCAATGTCGGCATGCTTGGCGGCGTGCCGGTTTATCAGATATATTACGACCGTAAACAAGCATCGATAACGAGCTATTACTATGAGTTTTATAAGTTTCAGGACGGGGCATTCATAATCACCTACAAGTTACCCTCCCAATAACGTGAGAAAAGCACAGCGTAAGCAGAATACGCCAGAGCTCCCTGTATTTGCACGCCCTCTTAGGTATCAGAACATGATATACTTTCGTATAGTAGCAGTGATAGACGGAAGGTCATGAACTGATACCAAAGGGGGCTTTTTGCCATGAAAATAAGATTGATGCCTACATTGATTACAGTTGTTCTTTCTGCCAGCTTACTAGTCGGCGGTTGGTTTATTTACCGCAACGTGGCTACTGTTCAACCGCTGGAGCGAATCGTTGCCGAGGTACCAGGCGTTGTCCAAGCCAATCCGGTGATCAGCAATGATGCAGTCACCTTGGATCTTACACTCGATAAGGATGCCAACATCCGTAACATATACGATCGGATCGCAAATGATGGGAAAGCGGTTATCGGCAGCCGGGAGTTAAAGCTCAACATTCAGCCCGTTGCAAATGAAGATCAGACCAAGCTCGATGATGTCTGGTCATCCGTTCTATTCGATGTCGCACAGGCTATGGAGCACCGCAACTACTCGGACATTCCGGCTGCGATGAAGCAGATGGAGCATCAATTTCCGGGTGTTAAAGCCACTACGGAGATGGATGATATCAATGTCTATATTACGTTAAAGGACGGCAATTCCGCGAAATATATGGTTCTGCCCCGTACGCCGGACCAGATGGGAGCGTGGCCGAATGCGTAATTATACGAAAGAAATCCTGATCGGCTTCGTGCCGGTCTTTATCTTATTCATGCAGTTCATCGTGAAGGTCAATATGCTTCCGATTGTACTGCTGTCAGGACTTATCGGCGGATTGCTCTATGTGGCCAGATCACGCGGTAATCTCGCCGCAATCGGCGGAGAACGCAAAGGGAAACCGCGGCCGACTACGCCGCTTTCCTTTGAAGAAATCGGCGGTCAGGAGCGTGCCAAGCAAGAAATCATCGAGGCGCTTGACTTTCTCGTGCATGAGGAGCAGATTTCGAAATTCGGAATTCGTCCGTTGAAGGGAATCCTGCTTACCGGTCCTCCGGGAACAGGCAAGACGCTGCTTGCGAAAGCAGCCGCGCATTATACCGACTCCGTATATATCGCCGCATCAGGTTCTGAGTTCGTGGAGATGTATGTTGGTGTTGGGGCAAGCCGAATTCGGGATATGTTTAAGGAAGCCAGGCAGAAAGCAATGAAAGCCGGCAAAACAAGCGCAGTTCTGTTTATCGATGAGATTGATGTCATTGGCGGAAAGCGTGACGGAGGCCAGCATCGCGAATACGATCAAACGTTAAATCAGCTGCTCACAGAGATGGATGGCATTCATACCGCAGAATCGCCGAAAATTCTAATCATCGGAGCAACGAACCGAAAAGAAATGCTGGACAGCGCCTTATTGCGTCCGGGAAGATTCGACCGTCATATCGGAGTAGATCTGCCTGATAAGAAGGGACGTAAACATATTTTGCACATTCATGCCCGCAATAAACCGCTGCATGATGAAGTGAATCTGGAGAAAATCGCAGAGGAATCCTTCGGATTCTCTGGCGCGCAGCTGGAGAGCGTCATGAACGAGGCAGCCATTTATGCGATGCGTGACACTAGCGAATCCCTTACACAGCGCCATTTATCGATGGCCATTGATAAAGTGCTGATGGGTGAGCAGACAGACCGGGAAGCGACGAAGGAAGAACGTGAACGCGTCGCGCTTCATGAGCTTGGTCATGCCATTGCAGCTGAGCTGGTAAGACCGGGTAGTGTGTCGCAGGTTGCACTTCTTCCCCGCGGTCAAGCGCTTGGATATGTCCGCCATAACCCGCAGCAGGATCGTTATCTGTACACCCGTGAATTTTTGGAAGGTCAGATTATGATTGCACTTGGGGGAGCTGCCGCTGAAGAATTATTTTATGGAGACCGCAGCACAGGTTCACGCGGCGACTTCGAGCAGGCGATGAATATCGTCCGTTCGATGGTAGAGTCGGGCTTGACCGAGCTTGGTATTATTGACAGCTCCATGATGACGCCGGATAAATGGGCTGATGTAACGCATACCGTTCTAGAAGCGCTTATGAGCCGTATCAAGCAGATGCTTGGCGAACAAAAAGAGGTCTTCCTCCGCTCGCTTGATGTGCTGATCAAGGAAGAGACGCTTGGCGGCGATCGTTTCCGCTCGCTGCTTGGAACGGTGCAGGATTTGCCGAATGAAGAGCTGCAGCGCGTATAAATATTGTCGGTTTGAAGGCAGACCCTGTGTCTGCCTTCTTTATTTTTCTCATAAACGGTATAATAAAGGTACAAAGAATGTGCAGGTTGGATGGAGGAATCTAGGTTGACAGTACGTAAAGCCGGTGTGGTCGGGGCTGGAACAATGGGACAAGGAATCGCGGAGATGCTGGCCTTCAACGGGCTTGATGTTTATATGATCGAAGATACAAGCGAGCGGTTAACACAAGCAATCGAGATGATTGAGCATAGTCTCGATAAGCAAATGGAACGATGGGCTTTGACACATGCGGAGAAGAAGCTCGTTATGAGCCGGCTGCATCCCGTTGATTCATTATCTGAGTTAGCCGAATGCGAGCTCGTGATCGAGACGATTACGGAAGATCTGGACAGCAAGCGGGTCATATTTGATCAGCTTGATCAGCTGTGCGGACCCGGCGTCATCCTTGCAAGCAATACGTCTACATTAAGCTTGACGGAGCTCGCCAGCGTTACGGCGCATCCTGAGCGTGTGATCGGCATGCATTTTGTCTATCCGGTTATAAAAACGAACCTGGTCGAAATCGTGCGCGGACTTAAAACCTCGGATGAGACCTTTGCCCGTACGAAGCATTTTGTGGAAGAGATTATTCATAAGAAGGGCGTGATGGTGTTCGAATCTCCCGGCTTTGTGACGACCCGGCTGATCTGCTTGTTCATTAATGAAGCCCTGCATGTGCTGGAGGAAGGCGTAGCCTCTGCGGAGGATATCGACAGTGCGATGCGAATCGGCTATTCCTTTCAATACGGGCCTTTTGAAATGGCGGACCGCTTCGGTCTTGATGCCGTACTCGCGGCACTTGAGCGGATGTTCAGGGAATATGGGGAGTTAAAGTACCGTCCGTCAATTGTTCTTAAGAAGATGGTCAGGGGCGGGCATCTTGGCGTGAAAAGCGGAGTCGGCTTTTTTAATTACGACAAGGATGGGGATCGGCTATGATTATACTCGTTATGAACGCAGGGAGCTCCTCGCTTAAGTATCAGCTGTACAATATGCTTGACGAATCGGTGCTTGCTCAAGGTCGGGTAGAAAGAATTGGAATGGATGCTTCCATTCTCACCCACGAGCCGGAGGGAAAGCCGGACGTCCGCCAAGTCAGTGAAATATTAGATCATAATACAGCCGTTAAAAGGCTGACCGATTTGCTGACCCACAGCGAGCACGGCGTTATCCGTTCGATGAAAGAGATCGATGCGGTCGGCCATCGTGTCGTTCATGGCGGTGAGAGCTTCAAGCATTCGGTCATCGTCACGCTGGAAGTAAAGCTGGAGATTCGCCGGCTGTTCGAACTGGCTCCGCTGCATAATCCGCCTGCCATGATGGGCATTATGGCCGTCGAGGCAAACCTGCCGGATGTTCCGCAGGTTGTCGTATTCGATACGGCTTTTCACCAGTCGATGCCTCAGGAATCTTATCTGTATGCCATTCCAATGGTGCTGTATCGCAAGCATAAGATTCGCCGCTACGGCTTCCACGGCACTTCCCATGATTATGTCAGCAGCCAAGCCGCGAATAAGCTTGGAGAGCCGCTGGCGTCGCTCAAGATGGTAACCTGCCATATCGGCAACGGTGCGAGCTGTGCTGCAATTCGGAACGGGGAGTCGGTAGACACCAGCATGGGATTAACGCCGCTTGAAGGTCTGATGATGGGGACCCGAAGCGGTGATTTGGATCCCGCTGTCGTCCCTTTTGCAATGAGCAAGGAAGAGCTGACGATTAATGAAGTGAATTCGATGCTGAATAAACACAGCGGTCTGCAGGCGATCAGCGGCTTCAGCAGCGACATGCGCGAGATTACGGATGCGATGAAAGACGGCGACAAGCAGGCTAAGCTTGCTTTTGACATGTACACCTACCGCCTGCGCAAATATATTGGCGCTTACGCGGCTGCGATGAACGGCATGGATGTGCTTGTCTTTACTGCCGGGGTCGGTGAGAATTCAGTGGTGCTGAGACAGGCCGTTTGCGAGAATCTAACCTTTATGGGGATCGAGCTGGATCCGGAACTGAACGAAAGCAAATCCAAGGAGACCAGAATCATCTCCACTGCGCAATCACGCGTGAAGGTTCTCGTTGTTCCTACGAATGAAGAACTATTAATTGCCCGGGATACGTATAAATTAGTTCTGGAGGCTGTATAACGATAACGATACGATAAATGTTTAATAAGGAGGACGTGAAGTTTATGAGAACATTAACGAGGATTACACAGCTTCATCAGCATGTCGGCGAATCGGTATGGATCGGCAGCTGGCTGAACGGCAAACGTTCAAGCGGTAAAATCCAATTCCTTCAGCTGCGGGACGGAACGGGCTACATACAAGGAGTCGTGGTCAAGAGTGAAATCACAGAAAGCGTTTGGGAGGCCGCTAAATCTCTGACTCAGGAGAGCTCTCTCTATGTGAAAGGCACGGTCCGCGAGGAACCGCGCAGTGCTTCAGGCTATGAGCTGACCGTGGAAGATATCGAGATCATCCAAGTTACCCAGGACTATCCGATTACGCCCAAGGAGCATGGCGTTGACTATTTGATGGACCGCCGCCATCTGTGGCTGCGCGCACCGAAGCAAAGGGCCATTCTCGTTATTCGTGCGGAGATCATCCGGGCCATACAAGCCTTCTTCGATGAGCGGGGCTTTACGCTCGTGGATCCGCCGATTCTGACCCCTTCTTCCTGTGAAGGGACGACGAACCTGTTTCATACCAAATATTTTGATGAGGACGCTTATCTGACACAGAGCGGTCAGCTGTATATGGAAGCTGCGGCAATGGCTCTTGGCAAGGTTTACTCCTTTGGTCCGACATTCCGGGCGGAGAAATCCAAAACACGCCGTCATCTCATTGAGTTCTGGATGATAGAACCCGAGATGGCGTTCGTTGATCATGAAGAAAACCTGCGCGTACAAGAGCAGTTTATATCCTATGTGGTCCAAAGCGTAGTTGCGAACTGCCGTGCGGAGCTTGAGACAATCGGCAGGGATATCAGCAAGCTTGAGTCGATTCAGGCCCCATTCCCGCGCATTACATATGATGAAGCAGTTCGGGTGCTGCAGGAGCAGGGTCAGGAGATTGCGTGGGGGGAAGACTTCGGGGCGCCGCATGAAACGCTGATTGCCCAGTCTTACGATCGCCCGGTGTTCATTACGCATTACCCGGCATCGTTCAAGGCGTTCTATATGAAGCCTGATCCGGCGCGTCCCGAGGTTGTTCTCTGCGCGGACATGATCGCACCGGAGGGATATGGAGAGATAATTGGCGGATCGCAGCGGATCGATGATCCGCAGCTGCTGGCGGAGCGATTCTCTGAGCATGAGCTTTCGACAGAAGCATACCAATGGTATCTGGATTTACGTCAATATGGCACGGTTCCGCATTCCGGCTTCGGTCTTGGTCTAGAGAGAACTGTGGCTTGGATATGCGGACTTGATCATGTAAGGGAGACGATTGCTTTCCCGCGGATGCTGTACCGTTTGTATCCGTAAGTAGAAGCAGGAATGGAAACAACAACCGGCCGTCCAAGCGATGGGAGGACGGCTTTTTGGGAGGAGAATGACCGGTGAAAAATGAGATGTGGAAAGCTTACGCACGGGGCATGGCAGCCGCTATGAACAGCGGCAGTGTTGCAGTCCCGGCCGGTCTGCTCCGGTCTTATCGGGGCATTGGATTATCAGATACAGAGATGCTGCTTATGATCCAGCTGCTGATGTTCCGCCAGCTTGAACAGGTTGAGTTCCCGACGCCTGAGCAGCTGGCTGAGCGCCTTGGACTTACATCCATGGCAGTCGGGCAGATGCTGGGACGAATGATGAAAGACGACCTGCTTGCGATCGATGAGCAGGTGGATCCGATAAGCGGTATTCAATCGGAGCGCTACAACTGGAATGGACTCATTATTCGAAGTGCGGAGTGGATGGCTGAGGATGCGCGTCAATCGATTCAGATCGACCGGGAGCAGCAGCGCCCCTCCTTGGCAGATCAGCCCAAAGCTGGAGAGCTGTTTACCGTGTTTGAACAGGAATTCGGCCGTCCGTTGTCTCCTATGGAATGCGAGACGATCAGCGCTTGGCTTGATCAGGACAAATATCCGGACGAGCTGATCCGATTTGCGCTGAAGGAAGCCGTGTTCGCAGGCAAGCTGCATTTTCGCTATATCGACCGGATTCTGATTGAATGGAGCCGTAACCGGGTTACAAATACGGATGAAGCAAAAGCGCATACGCAGAAATTTAGAGGCGGCCGGGGTTCTTAGAACCTCAGGCCGCTTTTTCTTATTTTTCCTTGAAAATACATAAATGCTATCGGTTCGAGCCATAATATCCCTATCTTTAACCAAGAAGAAGGTGGACGGATTGGCTTTCTTCACCAACAAACAATCGAAAACATCTACGGTGGATGGTGTATTGGAACCTTCCAATGGGAAGGAGGCGATCCTGCTCACCGCACCGCTGCAAGAAAAAATATCGGCGATAACCGGTAAACTTGGCAGCAGCGAGGATGTCGTGCTTCGCAAGCTGGGCAGGCAATCCTCAGACGAGCCGGAGCTGGCAATTATCTATATTGACAGTATTATCGACCATCGTACCATCAACGACAATATTGTACAGCCGCTGCAGGCAGCTTTATTGACTAAGGCTTCAACAAACCGGGCGAATGAGTCCGACCCGCTGTACAGCTATGGAATTGCCGCCGGGTTCGTCCTCAAGATAAATAGTCTTGAGGCTGCACTGACAGCCCTGCTTTGCGGCAGCTGTCTCATCATGGTTGATGGTGTTGTAGACATCTTGGCAGCCGATGCAAGCGGCGGCGAACAGCGGTCGGTGGAAGAGCCAAGTACGCAGACGGTGATGCGGGGACCGCAGCATAGTTTTACCGAGAATGTGAAGACGAACCTTGGATTAATCCGCCGGATAATCCGGTCGTCCGACCTGAGAATCGAATGTACCGTCATCGGCCGTCATACCCATACGAAAATTGCCGTCTGCTATCTGGAAGGCATAGCGGAACCGGTTGTCGTTAACGAAGTGAACCGCCGATTAAAAGCGATTGATATAGACGGTATTCTTGAAAGCGGCTACGTTGAGGAATTCATTCAAGATAAAACGTTTACTCCTTTTCCGACGCTGTTAAACGTAGAACGGCCGGATGTCGTTGCTGCCGCACTGCTTGAGGGACAAGTAGCGGTCATTATAGACGGGACGCCCTTTGTACTGCTTGCGCCGGTGACCTTCTTCAAGTTTTTCCAGAGTGCGGAAGATTATTACCAGCGCTGGGACATCGCCTCCTTTCTCCGTCTGCTTCGACAGTTAGCTTTCTTCATATCGATGCTGCTGCCGGCTCTTTATATCGCAGTAACGACGTTTCATCAAGAGATGCTTCCGACGACACTGCTGATCAGCCTGGCAGCGCAGCGGGAGGGGATTCCATTTCCTGCATTGGTGGAAGCGCTGCTGATGGAAATGACGTTCGAAGTGCTTCGTGAGGCAGGGGTACGTATGCCCCGGGCAGTCGGTCCTGCGATCTCCATCGTCGGCGCGCTTGTACTCGGTCAGGCGGCGGTGCAGGCGGGGCTGGTATCTCCGGCCATGGTTATCGTTGTGTCATTCACGGCGATTTCTAACTTTGTAGCGCCCCAGCTTAATATTGCGATCGCTGCGCGTCTCATTCGTTTCTTTCTCATGTTATGTGCGGGAGTGCTCGGATTTTTCGGAATAATGACAGGGATTCTAGTTCTGCTTACCCATCTGGCGGGATTGCAATCGTTTGGTGTGCCTTATATGACGCCGCTTGCTCCTTTCCGAAGAAGCAGTATGATTGATATTTTCATTCGCGTACCGCGCTGGGCGATGTCGCTGCGCCCAGTTGCAATGAGCGGCGGGAAACGCAAGAAAGATGCGAAAATGCCGCAATGGCAGCGGCGGGGCAAAAATTGACGGAGGGATCTGCATGGGAAAACGGCTGTTTAGTATAGGTACAGCGCTTCTTCTTACAGTTCTGCAATGCGGATGCTGGAATCGGATCGAGCTGAATGAACTGAGCATCGTAGCGGCGACGGCTGTTGATATAAAGAAGGACGGCAAGTGGCAGATCAGCTATCAGCTGGTCATTCCACAGGCGATCTCGGGCACCACCGGCATATCTACGAATGCAGCACCCGTGTATGTTTTCTCTACAGAAGGGGAGAGCATACGCAGCGCAATCAATAATACTAGCAAGGAGCTTTCACGGAAGCTCTACTTTCCCCATAATCTGATGGTTGTTATCAGTGAGGAAGCGGCTAAAGCAGGATTCGCTCCAATAATGGATGTGTATTTGCGAAATCCGGATTCACGAGAGACGGTTACGGTTTTTCTAACTCATGGACGGGCGCGCCGCATTCTTGAACAGCTCGTGCCGATGGAAAAGATTCCTGCAGGCGCCGTGCTGCATATGGTTCAGAATGAAACGAAGAACGGATCGTCGCTGCGGGCGATGACGGTTTTTCAAGTGATGCAGGAGCTGCTTGGACCAACGCATTCTACGGGAATTCCAAGTTTAACAATGGCGGGCGGCGGAGAGAAGTACGATTCACTTGATGCAGAGGACGCATGCAGAGATGAAGCTTAAGCTTGGTCAGATCGGAATCGTACAAGATGAGAAGCTGACAGGATGGCTTAGTGAGCAGGACGGTTTAGGGACGATATGGCTGGCTGGTCAGATTAAAAGCACCACGATGGCTTTCTCATGTAATGAAGACGAAAAGGTCCCAACATCGTCCTTCCGAGTCATCAAAGCAAATACAAAGGTTACTCCGCAAGTAATAAACGGCAGGATCCGGATGCGCGTGAACGTGAAAACGAGCGGTACGCTAATGGAATATCGGTGTGCGGAGGACCTGTCAACGCCAGCTTCAATAACAAAAGTGGAACAGGCTATCGCTGAGCAACTGAAGCGGATCATGATGAAGAGTTGGGAAGCCTTGCAGAAGCAACGTGCCGATATTGTCGGATTCGGAACGCTTATTCATGAGAAGTATCCCCGATATTGGAAATCGATCGCTTCTTCTTGGAATGACCGTTTGGACAATGTGGAGCTGGATTTGCGTGTTAAAGTGAAAATCAACCGGGTTGGTATGAGCAGCAAAAGCTTTGAATCGATTTTAAATGAATCCAAACAATGAGAACGGGGGTGCTTCGTGCAGCAGATAGGTAAATATCAAATGATCGTCATGATCATTATGTTTGAGCTTGGAAGCACGACCCTCTTCGAACTAGGGATTAAAGCGAAACAAGATTCGTGGCTGGCCATACTGTTCGGCGCTCTCATAGGATTTGCATTGCTATGGGTATTTGTGCGTATTCAGAACCGCGCCCCTTCGCTTTGCTTTGCCGGGCTTCTGCGTTTGCATCTGGGCCGTCTGCTGGGCACTGTCGTCGGCGTCTTATATGCCGTTTATTTCGCTTATGAATCGATGCGCAATATCCGCGATTTCAGCGAATTGACAGTCATGACCATCATGCAGCAGACACCGCAGTGGATCATTATCGTCATCGTGGCGGGACTCGCTCTTTATGCGCTTAGCAAAGGGGCGCTCGTTTTCTTTCGTATCGTTGAATTGCTGTTTCCTGTCGTTCTAATCAGCTACACATTACTGCTTCTTTTCTTGATAATAACGAAATTGCCTAACATTCATCATTTGCTGCCTATATTGGAGGATGGAATCGCGCCGGTCGCAAAGGCGGCATTTCCCGATATTATATCCTTTCCTTTTGGACAAATCGTCGTATTTCTCATGTTCTGGCATCACATTTCCGAGAAGAACAATACAGGAAAAACGGTTGCAATGGGCTATATGATCGTCTCCGTATTTCTTATACTCATGAACGCAATTACAATGTCCGTTCTCGGACCGGAATTGAGTGCAGTTTCAGCGCTGCCGCTTCTTGAAGTTGTGCAATTAATTCGTCTGGCCAACATCATTGAACGTCTCGATGTGGTAGTTACCTTACTGCTCTATATCGGTTTATATGTCAAAATGACCTTATTCTTTATGGCATCTGTGCTCATGATCAGTTCATTGTTTAAACTAAAGAATGGCAGGGTTGGACTTGTTATGATCATCCTGATTACCTTAATGTCATTCACGGAACGGAATAATACAGAACATATTTGGATTGGATTGGTCATTGCGGTGAAAGTGTTTACCGTCTTTCAGATTCAGATTCCGCTGCTGCTCCTGATTGTCGGAGCTTTGAGAGGTCTTGGAAAGAAGAATGGGGGAAGCGCAGAAGGGGAGGTTGCGATTCAGAAATGAGAGAAGGCGCAGTCTCCCAGGTGATGACCGATATGATCATAATCTATCAAACAGCTTTGCAGGGAATAGGTTCATTCCCTGCTTTTTTGGACTTTTTGGGACAAGATGAAGAAAAAAAGTGTAAAAATTAAGCAATTACCCTAGTAGTGTTGTCCAATCCATCTTATAGAGTCTTCGATATAATAACTTAGATTATATATTGGAGGTGATTAATGATGAGTACTTTTTTGGATAAGCGCACTTCAATGAACTCCAACACAGTCGGAGCACCAGGAATTGCATTAACTACTACACCTGCGTTATTCGGTATTATCGGTCTTCAAACGCAAAATGCTGTAAATCCGATTATTACTCTGTCAGGGACGGTTGGAATCAGCGGAGATTTCGGAGACACGTATAAAATCGAAATTGTCCGGGGAGCAAGCTATTCCCTTGCCAATGTCATTTATACTGCTGAGGGAGTCGTAACGGCAATTGCAACTACAGAGTTTAATGCCTTCACTGCTCAGGATCTACTTGCCCCTGCGGCATTGGAAACTGTATATTCTTCGTTTATTTCGGGCGTAACCACTTCAGTCCGCAATGGTCCGGAAGTTTTCTCGGGTGAAGCTTCTACAAAAGCCTAACAGAGCTTCGCTTTGATGAGCGGATCTGCTAGAGAAGCAGCACGATTGAAAAAGGGGTAGGAAGCGATTCCTGCCCTTTTTTTATATCCATATGAACGGAGGTGGCACCTGAGCCTATTCCCCTGCAAATTTTTCTGAAGGGAGATGATATACGGTTGAAGAAACTTAAAATGCTGCTGATCACGCGTGACTTCAGTCAACATATGGAGCGGAGCTTTCATTATTTTCAGCAGGAGCTTACGAAATACGCGGACATTGCGCTGTATCACGAGGACGGCGACATTTCATCCATTCTCAAACAATTGCCCTTCGAACCGGACTTTATCCTGCTCAATGATCTGCGTGACACCCATTGTCCGAGAATAGAAGGACTTTCCCGTCTTTCCATCCCATGGGGCATCATCATGCATGATCTCCATTTCAATAGCAAGGGACGCAAAGACTTCATTCATCAGCATCATGTTCCTGTCATCTTCACGATGTACCGCAGCGCCTTTATCAACTTGTATCCTGAATTCATTTCAAAAATGAGATGGCTGCCGCATTTTGCGCACGCTCCGATTTTTCGGGATTACAGGATGGCTAAAAGCATTGAATTGCTGCTTATGGGATATGTAGAGCGCAAGTATTATCCGCTGCGGTACCAGATGCTGAATCACTACCTTGACCGACCGGGTTTCGTTCATCACGATCATCCCGGCTATCTGCAGTTTCCGAATATTACTGACGCCTGGATCGGCGTGAACTATGCCCAAGAAATAAACAGAAGCAGGATGTTTCTCTCCTGCGACTCCATTTTTCATTATCCGCTGCGCAAATATTTCGAGGTGCCCGCCTGCAATACACTGCTGCTCGCTCCTTGTAATCAGGATTTGCTGGATCTGGGCTTTGAGCCAGGGAAGCATTTCGTATCGGTATCGGAAGAAGATTTCCGGGACAAGGCGGATTTCTACGCGGACCTGCGAAATGAGGCGATCTTGACGAGAATAGCCAGACAAGGCTTTGAATTCGTTCATCAACGACATACAACCGCAGTTCGTGCGGCTGAGTTTATACGAATGGTCAATTCGATTATCCATACCGGATCGTAAATGATTGCCATCAATCAAAGACCATTTTTCTTTATCACGATCAGATCGTCCATTCCGTTTCTTGCATTCTTTCATAAATTAATAGAAGTTTAGTGACGGCAATGGAAACTGAAATGGACTTCAACAGGAGGGTGGACATCGCTGCATGCAGGATTTTGAGGAAATTGTAATCATGGAGTATCTAATAGGCTCCACAATCGCTAATCTGTGTTCAAGGGGGGAGAAGGATGTTTCGTAACAAAACCATTCTCATTACAGGAGGAACGGGGTCTTGGGGTCAAAAGCTGACGGAGACCTTATTAAACGAACATCCAAAAGAAATCAGAATCTTCTCCCGCAACGAATGTGCGCAAGTGCATATGAAGAGGGAATTTATTCAAGATCCCCGTCTGCGTTACATCATTGGAGATGTCAGAGATTATAATGCCGTCATGGATGCGTGCTATAAAGTGGATTATGTGTTTCATTTGGCCGCACTAAAGCATGTGGATGTCTGCGAGGACCAACCGGATGAGGCACTGAAGACGAATGTACTTGGTACAGAAAATATCATTCGTGCGAGTATTAAGCAGCATGTAACGAAGGTAATCAATGTATCCACGGACAAAGCCGTCGACCCAATGAATACGTATGGTTTAACAAAAGCAATCGGGGAAAAGTTAATGATCCGTGCGAATCTGCTTAGCGACTATACACGCTTTGTTTGCGTCCGGGGAGGCAATGTGCTGGGAACAAGCGGCAGCGTTGTGCCGTTATTTATGGATCAAATCCGTGAAGGTAAAGAAGTTACGATTACCCATAATGACATGACCCGTTTCTTTCTGACGATTACAGAAGCGATCCGATTATTGTTGGTTGTAACAAGGGAATCGGAAGGCGGAGAAACGTTCGTCATGAAGATGAAGGCATGCCGGATCGTGGATCTTGCCAATGTCTTGATGGAGCTCTCCGGCAGCAAGCCGGGATCATGCAAAGAGATCGGAATGCGTCCGGGAGAAAGACTGGATGAAGTACTCATATCAAGAAGTGAAGTGCCGTACACGCGGCAGTTTTCCGAGCAGTATTATATGATTCTTCCATCTTCCATCTTATACGGCAAGTATGAAAGGTACAGCCATTTAAACAGGGTGGCTTTTCAAGAGTATCATTCCAATGCCGGATTGATGGATAAAGAAGCGATCGCGGAGCTATTGAGAGAGGGGGGCCTTGCAAGTGGGCAGTAATCTGAGAAAAGTCGCTGTTGTCGGGCTTGGTTATGTGGGGCTGCCGCTTGCGCTTGCATTCAGTAAGCAGGGAAATGAAGTTATCGGCATCGATCTCGATGATAGGAAGCTGCAAGCGCTGGAACAAGGAAGAAGCTATATTAAAGACATTCCGGATGAGCAAGTGAAAATGGCTTTTGAAAGACAGCGGTTTTCTGCAACCAAGGATATGCGTCGTTTAAGAGAAGCCGATGTCATTATCATTTGCGTGCCGACGCCATTAACCGAGGATAATGAGCCGGATTTGACTTATTTGATGCAGGCGGCAGCAAACATCCGTGACCATCTTCGCATTGGCCAAATCATCGTTTTGGAGAGCTCAACATACCCTGGAACGACCAGGGAAGTGTTGAAGCCGACATTGGAGCAGAGCGGTTTAATCGTGGGGACTGATATTTTTCTAGGTTATTCTCCAGAGCGTGTGGACCCGGGCAATCGCAGCTATCCACTTGAAGTCATTCCCAAGGTGATAAGCGGAATAACGGAAAAGTGCGCCAGTGCGGTTGAGGATGTGTATAAGACCGTGTTCCAAACGGTTGTTAAGATTTCCTCAACCGATGCCGCCGAAATGACGAAGCTGCTTGAAAATACGTACCGATTCGTCAACATTTCCTTTATCAATGAAATTGCGCAGCTGTGCACCAGCATGGGCATCGATGTTTGGGAAGTCATTGAAGCGGCCCGTTCAAAGCCATTCGGATTCTCGGCGTTTTTTCCCGGTCCTGGAGTAGGCGGACACTGCATTCCTGTCGACCCTCTATATTTGCAATGGAGGTCGAAGCAATTTGGAGCGGCAAGTTCTTTTATTGCGATTTCCAGAGAAATCAACCACAAAATGCCCGTTTATATCGTTGATCGGATCAAGGAGGCATTAGCCCGCGAATCTTTGACAGGCGTTAAGATTCTTGTTGTGGGGGTCACATTCAAACCGAATATTGACGATATCCGGGAATCCAGTTCAATCGAAGTGATGAAGCTGCTGCAGCAGGAAGGCGCTTTATTGTCTTATTATGATCCCTATGTGCCCGAAATAACGCTGCAGGGGAAGAAGCTTACAGGCACCCGGTTGAGCGAGAATGAACTATGCCTGGCTGATTGTGCGATTATTGCTGTGAACCATGATGAACTGCCGCTTCAGCGAATTATTGACTATGTGCCGCTCGTATATGATACCAGGAATGCACTTAAGGGGATGAGTGGGAAAGCGAAGGTTATACGTTTGGGAGGGGGAGTCAGCGATTCGAATTAACAATCAGGAATCGCTGATTGATGCCTAGTCAGGCGGATGATCGATCTCTACTCTTAGAACCTCTCCTTTAACAAGATGTTCCTTCCCTTCCCGAAATCGATGCCGACCTTGCCGGTTAACTCGCGGACCATCTGTGCCAGAATGACAGCATTAACACCGCAGGAAATAATGGCCGCATCAAAATGGTCAGGATGAGCCATTAACCAATTCCTGATCATCTCCATATCATTGTAATGCGAGAAGGGGAGCGCTTGAGCGATATGAAGATCGTACGGCTTTTCCTCCAAAGTCTTGCGGAGCTCATCCGCTCTGGACGTGATGACGAGAACTCTTCGTTTGCGGAGGATGTTCCAGAACCCGGGATATTTGGCTAATTTGCGGTTGTCACTCGCGTGACAAGTGCAGCGGGGATGAATATTGAAATACGTAAAAACCTGATCGGTCAATTCACGTTTTAAATACTCGCTGACTCCGATCGTTTGGTCGCCTGAGGGGAGAATGCCGACGATATCGGCATTTTTCAGTACAGTTACCATTTCGTCCCTCAACGGGATATTAGGCAGTGTCACTCCTTTCTTCCCCATATTCGCTTTCCTTGCCCATTCTTCGCCTAGCACCTGTTCCATTGTCCAAACGGAATTCTGAGCCAAAATCAAATTTTCTCCGTCCCCGATTCGCACGAAGGATAAAGGTTGTTTATTGTCGAGCGCCGTTCCGATCCGTTCGATCAAGCCGTTAAAATCTAACATGCCGGGATCATTCCTCCTAAACCGCAGTTTTTATGAATATATCCTATGCTTCCGGGAGCATAGCGATTGGACGGCTAAATGTGTTGAAGCGGGTTTGGATCTGACTGATACCCGTACATGGAGAAGGGGGAGTTGCATTGATAACGGTCAGTCTATGTATGATCGTCAAAGACGAGGAGAAAGTACTCGGCCGGTGTATCGATTCCATTCGTGATTTAGTCGATGAGATCATCATTGTCGATACGGGGTCGTCTGACCGTACGAAGGAGATTGCCGCCGGTTATACGAGCCGCGTATTCGATTTGGAGTGGATGGATGATTTCGCAGCTGCGCGCAATTATTCGTTTGAACAGGCAACCATGGAATATATCATGTGGCTTGATGCAGACGACGTGCTTTACGAGAAAGACCGCAGCAAGTTCGCAGACTTAAAGCAGTCGCTGTCCTGGGAACCGGATGCCGTCATTTTCGATTACCATCTGGCGTTCGATGCGGCCGGGAATGCGACAGCAGCCTCGCGCCGGTACCGGCTGATAAAGCGGAGCCAAGGGTACCGCTGGCGCAACCCGGTGCATGAATATCTGGATGTGACTGGCGGGAAGGTGCTGCAAACAGATATCGCGGTATCCCATCACCGGGAGGGTAACCATTCGGCGAGAAACATGCGGATTATTCAACAATGGATCGAAAACGGAGGCAAACTGGAAGGCCGCAATTTGTTTTTTTACGCGAATGAGCTGCTGGATCAGCGGGAGTACCGGGAAGCGTCGGAATGCTATGAGACTTATTTCCGAGAATCCGCCGGTTATCGGGAGGACCGGATTGCAGCATGCGGGAAGCTCGCCGAATGCTACCATCACCTCGGGCGGAAGGAAAAGAAACTGGACAGTCTGTTCAAATCGTTTCATTATGACGTTCCTCACGCGGATTTTTGCTGCACGATCGCGGGATGTTTCGAGGAAAGGGGGGAATGGGCGCTCGCGATCTACTGGTATAATCGGGCGCTGGAGTCGCGGCAGCCGGAAGGCTACATGGGGGTGGTGAATCTTGTCAGCCAGACGTGGCTGCCTCATGTTCAGCTCTGTCTTTGTTTTGCTAAGCTCGGGCAGCTCCGGCAGGCCTTCGAACATAACGAGCATGCCCTTTCGTACCTCCCGGGCGAGGCTAATCTGCTGGAAAATAAAAGGCGGCTCGAGCTTGCCCTCGGAATGACGATGCCGGCTGAACATCCGGAAGGCTCAAATGATGATGCGCCGGCTGTGGAATAAACGGAGTAAGTGCAGGTGCTGCCCCCGATGATCCTTGTTGGTTATGAACGGCATAAAAGACGCCCCGCTGTGTTTAATCATGCGAGGGCGTCTCTTCGTCTATCCCGTTATTGCAGCGATTTGAAAAAGCCCTCCCACTCTTTCTTGCAGATGTTCCACGACCATTGATCAATGACTGTATTCCTGGCATTGCGTCCCATTGACTTGCATTCGCCCGGTTCCATCATCAATTTAATGACCTCTTTCCGGATCGCATTGGCCGTCCGGGGGATGATGACTCCGTTATGCTTGTTGCGTATCAGTTCGGGCACAATTCCCACCTTTGTCGAAATGACAGGCACTCCGCAGGCTGCTGCCTCCAATACCGGAAAAGGAATGCTTTCCGATCGGCTTGAACAGATTAGGCAATCGAGCTGCTGATAGTAGCCGATCATTAGCTCGCGGGGAACATACTGTTCCTTAAAGGTCCGTATATCGAGTTCGAGCTTCAATCCGCGCAAAGCGGACCGGACCATATCATACCCCTTTAATTCGCGGCGGGCAGGGATATCGATTCTTCCTACCCAGCCCACCCTGAATGAGTTATCGGCCCGGATGCCGGAGGCGGGCTTAAAAAGCGCAGTATCGATCCCCACCCTTGTTCTGCGAAGGGGAAAGTATGGCGTGAACAAGCGGACGATTTCATCCGAATACGTGTTAACCCCGCGCAATTGCTGGATAAACCGCATAAATTCGCCCGGGAATCTTCCACTGGCCAGATGCGGCTCATAGGGAACCAATGACGTTATGCCGGTCGCCATTTTCTCCATGGGGATCCCGACTTTATACAGCCTCTGCGCAATCGAGACCGTCATTGGATAGATAAGGTCAAAGCCGGCTTGATCAGCAGCGGTCACATTGGAATAATAGTTGATTTCAAAGCGGATCCCATCTATGTCAAGAGCGGCCAAATCTTTGGCGATATGGTCAAAAGCCCATCCGGGATAATCAGCGACCAACAAGATATTCATGTTATCACTTCCTTTCATGACTTTGGATTTCTCTGCTTCTACATAATTTATGAAAGTTAACATGGACTTGAATGGGTAAACGGAAAATTACTCGTCCGCGGGCAGTGTAATGGCCGTTCCTTCCTGTGGGTCGTCACATATGCTGATCTGAATGGAAGTTATTTGTAAATTCATCTACATTTCGTCCGTTTTTAGAAGGGGGATCAGTTGTGCATATTCTTGTAACCGGCTGTGCCGGGTTTATTGGCTCGCATGTTTCCAAGCGGCTGCTGGAGGAAGGTTATGTCGTCGCTGGTTTTGATAATTTGAACGATTATTATTCGGTTTCACTGAAGAGGGACAGATTGAAGCGGTTGGATTATCCGGACTTCTTATATGTACAAGGCGATTTGGAAGACCAAGGCAGCTTGGGTCGGTTGTTTGAACAGTTTCGGCCGCAGGCCGTTATCCATTTGGCGGCGCAGGCAGGCGTCCGGTACAGTCTTGACAACCCTCATGCTTACATTCAGTCCAATGTGGTCGGTTTCATGAATGTACTGGAAAATTGCCGCCATCATGGAATCCGGCATCTCATCTATGCTTCTACAAGCTCCGTGTACGGCCTCAACACAACGCTGCCGTTCTCCACGCAGCAGCCGGTTGATCACCCTATCAGCCTGTATGCCGCGACGAAAAAGTCAAATGAACTCATGGCGCACACTTACAGCCATCTGTTTGGCCTGCCGACAACGGGACTGCGGTTCTTTACTGTTTACGGGCCTTGGGGAAGGCCGGACATGGCGCTTTTCCTGTTCACCAAAGCGCTATTGGAAGGGAAGCCTATTCAATTGTTCAATTATGGCAGAATGAAAAGGGATTTTACCTATATCGATGACATTGTGGAGAGCATCGTTCGGCTGCTTCCACTTCCGCCCAAACCGGATTTCGATTGGGACGGAAGCACGCCGAGTCCGGGTTCCAGCCCGGCTCCTTATAAAATCTACAATATCGGCAATCATGACCCTGTTCCTTTGCTGGATTTCATAACGGCGCTGGAAGAGAAGCTGGGCATAGCCGCCCAAAAAGAACAGCTTCCCCTCCAACCGGGGGATGTAACAGAGACGTATGCGGAAGTGACAGATTTGTTCAAGATGACGGGATTTAAACCGCAGACATCCGTTCAGGAAGGGATTGGAAGGTTTGTTGACTGGTATATCGATTATTACGGAAAAGACGGCGCACCCACTGAAGATTAAGGACTTCCGGGAGGGAGCGGAAGCGAAGAAGCGGGCAATAGCGTCTTCGAGAAAATTGGATAGAAGGGGGTTATGGGAGTGAGAATTCTGTATGTTGCGCCGAGCTCCAGGGAGGGCGGCTTGCAAACGACGCTGCGAAACCGGATCGGTGCCCTTCGCGCTCACGGTATTCATTCCGAAGTCGTTTTTTTGGAGAAGAGCGAGGGCGAATATATCTTTAAAGATATCGTCCATTATTATGTGCGGAGTCCAGGCGAATTCCAAAAGCAGATTATGATTGGAAATTATGATGTGATTTCATTTATTTATGCGCTTAGCTTTCTTCCGTACGTACCAAAAACCTATCAGGGCAAGGTGCTCTACGAAGTGAGAGGATGGAACAGGGAAATTGCCGGCAACCTGAAATTGATCAGCCGACTTAGAAAGGTTCATGCGGTCATGTGTATCGCCAAGTACTTAAAGCCGCTCGTCATGGCCCAATTAACCACCAGCGTTCAAGTTTTTGTAGACGGTAATGCGGTTGACCCCATGTTCCATTTGATTATGCCCCAGGAGCGGAAATGGAAGGATTGCCCGATTCCGGGCAAAGGCCGAAAAGTCATTGCGTTTGCCGCCAGAATGGAGCGCAGCAAAAACTGGTTCGAATTTGTTCGGATTTGCGAGCGGCTAAACAGCATAGACAAGATCGAGCCTTGGTTTATATGCAATCCCACGAATAGAGATGAACTGGCGAAAGTCCAACAAGCGTGTGAGAGAAGCGGATTGAAGGGCATCAGCCGGTTTATGTACAACATACCCAATCACTATATGCCTGAAGTTTTTTCGGAAGTCAGGCGCTCTGGAGGCATCATCCTGTCACCGTCGATACGCGAAGGGCTCGGCAATCACATTCTTGAACCGCTGGCCATCGGCGTGCCGATCGTCAGCACGGACGTTCCCGGGAAAAATGAAATTATTACGCATGGGCTAAACGGCCTGCTTTATAAAACCGGTGATATTAATACGGCTGCGGAATACGCAGCTGGGGCAATGGGAGATGAAACGCTGAGGAATGCTTTGATTGCAAATGGATTAACAACGATCCGTCAGGAATACAGCCCTTCCGTATATGTGGAGCGATATTTGGGTCTATTGGCCCGATTATAATTGCATGATCAGAATGTGTATAACGAACATATTCTATGGTATGAGATAGATGGCTGCAGCAAAGACCCGGGCTTGCATGTATCTGATGCAGCCTGTCGTGAAGTTCATATTACGCCTGTTGACCTAAGAGGTGGAGAATCCTATTCGGCCTTGCGGTCATGAGCTTGTTCCTCGATCCGAGAGAAGAGTGGAAAGTCCATACATGCTGCAGCTGTTTATCGGAAGATGAGGGATGAGGCTTCAAGGCAAGGGGATGAATCGTAAAGATGAATCACTCATTCTGGCAGAGCAAGAAAGTATTCATAACCGGTCATACGGGGTTTAACGGGTCATGGCTTTGTCTATGGCTGCGCAGGCTGGGTGCCGAGATCCACGGCTATAGCGACAAGCTGCCCACATCGCCTTCGATGTACCGGTTATGCGGACTGGAGCAGGATATTGCTTGGACGCGCGGCGATATTCGGGATGGCGGCAGGCTGACCGAAGCGCTTCGCATTGTGAAACCGGATATCATCTTTCATTTGGCGGCGCAGCCGCTGCTTGGGAGGTCCTATGAAGATCCGCTTACGACCTTTGCGGTTAATACGGTAGGAACGGCAGCTCTGCTGGATGCCGTCCGGGTGACGGGCAGCGACCATCCGGTGCGCGCAGTCGTATTAGCGACTTCGGACCATTGTTATGCCAACCGCGAATCGAAGATGGGCTGCCGCGAGTATGATGCTATTGGCGGGCAAGATCCCTTTTCGGCAAGCAAAGCCTGCGCAGAGCTCGTTGTTTCTGCGTACCGGCGATCATTCTTTGAGGGCGGAAGCGGCATGCCTGCCGTCGCGACCGTTCAGGCCGGCAGCATAATCGGCGGCGGGGACTGGGCCGAAGGCCGCATTGTCCCGGGCTGCGTGCGGGCCGCGATGCTCGGGCATGCTCCAGTGCTGCAGAGCCCGGAGACGGTCCGGCCATGGCAGCATGTGCTGGAGCCGCTGGCCGGTTATCTTGAGCTGGCGGAGCGGTTGTTCGGGAAAGGCGGAGCTTCCTACGCCGAAGCGTGGAACTTCGGGCCGCGGGAGGAGGATGCGAAGGCGGATTCTTGGCTGGCCGGGGCGTTCTGTTCGGCGCTCGGAATCCAGACCTCTGCATGCACTGGAGCAGCAGCGCAGGAAGCGGAGAACATCGGCTCGCGGAAAGTGACAGCAGTGCTGCGGCTTGATAGTACCAAAGCGCAGTACCGGCTCGGCTGGAGGCCATGCTGGAAGGCGGATGAAGCCGTTAACCGGACAGCGGAATGGTATTTGCAATGGATGAAAGGGATGCCGATGCGTGATGTCTCGGCGGCTCAAATCGCAGACTATGAAGCAGCAGCCGGCAATAACAGCAAGGAGCATGAGTTGGCCGGGGAAGGCGCTGATTCGATGTTGGCATTCACGGAAGAATCGAAGAGCGGCGGAGTATAGCAGCGGCCGGGCCGCTCTGACGCGCAGCCCCAAATAAATGCACAAGAATAACAGTGTTATTTATCATTTGTTTTGCTATAATAGAGCTTGCGACAATAGCTGAATAGATATGGGGAGCTGGATATGGCCGGCTGAGAGGGGATACCGTAATAATCCCGACCCTTAAACCTGATCTGGATAATGCCAGCGTAGGAAATCGCGTTGTAAACGAATCGCTGCCGCCTTTCACAAGGTGCTCGTACGCGGTACAAACTTACAGAGCACATTTCAAGCGTCTTCCAATTCGGAGGGCGCTTTTCTTATTAAATCGGGGTCTGACAAGCTTGTCGCTCAACATCTTGTACAACTGGAGAGGAGCAAGTGGAATGAGAAATTTCAGTAAACTAAAATGGGGGATTACAGGGCTTGCGCTAGTTATAGCTCTGACCGGCTGCGGGGCTAAGAACACAGAGAATACAGCCTCCGATAACCAAACCAATACGGCAGCAGGCGGCAAAGAAAATGCGGCAGCAGATACGAAGGACAAGCCGCTCACAAAGGTTAAGGTCGTGCTTGACTGGACGCCGAATACGAACCACACGGGGCTTTATGTGGCGCGGGATAACGGATTTTATAAGGAACATGGTCTTGATGTCGAGATCATTCAACCAGGCGAAGCGGGTGCCGATACGATGGTGGCTTCCGGTGCCGCGGACTTTGGCGTTGGCTATCAGGAGGGCATTACGCAAGCGCGCCTCCAGGGAGTGCCTCTCGTGTCGATCGCGGCTGTCATTCAGCATAATACATCGGGCTTCGCATCCCCGGCGGATAAGAACATCAAGTCTCCTAAAGATTATGAAGGCAAAACCTATGGCGGCTGGGGTTCCCCTGCTGAATCAGCGGTTATTGAATCCTTGATGCAGGAAGAGAAGGCAGATGTGAAGAAAGTGAAAATCGTCAGCATCGGCGATGCGGATTTCTTCACTGCAGTCAAGAAAAATATCGATTTCGCATGGATTTATTACGCTTGGACCGGGGTTGAGGCAGAGCTTCGCGGCGAGAAGATCAATATGCAGTATTTGACGGATTACAGCGAGAAGCTGGATTATTATACGCCTGTGCTTGAAACGAGCGAGAAAATGATTTCGGAGAAAAAAGATATCGTTCAAGCATTCGTAGCGGCATCTGCCGAGGGCTACAAATTTGCGATTGATCATCCGGGTGACGCCGCTGAAGTATTAATTAAAGCAGAGCCGAGCTTAAATGCGGATCTCGTTCGCGCCAGCCAGAAGTGGATCAGTCCTAAATATCAGGATGATGCGAAGAGCTGGGGCGAGCAGAAGCTTGAAGTTTGGACAAACTATGCGGATTGGATGCTTGAACACAAGCTGCTCGATAAAGAGCTTGATGCAGATAAAGCATTTACGAACGAATTCATTTCGGAATAGAGCATTCCTTGTGACGGCGATCGGATCGCAGACTCATACTAGAAGCAGAGAGGAATAATCCAACATGGCAAATGCACTTCTAAGCATTCAGATACTCCCTAGCACACCGGGCGGCGAAAGCGTCATTCCTTATGTAGATCGCGCGATTGAAATCATTAAAGCTTCGGGCGTACCTTACCGGGTCGCCCCGCTGGAGACTACGATGGAAGGCGAGCTTAGTCATCTGCTTGCTGTCGTTCAAGAAATGAACGATGCGATGACGGCAATGGGCTGTGCATCCGTTATTTCACAGATTAAAGTGTATTACAATCCACAGAGCGGCGCTTCTATGGGCAGGCTGCTGGAGAAATACCCCGATGGGCAGTAATCTTCGCAAATTATGGCCGCCGGCGGCGGTTATGCTCGCACTCGTGCTGCTCTGGCAAGCGGTGGTTGTCCTATTCCATATCGATGAATATATTCTGCCATCGCCGCTTGTTATCTTCATGAATGCATGTAAGGAAGCACCACAATTACTTGATCATACAAGGTCCACTTTGGGTGTTACCTTACTCGGATTTGCGGCAGGTGCGGCGGCGGGCTTCGTGCTCGCCGCTTTACTGCATCTAATCCCAGGTGCGAAAACCGCATTATATCCACTGCTTGTACTGACTCAAAACGTACCTACTCTGGCATTAGCGCCGCTGCTTGTGATCTGGTTTGGCTTCGGCATTCTGCCCAGAGTCATTCTGATCATCATTGTGTGCTTCTTTCCGATTGCGGTCGCCATGCTGACCGGACTAACGCAGAGCGACCCCAAGCTGGTTACTTATATGCAAATGATCGGAGCTTCGAAGCGGCAGCAGTTTTGGCGGCTTGAGCTGCCTCATGCAATGCCGTACTTATTCTCCGGCCTGAAGATCGCGGCTTCCTACAGCGTAATCAGCGCTATCTACGCGGAGACTGTAGGGGCCAGCAAAGGACTCGGTTATTATATGAGGCTCGCCCAGAAGGGATATGAAACAGCCAATGTGTTCGCAGCTATTGCGATTATCGTGCTGTTAAGCCTTGTTTTCTTTGGCATAATCAGTTTGGCGGAACGAATACTGCTTCGCGGAAGAACGACGAGTAAAGGAGAGTGAACGGGATGTCGATTGTGCTTGAAGTGGATGGCATTTCCAAAAGTTTTGACGGTCAAGCCGGCGCCAAGGCCGTCCTCTCTGATGTATCTTTTCATGTAAAGGAAGGCGAGTTTGTCTCGCTGATCGGACCTTCCGGAAGCGGCAAAACGACGCTGTTTCACCTGATTGGCGGACTTGCGAAACCGACCGGCGGCGATATTCGAATCCATGGCCGAAGTACCGTTGGCGAGCGGGGCAATATTGCTTACATGCCGCAGCAGGCTTCGCTTATGCCGTGGCTCACGGTAGCTGCCAATATTGAGCTTGCCCTGGATATCGCAGGTATTGACCGTCAGGATGCCCGGAGCATGGCGCGGGAGTGGCTGGAGCGCGTAGGATTGAAGGATGGCATAGCCGAATCCTATCCGAATTTGCTGTCCGGCGGTATGCAGCAGCGGGTATCCTTTCTCAGGGCGCTGCTGTCCCCGCAGCCCCTCATGTGCTTGGATGAACCGTTCGGCGCGCTGGATGCTTTGACACGCATGCAGATGCAGAGCTGGCTGCTCTCGCTGTGGGAGGAGAATCGCCGCACGGTGCTGTTGGTAACCCATAGTATAGAAGAAGCGCTGCTGCTCTCCGATCGTATCCTCGTACTCTCAACTGCACCTGCAGCTGTGATCCGCGAGATAACCGTTCCATTTTCCAGACCGCGCAAGGACGCGCTGTGGAGTAACCCGGACTTCAATGAGCTCAAGCGGGAGATTTATGATCTGCTCAAGCCAGTAAGATAATAGGAATAGCTAAATGCATAGGATTCAAATCCGAAGCTGAAAGGAGATCTTATGACGGCAGGAAGATGGATTGATGCGCATATTCACGTCGACTTGTATGCGGAGGAAGAACGGGAAGCTTTGCTTGACGAGGCGTTTGCAAACGATGGGATTGCGGCGGTAGTTGCGGTGTCGATGCATTTAAGCTCCAGCAGGACGAATCATGAGCTGGCATTGAGATATATTGGTCAAGTACTGCCTGCTTACGGGCTCCATCCGGAGCAGCCGCTGCCTTCCAAGGCAGAGCTTGATCAGCTCTTTGATTGGATCGGTGAGCGGTATATCGGCGGGGAAACGTTTGCAATTGGCGAAGTTGGACTCCCGTACTATACCCGCACAGAAGCGGAAGCTGCAGGTCTCCTATTCGAGATGCAGCCTTATCTGGAGCTCCTTGAACGGTTTGTTGAACTCGCGGCGGCACTGGATCGTCCCATTGTCCTCCATGCCGTATATGAAGATGCTGAGCAGACATGCGATCTTCTTGAGCGTTATGGTATCAGGCGGGCACATTTTCATTGGTTCAAGGGATCAGATGAGGTTGTCGAACGGATGATTAAGGCCGGTCATTATATTTCCATCACACCTGATGTTCTATATGAAGAAGAAATCAGGCGTCTGGTGCAGCGTTATCCGATGACGCTTATGATGACGGAAACGGATGGCCCATGGCCCTTTGAAGGACCTTTTGAAGGAAAAGCAACCAAACCCGCCATGGTCCGGAAAGTAGCGGAAGCGATCGCAGACTTGAAGGGAATTCCCGTCCTGGAAGCAGAAGCAAGACTGCTTAAGAACGCCATTGATTTCTATACATAACCCGGATTCAGCGGTAGAGCCGCTGATCCGGGTTTTTGCTTGTTTTGGGAAGCATAAAGGCAGCTTGATCAGGAGAAACCAAAGGGGAACGATAAATTAACTACATGGAGGTCATGATGTGAAGAAGCTCGCAGCCAGCATCTCTGTTACCGCAATTGTATCCATGATGGCATTCACAGCACCTACTTTTGCCAATGGGGGTGTCATGCCGGGAACCAGCACTTATAATACCACGAATTACAACAACGATGGCAAAATGGCAGACATAAAGCCAAGCACGAATACAACGATCAATACGAACAGCAGAGCGAATTTGAACAATATGGATATGAGCCGCAACGTGGATCCATACGGAAGCTATTATAATTCAACGAACAATAATGGCCGTTATGATATGCAATCCGCTTCACCAAGAATGAACAGCTACGGGATTCGGTCAACCACGAGGGATGTGGTTGATTACGGTACCCGCTCCTTCGATAAAGCGAGCACCAACCTCTACCGGGCAACGGCTGCAACAACGACAGACGATAATGATTTTGATTGGGGCTGGCTTGGACTGCTCGGGCTGATCGGCCTTGCCGGCTTAAGAAGCAAAGACCGGGAACGCACCTAAAACCACGTTTTCATATTGATGTTCGTATCTAACAAAACAAAACCCGGTGGCTGCGCTTTTATTCTGCGCTTCACCGGGTTCTTTCATTCCTGCGGGGACCGTTGTTCATGCTCAAATAAGGAACATGGCCACGATTGTTGTAACGGCAAGACCAAGCAGGACGGGCTTCAAATTACGGCGGGCAAGCTCGAATGGACTCACACCGCAGATCGCGGCGGCGGGAATGAGCGCCCATGGAATGAGCGTGCCTCCGCCAACCCAGATCGCCGCTACCTGCCCGAGAGCCGTAAGGGTCGCTGCGCCGGAACCGATCGCTGTTGCGAATAAATGGGCAATCGATCCGGCTAATGAGATACCCGAAAAGCCTGAACCGTCAAGCCCTGTGATCGAACCGGTAACGGTCAAGGTAACGGCACCGACGGCTTGATTAAGCGGGACATTGTTTGCCAGAGCAACGCCAAGGTCATTGACAATGCCATGTGATCCTTCAGGTAATACTTTGCCGAACAATTCCGTGAAGGCGGAATCTCCCAAGTAGAAGAAAGCGGCAATCGGAATAACCGGGCCAAACACCTTAAAGCCAAACTGGAAGCCTTCAATCAGATAGGAGGTCGTTTGCTCCAAGCCTTGATTGCGGTGAGCCAGCATGGTGACCGCTATAAGAATGAAGACAGCGGTGCCTCCAACGAGCGCCGTCGCATCGCCGCCTTGAAGATTCAGAATAAACATGGCGAGTACATCTATCAGGAACAAGAATGGAATAAGAAGGGCCAAAGCCTGTTTGACGCGATGCGGGAGTACGATTTTATCATCGATTTCATTGAATTCCCCATTCCCGCCGCTGCTTCCGCCTGTGACAAGACCATCCCGCCAGGTACCATTCTTCATATCCCGGCGCATCATCCAGAAGGCTGCGGCCGTCGTAACCACACCCATAACAATGACAAGCGGGATACTGGCTTCCATGACCGATGATACAGGCAGACCAGCCGCATCCGCTGTTAATTTCGGAGCGCCCTGAATAATATAATCCCCGGATAATGCGATGCCGTGGCCGAATAAGTTCATCGCCATCGCTGCGCCAAGCGCCGGCAGCCCAACCCGCACTGCAACGGGCAGCAGGACAGCTCCGATCAGCGCAACGCCAGGCGAAGGCCAGAAGAACCAGGACGTCACCATCATAATGATACCTATGCCCCAGAAAGCGAGTGCCGGAGACCGGAGAAAACGGGTCAGCGGCGCTACCATCATCTCATTAACACCGGTCTTAATCAGAATGCGGCTCATCGAGACAATGATGGAGATAATGAGGATGGTGCCGATCAATTCTTTGATTGCGAAGATAAAGCTGTTGAAGATACCGCTTACAGAACCGCTTAAACTCTCCGTTGCGATCAAACCGAGTGCGAAGATGCCGACGACGCAGATCAGAGTCGTATCTCTGCGCTTGATTAGCAGTGCCATGATGAAAACAATAAACGACAGATATACATAGTGCAGCGGAGACAATTGAATATCCACTGGGAGCACCCTTTCACCTTCATAATGTTGATTATTCATCGTATGCAGGTGAGAGGTTGGGCGTTCATCCAAGCATTTGTCCGTTTCCATTTGCTAGAGAGATTCATATATTGGAGATATAGAGTAAAAAAAGGACAAGAACTGGAGGTGGATGAAATTGAATAAAACACAATTCTTCACCTTGCTGGCACCCATTGCAATCCGGGTCCGGTTAGAAGGCTCCTTCATGTTTCCCTCGCTTCGATTAGCGCAAAACTTGCTCGAAACAGGGGGTAAATTGCCAAGCTGGAATAACCTTGGCGGATACAAGGTCGGCAGCGGTAAACCCAATGCCTATTGGCGGGGAGACGTTGTCAATAAAGGCACTTGGGAAGTTTATGACCATCAACGCGTTGAGATTATAGCCGCATTCCGGGCTTATGATAGTATCTATGACTTCTATAAGGATCAGGATCTGCTGTTTATGATCAGGCGCTACGACTCTGTACGGTCAGCACAGACGCCGAGGCAGCAGGCACAAGCGCTTCAAGCATCCGGCTATGCAACGGACCCGAATTATGCATCGAAGCTGATATCGATTATGGAAACCAATGGCCTGCAGCAATATGACATCCAAGCGGAGGAGGAACAACCAATGACAGAAGGGGAGAAACTGGCTTTTGAGGCACTGCAGGAAACGGTCAAGCAGCTCACGTCCGGCTTAAACGCTCAGAATGCCACGATTTCGGAGCAGGAAACGAAGATATCGGCATTAGAAAATCATGTCGCCGTGCTGGAAGGCAGCTATGCCATGGACGTACCGGTCTGGGCAAAGGATGCGGTCGATGCTGCTGTCAAAGCGAAGCTTATTGACAAGCCAAATGGAGGGGGATTGGATTTCTACCGTTTGCTGACGGTGCTGCACAGACAGAAACTGATTTAAGCTTTTCGTGTGCATTTCAAGGTTTAAAAGAAGGCCCCTTAGGGGGTCTTTTTGCCGCCCTGAGGGACCATCCGCCCAGCAATCACATATTCTATATTAAAAACGGAGCGTGATGAGTTATGGAATGGAGTGCGATTACAAATTTAATAGATCCGTCTTTATTCTTGGTCATTGCCGCTTGCTGGGTTATTGGATACATTCTGAAACAGACGCCAAAGGTCCCGGATTGGACAATCATCTATGCCGTTACCGCTTTTTCCATTACAGTCACTCTATTCATGCTGGGCTTTCATGTGCGAAGCGTACTGCAGGGTATTCTGTGCGGAGCCGCTGCGGTTTATGGGCATCAATTATTGAGGCAGACGAGGGAAGGGATGGGAGGAAGCGGGAGCAGGAGGAAAGAAGATTCATAAATACTGCGAGCATGACGGGGTTTGTAAATAATTAGTATTTGATTCTAGTTCGATCCTCATCTATAATGGGAACAAATGTTCCTATAATGGAGGGATGCAGGTTGAATATCTCATTGAAAAGTCTGGAAGTCGCTTATGAAATACTCTGCTATACCACGAAGAAGCAGATATCGCCAACCGTCGAAGAGGTGGGAAGGCTGTCCGGGCTCAAAACACGCAACGCCGTGTACAATCATCTCAATCGGCTGAAGGAAACCGGTATTGTCACCTGGGAAGCGGGTGAAGCCAGGACGCTTAAGGTGCTGCAGCCTGATTATGTGCGAAGTGAGTATCTTGCCGCGGTTCAGAAGAAGAAAGAGGATTATGTGTATTAGCGGTCTATCAAACACCGGGAATTCCGGTGTTTCAGGCTGTCGAGAAAGTCTCGACAACCTTGTTTATGTTCAAATAATTTAATACGACACCGCGTTAATGTGGTATAATTATATTAACCCATTCG